>PMTY01000192.1 GCA_003167155.1 Candidatus Cybelea tumulisoli
CGTCGACCACGATCGGTGCCGATCTGCTCGCAAGCGGCGCCCCGGGCGGAAAAGTGCAAATCGAGAAGTTCCGCCTCTCGCGCTCGAATCCGCAAGCGAAGGCTCTTACCGCAATTCGCGTGCACGCGATCTGGTCCGGAACGGGAACGGCTCCGGCGGTGCTCGGCGGCGACTAGCAGTACGTGCCTGGTGAGTCGAGTTAATGCATTACGTCATCTTAGCCGCGGGCGAATCACGCCGCATGGGCTTCGATAAGACGATAACGCCTCTTGCGCTACGTTCTCCGCTGGCCCGCATAACCCAAGCACTTGGACGGCGGCCGGCGCTGATCGTGGTCCCGACGCATCTATCCGAAGATGCAGCTCGCATCGCGCCCGCCGCCGGCATCGTCATCAACGACGAACAGTCGCTGGGCATGACGCATTCGCTGCATCTTGCGCTCGCTTCGATCGAGCGTCACAGCCCATTTGGCGTACTGTTGGGCGACATGCCGGGCATGACGGAAGCAACGATCGAGCGAACCGAGGCTCTGCTGCGTGGCGAAGTCGACGTCGCCTTTCCAGTGGACCCGGCGGGAACGCCCGGCCACCCGGTGCTCTTTTCCGCGCGCGCCCGGTCCGTCGTTGAGGCGTTGCCTTTCGGCGACACGGTGCGCAGCGCACGTGACAACGCGACGTTGCGCCGAGCGACCTGGTGTTGTGCCGACCGCTCTGCGTTTCTCGATCTCGACGTACCGGAAGATTGGAACGCGTTCACCGATGCGTGAGATCTACAACGAGCTTGCCGGACGCCTTCGGGCGGGAGTTCCGTGCGCCGTCGCGACGTTGGTGGCAGCCCGTCACGCCGCTCCCGCTCCGATCGGAACGTCCCTACTCGTCGACGCGGACGGCTCCTTTTTGGGCAACATCGGCGCCGGCTGCCATGAGGCGGAGCTGATCGAGGGCGCCCGAGCGGCACTCGGAGATGGGTCGCCACGAACGATCGATCTCGCTCTGACCGACGAACTGCTCGACGGATCGTTCTGCGGGGCTTCCTTGACGGTCGAAATTTGGATTCCCGATGCGGATTTTAGCGTCGTTGCCGATCGGATCGTGGGCGGAGAAGAGGTCGTGCAGTTTTCCTGCGGCGCGCACGTCGTTAGAATCGAACGCAAGCGCAGAATCGTGGTGGTTGGGGCGACCGATCTTGCAGCGAAGCTCGCTCGCCACGCGAGCGCAGCCGACTTCTCGGTGACGGTAGTCGACCCGCGCGCGGAGTTTGCCACAATGAGGCGGCACCCGGATGCACAACGAGTGATCGTTGCGTGGCCCGACGAGGTGGTGCCCAGGCTGCTGACGGATGCCGCCGCGATCGTCGTCGTGGCGCACGATGCCAAGATCGATCTGGCCGCACTGCGATGCGCTCTTGATTCCGACGTTGCGTACATCGGCGTACTCGGGAGCCGGCGATCGCAATCCGTACGCGCCGAGTCGCTACGCGAGCTGGGCTATGGCATCGACGCGCTAGCCCGTATCCACGGTCCTGCCGGTCTGGACGTCGGAGCGACTTTCAGCGCCCAAATAGCGTGTTCGATTCTTGCCGAGATTCTCACCGTCCTCAACCATCGCAGCGCTTCGCCGTTGCGATCGTTGCAAGGCCCGATCCACCACGCCGAGCTCGAGCACTGGGGCACACGACGATGAACTTAAACACGATTACGGAGGTCAAACGGCCGCGTACGCTCGATGAAATTCAGGGGTGGCGCACCGGAAACGCATGGCTTGGCGGCGGAACGTGGCTCTTCTCCGAGCCGCAGATTCACACCGACACGCTGATCGACCTCGAGAGACTCGGGTGGCCTTCGCTGACCCCGAGTGCAGATGGCCTGGAGATCGCCGCAACCTGCCGCATCGCCGAACTTTACGCGTTCAAGGCGCCCGAAGAATGGACCGCGGCATCGCTCGTACACGAGTGTTGCCGGTCGTTCCTTTCGTCATTTAAGATCTGGAACGAAGCTACGATCGGCGGCAACATCGTGATGTCCCTGCCCGCGGGTCCGATGATCTCGCTCACCGTCGCACTGGAGGGCGCTTACGAACTCTGGCCGCGCGATGGCGAGGCGCGCCGGATTGCGGCCGTCGACTTCGTCACCGGCGATCACGCCAACGTACTCCGGGCCGGAGAACTCTTGCGCGGCGTTCACCTGCCGGTGAACGCGTTGCGGAAGCGGTATGCCTTCCGGCGATCCTCACTTACGCACCTGGGGCGATCCTCGGTGCTGCTGATCGGCACGCGAGAAATGGACGAGGTGCTCGTGACCGTAACGGCGGCCACGGTGCGTCCGATCCAGCTCCGTTTTCGAAACAGCCCCACGGAACGCGTCATACGAGAGACCATCGAAAATGAGATTCCAATGGCGCTCTATCTCAACGACCCCCACGGTTCCCCGCAACACCGTCACCATCTCACGCATCACTTCACGCGAGAAATTTGCGAGGAGCTGTTTGCGCTATGAACTTCAACCTTAATGGAAGGGCCTACTCGGCCACGCCTGCTCCCGGACAATGCCTACGCACGTTCGTGCGCGATCTCGGCTGGTACGGCGTTAAGAAAGGCTGCGACGGCGGCGATTGCGGCGCATGCACCGTTTGGGTAGACGACAAGCCGGTGCACAGCTGTCTTTATCCGGCTTTTCGCGCCGAAGGGCGAAGCGTCACAACGATCGAGGGGCTCGCCGGCTCCGATGGGACGCTTCACCCCATGCAGCAGGCCTTTCTCGACGCGCAAGGCTTTCAGTGCGGCTATTGCACGGCGGGAATGATCATGACGGGCGCTGCGCTTACCGACGAACAGAAGCAAGATCTTCCGCAGGCGCTCAAGGGAAATCTGTGCCGCTGCACCGGCTACGGCTCGATTCGCGACGCGTTTGCGGGCGTAAAGAACGTCGCGCGGGACCTTCCCGGAAAATCGACAGGCGCGAGCGTCCCGAATCCCTTTGCACACGACATCGTTACGGGCCGCGCACGGTATACTACCGACGTGCCGCCGCCGGAGGGGATGCTCCATCTCAAAGTGCTGCGTTCGCCGCACGCGCATGCCCGAATCAAGTCGATCGACAAATCGAAGGCGCTTGCGGTTGCCGGCGTCGTCGACGTCTTCACCTGGGAAGACGTTCCACGCAAGCTTTTTACCACGGCCATTCATGAAGACAACCGCGTCGATCCCGACGACACCTACGTGCTCGACAACGTCGCACGTTTCGTCGGACAGCGTATTGCCGCAGTTATTGCCGATACCGAGGGCGCGGCGGAACAAGGTTGCCGCGAGCTGGAAGTCGAGTTCGAGGTGCTCCCAGCGGTTTTTGATCCCGAGGATGCCATGCTGCCGGGTGCGCCGCAGCTGCACGACAAAGGCGAGTTTTCGCGCGCCGTGCGCCCCGAGCAAAACATTTTTCTCGAGCTGCACGGCGAGATCGGTAACGTCGAAAAGGGCTTTGCGCAAGCCGATGCGATTTACGAAGATACGTACTTCGCGCCGCGTCAGCAACACGTGCATCTCGAGACGATGCAAACGATTACCTGGCGCGGGGAGGATGGCCGGTATCACGTCCGTACGAGCGTCCAAGGGCCCTTCATCGTGCGCTCGAAACTCTGTTTCATCTTTGGGCTCAACCTCGCCGACGTTCACGTCTTTGCCGAGCGCGTCGGCGGCGGATTCGGCGGTAAGCAAGATATGATGAGCGAAGACTTGCCGTTGCTGGCAACGCTCAAAACTGGTCGTCCCGTAAAGTGGGAGTTCACTCGCGAGGAGCAGTTTATTGGAGCCACGACAAAACATCCGATGAAGACGCACGTCAAGATTGGCGCCACAAGAGACGGAACGATTACCGCAATACAATACCGAGTCGTATCGAATACGGGCGGCTACGGAAATCACGGTGGGGAAACGCTAGCCAACGGCATGTCGGGCCCCTGGGCGATCTACAAGTGCCCCAACAAGAAGGGCGACGGATACGCCGTTTATACAAACCTGCAATGCGGCGGAGGCTTTCGCGGGTACGGAACCTCTCAAACGACGTTCGCGATCGAGTCGGCGGTCGACGAACTGTCGCACATGCTGGGGATCGATCCGATTGAGTTTCGCCGCAAGAACGTCGTAGGCCCGAACGACAACATGGAGTCGGCGTGGCGAGAAGCGACCGACCTCACGATGGGCAGCTATGGCCTGGACCAATGCATCGATGCCATAGAAAAGGCATTGCGAGGCGAGCGGGGCCGTGCGAAACCCAAAGGCGAGCACTGGCTCGAGGGCAGCGGAATGGCGCTTTCGATGCTCGACTGCGTGCCGCCGACGGAACAGCGGTCGGGTTCCGAGGCCGAACTCCTCGAAGACGGACGATACCACTTTACCGTCGGCTCGACCGAAATCGGCAATGGATTGGTAACAGCACAGCAACAGGTCGTCGCACAGACGATGGGGTGTTCGACCTCGCGAGTGAGCTTGCTCAATGCGGATACCGACAAGACGCCGTACGACAGCGGCACCTTCGCGAGCGTCGGGATGATGGTGCCCACCAAGGCGGTCGAAAATGCTGCGCTTGCTCTGCGCGAAAAGATTCTAGGATATGCAAGCCGCCACAGCGGCGAGAAACCCGAGCATTGCCGCCTCGAAGACGATCACGTCCTCTGTGGCCGTCGCAAGATCGCATTGACCAGCCTTTACGCTGCGGGCACCAAAGAGGGCGTAGAGTTCACGGCGTTTCGCAAGGCCTACGGCTCACCGCGTACCGTGGCGTTCATCGCCTACGGCGTGCGCCTGGCCGTACACCGCATTACCGGTGAAATCGTCATCCTCTACAGCGCCGAAGCCGTCGACGCCGGAGTGGTCATGAACCCCCATCAGTTGCGCGGCCAAGTCGTGGGTGGAGTAGTCATGGGTGTTGGTTACGCGCTGCAAGAGAAGATGCTCTACGATGACGCCGGCGCCGTTACCAACCCGACGCTGCGCAACTATCGGATCCCGGCGATTGCCGATGCGCCGGAGACGGACGTATTCTTCGCCGAAACGTACGATAAGATCGGGCCCCTCGGTTCGAAATCGATCGCCGAGAACACGAACAATCCCGTCGCGCCGGCGATTGGTAATGCCCTGCGGGTCGCCACCGGGATCCGCTTCACGACGCTTCCGTTTACCGAAGACCGCGTCTTTGCTAAACTCCAGGCCGTCGTCTAACGCAAAATGGAGTCCATGGCGGGATCGTCACCTTTGAGGTACTGCGCGAACGTTCGCGGCGTGTAGACGTCTGGCGCGATCGACAAGCGGGCATCTTGCGGCCAGCCGCTTTCCCAGTAGACGCTCGAGAAATTTATGGAGATCTTGCTGTAGGGCAGGGCAAAAAACGTTTCATCGCCGGGGGCGTTGGGCTTGCCGCCGGTGGGTTCGCCGACGAAAATGGCATTGAGGTCGCGCTGAAAGTAATCGGCAGCATTCAGGCCGGCCGAGAACGTCCGGGGGCCGATGATGACAAACAGGTGCCCCAGGCGATTGACGCCGGCAGACTGGAGCATCTGCAGAAGCGGTTCGTTGAGGAACGTATCGCCGCCGTTGTTCCAGCGCATGTCGATTACCAGCTTTCCGACGTCGTGCGAGGTGATGAACGCTCCGAGGCGCTGCGCGAAAGCATCGAGAGTCTCGGCCTTCTCGTCGATGACGTTGTTGTACTGAAAGTAGAGCAGCCTCTTTGGCGCATCGAAAGCGAACCAGTAGTGCTCGTCCGTTCGCTGGAGATAGAGCGGAGACGGCTGTGGAAGAACGTCGAACAGGTTGATCCAGCCGCTCGGGCTGGGGAGCGAGTTCCAGATATCGGGGCGGTCGGTGTTGACCGGTACGACGACGCTTGCGACGCTGCCGTCGAGCGTTTTCACGCGAAGCGAAACCCGGTCGGGGTGTGCGGTGAGGCCGAGCGCGTGCAAGAACGGGATGGCGCGAAGGCGATACGGCTCGACCGCGGCAAGCCAGTACGCGTTGTCGCGACTGACGTACGGCGCGACGGCACTCAAGATGCGCTCGGTGCTATGGCCGTCCATCCCGAGCACTTGGGCTCCGAGCAGATTGCGATACGCCGGATCCGCGGCGGTCACATAGAGGCCTTCCCTAAAGAGCTCGAACTTCAGCGGCAGCGTTTGCGCGTACTCGAGGCGCGGCCCGCCGCCGAGCTCCGTGTGGCCGTCCCCCAAGGCCGCAACTAAACGCATGAGCGCGAGCTCGATCTGGACGTCGGACATCGAGGGTATCTGGGCGCTTAGCGTGCGAACTTGTGCGTCGAACTCGGGTTCCGTATAGATGGCGTCGGAGACGAAGCGATCGCCGGTATCGGTTCGAAATGGGTGATACGCTTTGGCTTTTGCCCAGCGCGCGAGAAAGGCAAGGTCGTATTCCCAGCCTTTCACGCGCGGCATGGTCGCCGCGTCGACGATGCCGAGAAGGTCGTCGAAGCCGGGCTGGTTACGCAGCAGCGCCACGGCCGCGTCGCTGCGCGCAGTTTCGAGATCGCCGTACCCCCACCGCATGGCTTGGCGCAGCCAGCGCATGCCCGACTCAAGATCGCCGGCCTTTGCGTTCGCGCGCGCGAGGTAATATGCGAGCGTCGCGGGCTGATCTTGCCGCAACTGCAGCGCCATGGTATAGGCCGGTATCGATTTGCGGTACTCGCCTGCGAGATAGTATGAGGCCGCCAAGCGTCGCCAATACGTGGGATTGACCGGATTGGCTCGAACGATGCGGTCGTACAGCGCGGCGGCGCGATCGTATTCGCCGGCGGCGTAAGCCTGTTGGGCCGCTTGCAGGTCCGATGCGAATGCGGCATCGGGAGACGTCTGCGCCGCAGGAACGTCCGCCGCACCGTAAGCAGCCGCGCACAGGGCCAACACGAAGCAAAGGCCGAGGGATCGCAAAAAAAAGGCCGTGACGGTCATGAGAGATTTCCCCTTGCACCGTTGCTACGGGCGCCGGGGCGTTATGTTTCGGCGCGGTTACCCACTGCCCGCCTTCATCCTGTAGACTATCGGAATGAAACTCCGTGTAACCGCCGCAGTGGCCGCTGCATTGATCTCGAGCGTCGCGTTTTCGACCAACTGCCAAGCCTCAAGCACGCCTCCCGTGCGAACTCTATCCGGTCTGGTCGAAGGCGTGAACGAGCAGGGTGTGCGCGTCTACAAGGGCATCCCGTTCGCGGCGCCTCCGGTTGGCGATTTCCGTTGGCGTGATCCTCAGCCGGTCGCGCCGTGGACTGGCCTGCGAGAGGCCCGATCGTTTGCACCCATCTGCCCGCAAACTGGCGACTCCCTGCCCGGCGCCCCATCGGAGCCAAAGAGCGAGGATTGTCTGTATCTCAATCTGTGGGCACCGGCCGCGAGACCCAAAGCGAAGTTTCCCGTTATGGTATGGATTTATGGTGGCGGATGGACGAATGGCTCGGCTTCGATCCCGAACTACTGGGGTAACAGGCTGGCGAGGCGCGGCGTCATCCTGGTCACGATTGCTTATCGCCTGGGCTCTCTGGGTTTTTTAGCTCTCCCCGAATTGAGCGCGGAGTCGCCGCATCACACATCGGGGAACTATGGCCTCCTCGATCAGATTGCTGCACTCAAGTGGGTGCATGCCAATATCGGCGGCTTCGGCGGCGATGCGCGCCGAGTGACGATTTTCGGTCAGTCCGCCGGTTCCATGTCGATGAGCATTCTCATGTGCTCGCCCCTAGCTAAAGGGCTTTTCCAGCGCGCGATTGGTGAAAGCGGCGGAACATTCGAACCAGCGAAGATCTCGTCGGCTGGTGCCGGCTTCTACCTTTCCGGTGCGGAACGCGACGGTGCGAAAGCGGCCGCGTCGCTAGGCGCGAAGTCCGTCGCGGAACTACGGGCGTTACCCGCGGAAAAGGTTAACGACGCCATCGGCGGTTCTCACTGGATTATCGACGGCTACGTGTTGCCTGCGGAGCCATACCGGATATTTCAGATGGGTCTGCAGAACGACGTGCCGCTCTTGGTCGGGACGAACGCCGACGAGGGGCTTCCGTTCATGGATGGCGTGAAGACGAGCGTTGCCACGTTTGACAATGATGTCGCGAAGGCTTTTGGTCCGCTGCCGCCGGCGCTTATGGCCGCATATCGACCAAAGACCGATGCAGAGGCGTTCGCGGCATTCGCGCATCTCCAGCGTGACCTTCGCTTCGGGTGGGATATGAGAACTTGGGCTCGACTCCAGTCGAGGAGCGGACATCAACCAGTCTTCGCCTATTATTTCACGCACGTCCCACCCTATCCGGCGGGATCGCCATACGCGCACTGGGGTGCGGGCCACTGGGCGGAAATGCGCTACGTGTTCGACCAGCTGAACCTCGAGCGATGGAGTTGGACTCCGCAAGACCGGCGCCTGGCCGAGGCCATGGCCGATTACTGGACCAATTTCGCAAAGTCGGGCAATCCTAATGGAGCGAACTTGCCGACGTGGCTGCCCTACGACATCCAACACGAGCGCGCGCTCGAGCTCGGTGACGAAATTAGAATGATCGACTATCCAAATCTCGTGCCCATTGGAATACTCGACGGACTCTTTGCGAACTATATGTGAGCTGCGCCGGTGCTCATCGGGACGACCGCCTTCGACTGATCGAGCGAGTGGTCGTGACGAGCGTTGGCAACGGCTGCGGCGATCGTCGGCATGTCTGCTCCCTCGACGATTTTTTGTCCGATAACGAGTGTCGGGGTGCCTTGGATACCGAGGTCCTGCGCGAGTTGTTTGTTTGCCGACAGCTGTTTGGAAACGGCTGGCGACTCCATATCACGCTGAAGTCGCGGCCAATCGAGGCCGAGCTTTTTGGCCGCTTCCCTGATCGACCCTTCGGTTAAGCCGGCGGACGAACTGCCCATGAGCGCACGGCGCAGCGCGTCGTAGCTGCCCTGCCGGGCGGCGGCGAGCAAAGCGCGCGATCCGAGTTCGCTTGCGGGCCCGAGAATCGGCAGATCTTTGTAGACCAGCCGAATATTGCGGTCTATGGCGACAAAGCTGGTGAGCATCGGTGCCAGCTGCCGGCAATAGGGGCACCGCGGATCGTAGAACTCGACGATCGTCGTGGCGCCGCGAGGATTGCCGGCCGACGGATCGTTCGCGTCAAAAAGGACGTCTTGATGGTTTACGAGCGCGTCGTGCTGCGCCTGCGCTTCTATCCTATCGTTATCGGCTTGCACTACGACGATCGCGTCGCGCAGGATCGTCGGGTCCTTCCTCATTGCGTCGCGCATGATCTGGACGATTTGTGCCCGTTGCTCGCGCGTAAAGGCCGTCGTTGAGAGCGGACTCGCTCTAGCAGCGCAAGCCGCTAAAATCGTTGCAGCCCCGAGCAAAGCCAATAGACGGACTCCGGTCAGCGTCACCGTGGTGGGCTGTTAAGAACCTTGCTGGTAAACGGCGGTATGAGTCGCTGCGCCTGGATAAAGCTTGAGATTCGTTCGCTGTCCTTAACCGTTGCCGACGAGATTATTCCGGTCGTGCAGGTGGACTTGGTGTATCTGTTTGTGACGATCACGTATGGGTTTTGATTCTTCGCGATCGTGCACGTGCAGGTTGCCTTCGAAGGGTTCTTCTTGTCGATCAGACAGGGCGAGTCCAGACAGTTAGCCCAAGGCCGGTCGTTCGAGCAGCTTGCGTAGGTCTTTACCGGGTAATAGCGCGACACGATCGACCGGCCGGCGCTCGTTTCTCCGACCGCCCGGCACGCCGTTGTGGCCGCGGAATACCCTGCGTGGACGCCGCATCCACAAGAAACCGATCCCGGATGTCCAGCAATTGGAGTGCATCGGGCAGTAGTGCACAGCGCGTAGGTACTCTTGCAGAGGGTGAAAGGCGCCGGCGAGGCATGGGCGGCGACCGCCACGGTTGCGCGCAGGTGCGGCCACGCTATCAGCAAGAGGCCAAAGAAGGTCGTTGCCACGAGCACAGGCCTCAAAGATTGCTTGGTCATTTCATCCCTCTCGAGACGTCGTACTAGAACAGGGACCCGCCGGGTCCCTGTTTCATGAACGGTTTCGGATGCTTTGGCTGCTAGACTGAGCTCTATGAAACGAAAGTTCGCCTGCACCCTACTCGTTGGTACTCTTCTGCTTGCCGCAGCACCGATGCCGGGCCGATCCAACGACTCGGGCGCGACTGCCACCCTCAAGAAATTCTACGCCTGGTACAGTCTACAACCCAACCACGAGTGGACGGGGCACTTTAGCCAAGTCAGGTCGCTGTTCGACCCCGGCCTCTATACCATGCTTGAGGCGGTTTTACGTAGCAAAGCCAATCAGCAGGAACCGATCATGGACTTCGACCCATTTGTCAACGCTCAATGGGACGCCTCATCCTATGCCTTCGGAGCGCCGATCGGCAAAAACGCCGACGTACAGGTTCCGGTTACGCTCAATCTCTCCGGGCGCCCAAACCCCAAGACGAAGCTCACCGCGGTCCTGCGCAAGACCGCGGCCGGCGGCTACATCATCTATAATTTCGTCTACGATCCGACGTTCAACCTGCGCGACTTCCTGCAGAAGCACTCAGGTCACGGCCCGATTTAGAATTTTGAGCCGAGCCTAAAATGGCCGGCCGTGCATATCTCGGAGATTTGCTGCCGGCTGAGGCGGCGGAAGGTCTTGGTAGCGTATTCAAAATCCTCCCCGGCTTCGGTCGCATCGTAGCGCGCCTGTGCGCCAACATTAAGCGGCGGACGTTGCTTCAAGATTTGGTTCTTGAAGTTGACGTGATAGGCGAAGTCTTTGGCAAATAATACGATCTCGCCGCGCCCATTCGCATAACCTCCGTAAACCGGCTCAGAGTGCTCCGAACACGGCGGTCCCTTGACAAAACCTTTGATAGCGAGGGTGGCAACCGGCAAGGAATCGATCATAGCACTCCTTAGAGCGCGAAAAGGCAGCAGAGGTTGCACGCAAGCGCCGATATCGCGAAATCGGCAGGAATCCCCGAAGCGATTTCAGGGGCCATCCGAGCTAGCGGCGGCGCCCCCCTCGCCTACGTGGTTTGGGGAAAGGCGCGATGAGACGTTTCGATAAAGATGTCGCATCGCTTCATTGAGCAGCGCAGAGATTCGGAACAGGCCGTCACCTGAGATCCGCAGCGCCATCCACGGAGTCCCTTGATGTCGCTGCACCAACAGATACGTTTGGCTGCCCACGGCATAGATTGCAAAGAGATCCGATTCGGCAATTTGCTCAAGGTTATCGACGACCGACTGATCGATATGTTCGTTAAAATACATGTCACATCACCTCGCGGAACCGCCGCTGCATCGTCTCGCTCGGGATCCTGACTCGATCGGCAAGCCGCAGAAAAGCGAGGAGTCTTACGTGCCACCACGTCATATCGAGCTCAAACCAGCGTAGACCGTGCCGCGCCGAAAACGGAAAGGCATGGTGATTGTTGTGCCAGCCTTCACCCCACGAGATGAGTGCTACCCACCAGCAGTTAGTCGATTCGTCGCCGGTCTCGTAGGTGCGATAGCCCAGCGTATGGGACGCGCTGTTGACCAGCCACGTCGTATGGTAGCTGATGACCAAACGGACGAAGATACCCCAAACCACCCACGACCATCCACCCAGCGCGAAGAGGCCTACCCCCAGCGCGATCTGCAGTGGAATATTGAAGTATTGCAGGGCGCGATAGAATGCCTGGGCGTAGAGGTCGGGCGCGAAGTGAAGCATCTCCTCGTCTGAGGGCAGCGCGATATTGTGCCGGTAAAGCCAGTCCATATGCGCCCATCTGAACCCACCACGGATACTGTGGGGATCGCCTTCTTGATCGGCATGCGCATGATGCTTGCGGTGCACCGCGACCCATCGGATTGGGTCGCCTTGAAGCGCGAGCGTTCCGAAAATCGCCAGCAGGTATTCCAGAGGTTTGAGGAGGCGCAGGCTGCGGTGCGTCAGCGTACGGTGAAAGCACAGCGAAATCCCGAGAGCCACAGTAGTATATGACACGATGGCCGCGGCTGCCAGAGCCGGCCACGCAAAGAAGGCCGGTAAGAAGGCCGCAAGTGCCCCGATGTGAATCCCGAGTATCCCGAGACCCTTAATGTGGCGATAAAACCGATCCATGTCCGTTCCCATTTAGGCGAAATAATCGCGTTTTCCAAAAAACGCGTGGCGCGGTGCGGGTTCGGGCGCCGGATGCTTCGTTGCAGCGCTGTTAATTGGACCTGCCAGTGTAGCGCGGACCAGGCGAAGCGCGGGATAGTGAAAAGCCCGATTCTTAGGCCGCTATCCTCAAGTTGCGGCTAGGCCCGCTGCTCTTCCGACGTGCTCTCCCAGCCTAGCACGCGCGCAATTAGCTCGGTGCGGTTCCGGGTCCCGGTCTTATCGACCATGCTCTTGATGTGATCCTGAATTGTTGACGAGGTAATGTGCAGCTTTTGGGCGATCTCCTCGAGCTTCGCGCCGTCAAGCAACAGCGCGAGCACTTGAAGTTCCCGCGGCGAGATATGAAAGCGCTCCGCAGGGCCAGTCAGCGAGTGCGGCGGCGCAAAGCGGTCGATCCGCACGCCGACAAAGAGTCCAGCAGGGCCCGACATCGGTCGCGTTCGCACGACTAAAAAGGGAACCGGGTGGGCGACGCCCACCTCCTGCGTGTCGGAGTCGCTGCGCCACCCAGCAACCAGGTCCCGCACGCTCTCTTCGAGCACGGCGGGCAAGCGATCCGCAAGCCGGGTGCGCAGCCCCGTTAGCGCGACGCGCCGCTGGTCCTCCGCCGACCATGCCAGCACGATCTGCAAATCTTTGTCCAGCACGTAGAATGATTCTCCCGCACCCTCGGCATCGCCGATGCGAGCGTCGGCATCGGAAGGATCGTATCGTTCGGTTTGGGGCGGGTTTAGGCGCAGCGCGGAGAGGCGTTCGGACGTAGCGTCGAGGGAGAGCGCCAAGACGCTGATTTCGCTGGAGGTAAACGGTCCCAACTCGCCGGTGCGCAGGAGCGTTAGAATGCCGAAACTGGCCCGGGCGTCGGCAAACAAGAGGGTGATGCCGCTTTCGTACTCGCCGAGCGGGCCGAGCGTGGCGGCGATCCTGGCACCGGTTTTTGCTTTCTCGCGCTGGCGCTCGAACTCGTTCTTGAGCCGCGACAACTCGCCACCGTTTCCCTGCGGGTCGAGAAGCAGCCCCGCCAGCTCACCGTCGGCCTTGAGGCGCGCAAACGCCCAGCGGGAAGCCGGCACGACGCGAAGGATGGCCGTAACGATCGGATATGCCGGATCCGACTCCGGCAGCGAGCCGGTTGGGAGCGTCGCGTCGGTACTCGCCAAACTTCCGCGGGCGCTATCGCGCTTTTTCACGATGGGCGGTTTCTCGTCGCTATGTTACGCTGGATGGTGCTGATTCTCCGAAGGCGTGACCTCCCGTTTCGGTTTCGAGAAGAAGAATTGTCGCCCTTCTTTAGGGTTGGCTTTGAGCTGGTCGCTCTGAAAGCGTAACATTATGGCCCGCGTTTGTTGTTTGGCCGCCGTCGATCCCGGGGTTATTCCGTTGCTCGGCGCGGCACTCAAAGGTGCCGGAGAGTCGGGCCATACTATCGTCGCCCGACTCGACGTCGGCGCATTAGGGAAGCTCGCTCCCAACGTTCTGATCGCCGACATCGACCGGCTGAAAGTCGATCCGCTCGAGGCACTCCGCCAGCTTCGCTTCGTTCTACCGGAGTGCGTCATCGTCATCTACACCTCAGGCTCGGAGCCTTCTTGGGGCCGCGCCTGTCATCTTGCCGGCGCCAACGGCGTGCTTTCCAAGAAATCGCACGAGTCACAGCTTGCGGCTGGATTGAAGCACGCGTTACTGACCGGCTGCTTTACCGATTCGCGTCTCGCTTCATGAATACGACGCTCCGTTCGTCCACTACCATCGGGGAGTCTGCGCCTGCCGGACAAAACGCGTTTAATTGGAACATAAGTCTCTTGAACTCGCCCGCCGGCAAAGCGCGCTCCGGCGGTGACTGGTGCGAGGCATTCACGATGTCGGACGAGGCGGTCGCCGTAACGATCGGTGACGTGTCGGGTCACGGCGAGTCCGTCGCCGAAACGATGGGAACCGTGCGCGCAACCATTCTCTCGGGCATTCGCGACTACGGCGATCCATCAAAAGTCCTGTCGGAGGCGAATACGGTAGCGTACTCGAGAACAGATGACGTCATCGTTACTGCGATCGTTGCGATTTTGAATCCCCGGCGGCGCACTCTCACGTTCGCCAATGCCGGCCACCCCGCTCCACTCGTGATGACTTCGGACCTCCATGGATTTCTGGCACACGATGTCCGCGACTTGCCGTTAGGGATCTTTCCAAAGCACCATGCGGCGGACTATGTAATTGCGCTTCCGGCCGATGCGCTGGTCGTCCTGTACACCGACGGCATCACCGAACACGATCGAGACCCTTTGCGCGGTGAACGCGAGCTTATCAAGGCTTGCCGAGCGGCGTACGATCGTCTTGAGACCGACTTGGCAAGCGCCATTGCCAGGCGTGTCTTCCAAAAACGTCGCGGACGCGACGATGCGGCCATTACCGCGCTCCGCGAGTCACGCTTAGCCCGACCCCGCCGGCACGACGACCTCCATTACGTTCTATGATAGGCCACCCTGGGCATCGCCGACACGCTCTGCATGTGGCATTCGCCGCCGCAGCGATTGGCGCAATCGCCTGCGCCGCCGCGAGCGCTTATCCGTCCACCCTGAACTTACAGCTATACGCTCAGAATCGCCCAGGTGAAACCGGAACGGTCACGCTCGATCAGGTTCCCAGCGGCGTCGAAATCGTCGTCAAAATGGCCGGCGGGCAAAACGGCTCGCAGCCCATCCATATCCACACGGGCACTTGTGCGAACCTCAACCCGGTTCCCAAATATGCTCTGAGCAACATCGTCCACGGGAGCAGCACGACAATGATATCGGGCGTCACCCTCGGCGACCTGCTCGAGGGCAAGTACGTCATCGACGTTCACGAGAGCAGTGCGAATATAGAAAAGTATGTCGCCTGCGCCGCAATCGCGATGCCGGCGTAACGAATCACATCGAAGAGCTCGGCGGCGCTGTTGGAAACAATCCGCGGCCGGCGGGCGTAAATGCGCCGATGGAACTGCAGATCGATGCCCTGAACAAGCGCTACGGCGCGCTCCACGCCGTTCGCGATTTCACCCTGCGGCTCGAGCCCGGTATTCTGGGACTTCTCGGCCCCAACGGGGCGGGGAAGTCCACGCTGATGCGCATGCTCGCGACGGTCACGAAGCCCACCAGCGGAACGATCCGCTTCAACGGAAGCGATGCCGGTAAATCCCCCGACGCGCTTCGCCGAACGCTCGGATATCTGCCGCAGGACTTCGGCATCTACCCGCATCTTTCGGCGGTCGAGTTCCTGGAATATATCGGCGCGCTCAAAGGCATCCCACGGCGCGCCCTGCGCAGCCGCATCGCGATGCTGCTCGAGGTACTCAACCTTACGCAGGCGGGATCGCGCGCGCTCGGCGGCTTCTCGGGAGGCATGCGCCAGCGCGTCGGCATCGCGCAGGCGCTCCTCAACGATCCGCGCCTCCTAATCGTCGACGAGCCGACGGCCGGACTCGACCCCGAAGAGCGCGTGCGGCTACGAACGCTGCTGCGTGAAATGGCCGGCGACCGCATCATCGTGTTTTCGACGCACATCTGCTCCGACGTCGAGAGCGTGGCGACGCGGGTCGCGATCGTCAATCACGGAGCCCTCGTTGCGCAGGGCCATCCGTCGGAACTGGCACGAGGATGCGCATCGCTGGAAGATGCGTACTTGCGCATTGTCGCCGGCGCCCGAGCCGCCGCATGACGAGAGTCTGGGCGATTTACTCGCTCGCGAAAGCGGATCTGCTCGAACGCACGCGGCGGTATCAGTACGTCGCGACAATCGCGGTAACGCTGCTGGTTGGGACGCTGCTCGTTCCGGCGCGCAGCGCGGGATACGAGACGTTCCTCATCGACGGCTATCGCGGGATATACAACTCGGCCTGGATCGGTGCAACCTTCGCCATCCTGGCGGCAATGCTGCTCTCGCTCTTCGGCTTCTACAATATCAAGAGCGCGGTCGAGCGCGACCGCACGACGCGCGTCGGCGAGATCGTTGCCGCAACGTCGGTCGCGCGCTTCGATTACGCGCTCGGCAAGGCGCTCAGCAACTTCCTCGTTCTGGGGTCGATGGCGGCCATTCTTTTCGTGACCGCGATCGTGATGCAGTTCGTACGCGGCGAGAGCCCGGCGATCGATCTCGGGCAGATTNNATCGCGCTGCTCTTCGAGATGATTCCGTGGCTGCGGGGCGGCCTCGGCAACGTGGTCTACTTCTTTCTCTTCATGTGGTACATGATCTGGAGCTTCCAAGCCGAGATGCCTCACGTACCGTGGTGGCGCGACCTACTCGGCGGAAATCTCGTCATGCGCCAAATCTGGACCGCGCTTTTGCACGTCGATCCGCGTGCGAAGTTGAACTCCGTCGACATCGGCGCCGTAGGCGAACGCGCGCACCACCTGTTTATCTTCCATGGATTCGTGTGGACTGGAGCGGACGTAATCGAACGTTCGATGTGGTTTGTGGTCGCGCTCGGCATCGTCACCGTTGCAGCGCTGCTCTTCGACCGCTTCGCCAAACCCGCTCGCAGCGCCGAACACGCGGGGCGCAACGCCGTCGTCGCGCGCTGGCAATCAGCGACGGCAGGCTTTAGCAGGCCGGTGATCGACGCGCTCTTCAGCAGCGACTTCGGCGCGATCGTGCTCGCCGAACTGCGGCTGCTCGTGCGCGGGCTGAGCGTCTGGTGGTACGCCGTCGCGGCGGGGCTCTGGATTTTCCAGCTTTTCGCCGACGCGAAAGGACAGAGCATCGCGGTCGGCCTGGCCTGGATCTGGCCGCTGCTGCAGTGGTCGCAGTTGGGAACGCGCGAAGCCGTCTGCGCGACCGAGCAGTTCATCTACCCAACGCTGCATCCGATTCGGCGGCAGTTTTTCGCGCAATGGCTCGCCGGCGTGCTGCTCGCGCTTACGACGGCGGGGGGGTCGCTCGTGCACTGGGCGATTGCGGGGAATTTCGGCGGCATCGAAGGCATCCTCGCCGGGGCCGTCTTCGTTCCGACGCTGGCTATCGCGTGCGGTGCGCTCTCCGGCACGACGCGCCTGTTTGAAATCGCCTATCTCACGCTCTGGTACGTCGGTCCGTTGAACCGTACGCCGTTCGACTTCACGCAAGGAGCGTACGCGCCCGGCTTCACCCTGGCTTCAGTCGTGCTGTTCGCGATGGCAGTCACCGCGCGCAAGATTCGGCTGAGCCTTGCGTAAGCGTCAAACCGGCCGTTGGCGCGTTCAGCGATTAAACGCTTGGCGGCGTCGGTTAGTGGGTATAAGAAATATGTTGCAACGTTAGTTTTACGTTGCGCTTTTAGACCGCCGCTTCCGGCGGAGTTTGGTTTTATGGAAAAACGACAATTGAAGCCCGCGCTTTTGGCCGGGCTCCTGACTGCTTTGATGGCCGCGTGCAGTGCAGGCAACTCTACCCCAGCGGCACCCGGGTTTGGTTCTGCGTCTACGATCGTGCCGGCAACGGCATCGGTAGATCTCCGGAGTGCGGCTCCCTTCGTAATCCTCGCGGGCTCCACCGTGACGAACACCGGGCCTACCAAGATCGTGGGTGACGTCGGGATCTCTCCCGGAAGTGCAATGACGGGTTTTCCGCCTGGAGTGATTCACGGGCACGTGTACGTCGACGATAGCATCGCGCGACAAGCCAAGCTGGATTTGACGACGGCATATAACGACGCCATGGGCCGGACGCTCAACCCGATTAAGGTCGCCGGCAACATCGGCGGGCAGACGCTTTACCCGGGTCTGTACAAGTCGACTTCGTCGCTTTCCATATCGTCGGGAGACCTGACGCTCGATGCCCGTGGCCACCCCCGCGCGGTATTCATATTCCAAGTCGCGTCCAAGTTCACGATGACAACGGGTCGCAGCGTAATCCTGACCAACGGCGCACAGGCGCGCAATGTGTTTTGGGCGATCGGCAGCTCGGCGACGTTCGGGACGGGCTGTTCCTTTTATGGCAATCTCCTCGCGCACCAGTCGATAAGTCTGGCAACGGGCACCGTCATGGTCGGCAGAGCCCTTGCCCGAGTCGGCGCGGTAACGATGCAAAAGAATACCGTCGTGAAGCCCGGCAGATAAGAAAAAGGAGCGCGATCTGCATCGCGCTCCTTTCTAAAGCTTGCTACGGCTCTAGATTTTTGCTAGGCGTGAGCCAGCTCGCGATGGGGGACCGTGCGGCCCTCTTCAAGATCGAGTAGATCTGGCCACGAAACCACGTCGGTTCGGCTCGGAGCGATCTTGCCACGCAGCTCTTCGAAATGCGTCAGCGATTCTCCGGTCGGAACCGCCGCGAGGAACTTCTTGTTGAACGCCTCGATATTGCGTGGGTCTTTCCTGGCAACAAGCGTCTTGGCGTAGGCTTCGATCTCGTAATCGCTTTTCGCGTTTTTCACGACCTCGAGGAACGCCTTCGGATCCATATTGAGGTATTCGAAGAGGGTACGGTCCATCGGGCAATCGTACTTGTATTCGCCAACGGTACCGTTCGCTAAGGCTTTTGCCTTATCGGTCGCGCGGGCGAGCTGCACGATGCCGAGCATCATTTCGCTGGAGCTACGCGGCATGGTTTTGGTTAGGTCCATCATTAAATTTCAACTTTCAATTGAGTTTCTTTTCCTATCGTTGCCCAAACCCAAGAGACGGAATAAGGTTGCCGTTTTTTATTTAGTCGGGTGCAATGCAGGTGATTCGAAACCTTTAGCGGTGCATTTCCTCACTGTTAAAGCGAAGGTTTTGCAAGAAAAGGCCAACAAATAACCTCTGGGCGCGTTTTCACCGAACGGATGCATGTATGGAGTCGCAAGCGGCATTTTTTAGCCGATGGCGAATAAGAAGAGCATGCAAAAATTACACTTAATACGGGCTGCAGTTGCAGCCTTCGTTTTTGTCGCGTTTATCGCCGCTCCCATGCCGTCGCCGGCACAGGTCGCGGTCGGTATCGGCGTCGCGCTCGCGCCTCCGGCGATGCCGGTTTACGCCCAACCTGCCAGTTACCGGCCGAACTCGATATGGACTCCAGCTTATTGGGCTTGGGGATCCGGCCGCTATCGCTGGGTAGCGGGATCGTGGGTTGTCGCGCCCGCGGCAGGACAGCTTTATACACCGGGCTACTGGGGCTATAGATCGAGCCGGTACTATTGGCATGGGGGCTATTGGGGCCGCACGGTAGGATTCTACGGCGGCATCAACTACGGGCACGGATACTCCGGTACCGGCTACGTCGGCGGTAGATGGAGCGGCAATGCCTTCCGCTACAACACCGCCGTGAGCAACGTCAACCGGACGGTGATCCACAACACCTATGTGGACAAAACGGTCGTCTATCACAACGGCTACAACCACGTAAGCTACAACGGCGGCAAGGGTGGCATTCACGCGCAGCCGGCAACCCGCGAGGTAACGTCGCATCAACACGCGCCGACGACGCAACAACCGCACCACCAAGATGCAGCGCCAAAATCGCATAACCCTCCGCAGTAACGCCTTCAGGTAGCCTTGCGCTACCAGGGGCGAGACGCGCTTTTCGAGAGGCCGGGAACTAAAAGCCCCGGCCTCGCTGCATGCAGGCCGCCCCGCGAATGTCGAAGTCAGCTCTGCGCTGTGTTGGCAAGCGCTAATAGCAATGCTCGACGGAGGAGAACGCCCCTAGCACGAAACGCGGGTCCATGACAACTCGCGTGAAGCGGGGGCCGCCGGCCTCGGCTGGCCCTACCGGCACGGAGGTGTTCATCTGCCATTCTTCAGCGGATGCTCGCGCCGCGACCGACCTATGCACCTGCCTCGAGGCAAGTGGCGTAAAGTGTTGGATCGCGCCGCGTGATCCTGTACCCGGCGTCCCTTACGGGCAGCAGCTCGTTAACGCGATCTCAAGGACGCGCGTCCTATTGCTGGTTCTTTCAGGCAATGCAAACGATTCGCGGGCCGTACTCGGCGAACTCGAGTTAGCCTCAAATCGCAACAAGATCATCTTGCCCGTGCTCATCGAGAATGTGTTGCCGTCGGCAAGTCTCGAGTTTTACGTTCGCCCTGTCCACTGGTTTGACGCCTCGACTCGGCCGCTCGCGGAAGCGGTGCCCGACCTCGTGCGGCACGTGCAAAATCTCCTCGGGCAAGCGACGGCGGCAGGCGCCGGCCTGCGCAGCGAGTTCCCGCCGATCATCGGCGTCGACTCGCTGCCTAATAACCTGCCCTATCAAACATCGAGTTTCGTTGGGCGCGACGGCGAGATTGCCGAACTGCGCGATCTGCTGAGCGAGCGGCGCATTTTAACGGTCACCGGTATGGGCGGCATCGGCAAGACGCGTCTGGCGTTGCAGCTCGCGTCGGAGGTCATCGAAGCGTTTCCGCAAGGCGCATGGCTCGTCGATTTGAGCGGTTTGACCGATCCGGTGCTGATCGAGCAATCCATCGCGGCGGTCCTGGGCATTCGCGAGGCGCCGCAGGAGGCGCTCCTGACGACGATCGTCACGCATCTTCGGGAGCGCAAGCTCTTGCTCGTCGTCGATAACGCGGAGCATCTCTTGGCCGGCGTGGCGCACGTCGTAAGTGCGTTGACGTCGCACTGTGCGCGCGTCCACGTCGTAACGACGAGCCGCGAGCCGCTGCACGTCGCGGGCGAACACGTTTACCGGCTGGGGCCGCTCTCCGATGCGCCGAGCCTCTTCATCGAGCGGGCGCACGCGGTTTCCGGACACGCGGCCGACGTCGCTGAGGAGCACGCCGTCGAGGCGCTCTGCCGGAAACTGGGCGGCATTCCGCTGGCCATCGAGCTGGCCGCCGCGCGGACAACTCTGCTCTCGGTCGAGCAGCTCGATCGCCGTCTGGGAAAGAGCTTCGACGTGCTCGCTTCGCGCGGCCACGAGAACGCGCGGCACAGTACGCTCGAATCCACGATCGACTGGAGCTATCAGTTGCTCGACGAGCCGGAGAAGCGTCTCTTCCAGAGTCTCTCGATCTTTAGCGACGGCTTTACCCTGGAGGCTTGCGAAGCGATCGGCGGTGTTGCCGTTCCGTCGGCGCCGATCCTCGATCTGCTGCAGTCGCTGGTCGAGAAATCACTGGTGACCGTCGCCTCGAACGAGATCGGATCTCGCTACGAGCTCCTGGAGACGATCCACGAGTTCGCGCGAAAGCGGCGGCCGGCACTCGAGAGTGACGACCCCCTGCTGCGCGCCCATTTCGAGTGCTGCTTGGAGTTGGCGCTCGACTATCCGCTCGCGAGCAAAACGCACGAACGCGAGCGTGCCGGCAAAGCCGTAAAGGCCGATATTGAAAACTGCCGGGCGGCATTGGCGTGGGCAATCGAGGAAAAGACGCAACAATGCGGCGAGTTCTTATGCGGGCTCGCGTTCTACTGGCAGAATCACGGAAACTTCATCGAAGGAAGGGCGTGGCTGCGGCGGTATCTCGAAGCCTTCGACGAGCGAGACCCGCTCTACTTACGAGCGCTCCGCTTTGCGGCATTCTTCGCTGCAAAACAAGACGATTACGACGAAGCGTCGCACCTTACGGCGCGGCTGCACGACATCGCGACGGCGCGCGACGATCGGCTTATGGCGGGAGAGGCGCTGCACACGCTCGCGAGCATCGACCACGGGAGAGGCGACCTGTGCAAAGCACTTGCCCGATACGAGCAGGCCTTGGAGCTTTTCACTGCTACCCCGCACGATCGTCACAGTCTCATCGCGATCCTCAATATCGTCGAAGTGCTCTTGGAGAAGCCGGAGACTGCACGCTGCGAGGAACTCCTCGAGCGCGCCGAGCAGCTCGCGCGGCGGATCGGTGAGGACGAGCTGACGGCCCTCACGCTCATGCTTCGCGGCGATCTGTCGTTCAGTCTGGAGCGACTCGAGGAGGCGGAAGGCTACGCGCGAGAAGCGCTTGCGTTTCACGAAGGCGCCAAAGGGGGCCGCCGGGCCGAAAACATGAGCCTGATCGCCGAGATACAAGCTCGCCGCGGCCAAGCAGACGAGGCGCTCGCTCTGATTCGCGAAGCCTTGGCGCTATCGTTGCTCTCCGACGAGTTGCACGGCGTGATTCGCATTTTCGAGGTGCTCGCCTACGTGCTTTTCGTCAAGGGGCGCTATGAGGAGTCCTTACGCTACTTCTGCTCGGCCTCTCACTTGCGCCAAACCAACGGCTACCTCGCCCAACAATTGCACGGAGCCCGCGAGTTTGAACGCGAGCTCCGCAGCAAAACCGGGGAGGCTTTCGCTCGTGCCGCTGAACGCGCGCCGTTAGAGTCGTGGCGTGCGCTGGCAGAACGGCAAGTCTAGCGAGGAACCGGAGCGACTAGCAACGCCGACCGTTCGAGCAGTGCGCGAAGATAAACAGTGGTTCGCTGGTTTGCTGCTTCCAAATCAGGCTGTTGTTGGCGTCCCACGTAGCGGTCATGCCGTTCCCGAATCCAACAACTCTACTCTTCGAATACCCCGCTGGGATCGCTGGCTGCGCAGATGACCCCGCCCAGGCAACCATGATTGCGCCGTCGCCGCCGGCGCTGCTTGTCAGGAACTTAAGCCAGAGAGTGAGGGGGCTGAGCGTGGGCTGCGTCCCGCATCCTGACGGCACCTGCGCGTAAACGTAGAGTGATCCATTGTTGGGTTTGTTGGGTGATCCGCCGACCGACTCGTCCGGAACCGGCGTACTCCCCGGAGCCGAATTACTTGGGGACGCGGTCACCCCAGTAGGCAGCCCTGCAATTTCACAGTAAGCTAAGCCGTTTAAAGTTATCGCAGGCGACGGCGCCGGGCCAGGAGCCACGTAAACGATCACGAGCCCGTCGTTCGAATAGTTGAAGCCAAGTCCGATCGGGCCGGTCGCGATCCGGGGGTCGTGGGCGGGCGGAACGCCCGCTCGGGCACTCTGTACCGACCCACCTCCGAAGCATAAAAGCGTGATTGCCAAGAAAAATCCGAGTACGAAGAATCCGCGGGCGGGAAAGCAACGCATGATAATCTCCTCAAGGCAAGCTAGCAGTTGCCGCTCCTTCTTCTGACCCAGCCTGGCAACCTGCCCGAGAAGCTTCCTTGGAGCATCACTAGACTTTGTAGCACGCAGAACAGTCAGTTGCGCGTGCGCCTTACAACGAGGTGACGGAGTCCTAACGCGCATTCGGTAGAGAGGCCGGTCTGCCGGCGTTCGAAAATGATGCTTGATAAGCGCCTTGCTAGTTCCGCTCTGCCTCGGTCCGAAAGGCGCGCAACGTTATACATGCCAAGCAGCGTTGCTTTTATCTGCTCGTCCGAACCTTCGAAGCTAAGAATCACGTCGTCGACGAGTAATTCGCTCCACGCATCACCCGAGAAGAGCGTAAGCAACGACTGCTCCGTGTTGGTCGCAGGATCGCCTACGCGAAGTGGCGGCAGACTTTCCGCGTGCTCGGCTTCGTGTAGTAAGGCGCCATATTGCGTCACCAGCTCGCTGCTTCCCGGCGCGGGGCCCAGGACCGCTGCAAAGACTCCACCTGGACGGATCACCCGCGCGAGTTCATCGACGACGCTTTGGGCGTTATCGAAAAGCATCAGCGCCATGTGGCAAACGACGGCGTCGGCGCCGGCGTCCGGCAGCGGGAGCGCTTCGGCGCGGCCGCCGGAGAGCCGCACGTTCTGCGGCAAGTGCCGGTTGCTCGCGAGCTCAAGTTCTTCGGGCGTAATGTCGATGCCGACGATCGCGGCCGCCGGTAGTCTTTCCGCGAGCATGGCCAGCAAGTAACCGTCACCGCATGCGAGATCGACGACCGTTTCTAGTCGCGGCAGCGATGCGACGTCATCGACGAGTAACGCATAGCTCGACCGTCCGTCGCCGGCGATATTGCCGTACCAAAACGTTGCGCTAGTCGTGCCGGGAAATCGCGCGTGCCACCCCTGCAAGAACTCCGATCGTTCGAGAGCGGGGAGCGTGTTCGTTGAGTCACCGTAACGAAAATAGGATTGATCTCTGGCAACGGCAGTCTCTGGGATAAACCGAATGAGGACATCTTGGCGGTCGACGATCGCTTGCCGAAACCACGGACTCCATTGGTCCTCACTACCGAGATAACGGCGCACGAGACGTGTGCGGCGCTCGCCGTCCATCGGCTCGATAGTGGCGGACCCGCGAAATCCAAGGTGCCGTAGGAAGCCTCGTTCCAAGTCGAAATCGACGATGCCGATTGCCGCTCGGGCGTCGTTGCGTAGTCGCTTTACAAACCCGCTCGACGAGCCGGCGATCATCCACAGCGCTTCGTCTTCCCACAGAAACCAGAGAGGCGTTTCGCAAGGACCCGCTTGACCGCAGGTCGCTAGATGAGCGAACAGCGGTTTGGCTAGGAGCGAATCGATGTCGAAGGCCTGCTCGATGAACCGCATTCGAGGAGACTTCAACGCGGTCGCAGAGTTGTCCGCGACCGAGGCGAGATGGGCCATTGGGTAAAAGGGTTCACATCTACTCGAGCCCTGAGGTGAACTGATGTCCGTCGATGACCGCGTACTAAGGACTTCTCGGCTGGAGTTGCGACCGCCGGCGGTCGAGGATGCACAAGCGCTCCTCGACGCTTATGCGTCCGATCCACGCGTAACAAAGTACATGGACTGGTTCCCTGTGCAACGCGTATCCGAGATCGCCGAGCGCCTCGCTGCGTTCGAACGGGGTACGGCGGACGGGAAATGCATCGGTTGGGTTATTCGAAGACTGGACGAGGCCGCGCCATGCGGTAGGATTGACCTGCGCCTGCGCGGCGAAGAAGCCGAGGTCGGCTATGTGCTGGCAGTCTCGAAATGGGGCCAAGGCATTATGACGGAGGCTTTAACAGCGGTTCTCGAGTTTACCCGCAGGCATCTTTCCGTTCGCCGTGTCTCTGGAACATGCGACCCCGAGAATCGCGCGAGCGCTCGCGTGTTTCAAAAGTGCGGCTTCAAATATATCGGCTATCGAGAGGGTTCGCTCGTCCGCCCAAATGTTTCGGGCGAACCTCGCGATTCGGCTTGCTTCGAGATCGTACTAGAGGCGCCGCCTACGCGTAGTCCGCAAGGGTGAACTTGACCGTGCGCTGCACGCCGGCCTTGCTCGTAAGTTGCAGCGTGACGACGGTTCCCGCGGGTTGCGAGAATATCTCACGAATCTGCGAGAGCGACATGGCGCTCGTGGGCGAGCCATCGACCGACGCGATCGCGTCACCTTTCACGATGCCCGCGCTCGCCGCCGGCGTGCCGGGTCGCGAGTCGGCGACGACGGTGCTGCCGCCGCGGCGGATGAGGAAGAGGCCGGAGCGCTCGTAAACATCGGGCTCGTTGAGCGCCGCGTTGGGCACCAGCGCCATCGTACCGCTGTTGTAATCGAACGTGACGGTGAAGCGCCGTAGCAAGTTGCCGCCGATATTCGCGCCGACAAACGGCGCGGCCAACGCGCCTTGCGTTTGCGACGAGTAGTCCGCCACGAGATTAGGCAGTGTGAAGTCGTCGATTCCGATCGAGGCGATGCGTCCGAGCCGGCCGATCGCCGGTCCGCCGATGCCGAAGCCGTTGATGCCCGGCGCGCTGAGCGTTGCCGGAACGATCTGCGGGTGCGCCGCCGTGAACGGTGTCATGAATGTGATCGTGTCGCGCGCACCGGTATCGATCGTGCACTCCGAGGGAATGCCGTCGATCGTGCACGCAATTTGCGGCTGCGTGCCATAGAAGACGAACGGCACGACGTGCGCGCCCGCGGCTGCCGGCGCCGCGCCTGGCAGGCTCAGCGTCACACTCTTGCCGGCGTAGTCGAACGTGCTGACGAAGCGCGCCAGAACCTCCCAGCCGATCAATCCGTCGACTGGGCGGCCGACCGAAACGCCGAAGCCCATGCGTGTTGGTGCGATCGCGAAGAGCTGATCGGTGAGCACGGCATCGCCGACCTGCAGCTTGGCAACCTTGCCAAAACTGAAGCCCTCCGTCTGTGAGCCGACGCCACTGCCTTGCAGCGAGCCGCTGCCGAACGCGCCGATCTCTTTGGCGACCGCGGGATCGACGATATTTGCGCCGCCGGTATCGAAGATAAAATGATACGGACCTTTGCCGTTGAGCATCACGTCGATGTAAACGTGATTTTCATGGAGCTCGACCGGGACGGTGGTCGACGTCTTGCCGTTCTGCATCGAGAAATCGGTGGGCTGCGTTTGCGGACGTGCCAGCGCCGCTCGCGCGTCCGGCGAGTCGAGCGTGAAGCGCGTGACCGTCGCGTCGCTGTTGTTGCCGTCGCTAGAATCGGTGTGCGTGGTGTACGGCACGTTCAGCCCGCCGGCTTTGCGGTAATCGGAGAACGTTAACGTCGCGGTAGTGAAGCCGTTGACGAAAAACGCGCGCGCCGGGAGGTGCGTCGTGCGATCGAGCCACAGCTCGAACGGCACGAGCGATCCGCTCGGCGTGATGCTCAGCACGTCGAATGCCGTGCCGCCGGCCGTTTTCGGGCCGAGCCACGCGACCGCGGCGCCGCTCATCTGCGGCTGCCAGAGCGCGTAGCTGGCGAGATAGGCCTGATTGATCTCCGAGGCGCGGCCGCTATCGCCGCCGGTGTTCCAGACGAGATGCGATTGGTCGGCGTTCCAGGCGACGCGGCCATCGAAGCCGTCGAGGGAGACGAACGGCCCAAGGTTTGCCGATTCGGCGAAGCGGCCGTCGCGCAAGTCGATCCACTCCGTGCCGGTGCCGGTGAGCCCGACGGCCGAGATGTTCACATCGACGCGCACCGTGTTTGCCGAGGCGATCGACGCAATGCCGAGTGCTTCGCCTGAGGCGGCGACCAGCTGCGCGACGCGGGGGTCCGTGCCGGCGGCTCGCGCGGAGGCTGTTGAAATGACCGCAGCGGCGAGCGCGCCGAGGGCAGCAAGGCGGAGGAAGTTCATAAAACGGTATACGGGGCCTATTACTGCGGTGTTTCGGCTAAGCGAAGAGACGCGGTTCCTCCGGCGGGATCGCGCCTTCGAGTTCGAGCAAGGCGCGCTTAAGCGGCAGGCCACCGCCGTAACCGGTCAAGCTTCCATCCGAGCCGATCACGCGGTGGCAGGGGATTACGATTGGAATAGGATTGGCCCCATTGGCGCGCCCGACGGCGCGGGCGCCGTTAACCAAGCCGAGCGCCATCGCAATTGCACCGTACGACGTCGTCGCGCCATAGGGTATGGCCAGCAGCGCCGCCCAGACCTCCTGCTCGAATGGCGAGCCCGCCGGCTCCAGCTGCAGATCGAAAACGCGGCGTGTGCCGAGAAAATACTCGCGTAACTGATCGCAAGCCGCGCGCATTCCTCGCGCCGCCTTGGATGACGGCGTCGCGGACGCCGCAGCCGGCTCTCGGTTCGGCAGGAGAATCTCGACCAGCCTTCCATCGCCGTTGACCGTCAGTTGGAGGACGCCGGCCGGTGTCTCGAGCGTCGAGCGAAAGATCGCGGTATTCACGTGAACTCTGGCGCTACAACGGGAACGCAGCCAAGTCCTCGGGCTTACGAGGGGATGTCAACCGACCGCGGCAAAGGCCGCGGACGGTGCTTACGATCGAAACCATCCGCGCGTCGTTCGGTGAGTTAGTCTTCCACCGTGGTTTGACGTACGCGCAGAGCGGGCGCGTCGTGCAACTCAAGGCGGGATCCGGCGACACGATCGAGGCTCAGGTGCAAGGATCGGCAACGGTTCCCTACGACGTGAAGGTCGAGCTGCAAACCGGGACGCGTGGTAATCGCTTTGCGAGCTATTGCGACTGTCCCGTCGAGTACAACTGCAAACACGGTGCGGCCGCTGCGATCGCCTTCCTCGGGCTGGGCGACACGAACGGGGTCCATCCGCCGCGCGACGAGGACGACATCGTCGATGGGGCGGTCTCTGCGTGGCTGCGGCAGCTCGAAGCCTATCGTGCACTCCCCGCTGAGTCGCAACGCGAAGACATTCGTTATCTTCTCGATCTCGTCGGCAACCCGCCGCAACTGACGCTGACGGCTCGCGCGGTATCGATCCTCAAGAACGGCGAGCGCAGCCTGGGACGCGCGATCGCGGTCGAAAACCTCAACTATGCCGGCGGCACCTATGTCACGCC
Organism: Candidatus Cybelea tumulisoli; assembly: GCA_003167155.1. GTDB lineage: Bacteria > Vulcanimicrobiota > Vulcanimicrobiia > Vulcanimicrobiales > Vulcanimicrobiaceae > Cybelea > Cybelea tumulisoli. Next base: position 28,198 of record PMTY01000192.1, read on the forward strand.
GATCGATCGCACGATCGGGCGGCTCGCGGTAGCCGCGGGCGTCACCGGTCAGTACGCGTGGGGGGCGCGGGGTGCGAGTGTGTCGCCGCGATTGCTGGCAATGCTGTTCGCGGAGGTCGTTCAAACCGGGCGCCTGCATTGGCGGTCCGCCAAAGTATTACCGCTCGCGCGCCACGATCTCACCGAGCAGCGGATCGTCTGGTACTTGGATGACGGCGGGCGTCAATATCCCGGGGTTGAGGGAAATCCGTCGCTGCGCCTGCTCGCGGCCAATCCAACGTGGTACATCGATCCGGATCGCAGCGAATGTGGCACGATCGACTTCGGGATCGCACCGGAAGCCGTCGCGCTGGTCGTCGAGGCGCCGCCGCTGACGCCGCGCAACGCGCGGCATGTGAAGGCAGCATGGACGCGCGTGTTCGGCGCGAACGGCCTCCCCGCTCCGCGGCCCGACGTTGAAACGACCGTAATCGAGCGCGATCCGGTTCCGGTGCTGCGATTGCGCGGATTTTCCGTACCGTCGCTCGCGGCCGTCGCCGAGCTGACATTTGCGTACGGCGCGCACTCGGTTCACTTCTCGGCTGACGCACCACGCGAATTCCAATCGGTCGATGCGGGCTGCGTGAGCCTCTGGCCGCGGCGTTACGAGTTCGAAGCCGCGGCGCGCGCGGAACTCGATAGCTGCGGCCTACACCTCGTGACGTGGCCGGAGATCCAATACATCGAACACCGCAACTCAACGTTGCGCTTTCCGGGCACGGGGGAGCAGCGCTGGGTACAGTTCCTCGACGGAAAGGTTCCGGCGCTGCGCGCGAACGGCTGGCGCGTCGAGATCGACTCCTCATTTCCGTACGAGTTAATCGAGGCCGGAGATTGGGACGCGCAGGTCGAGCCAAGCCTAAACAATTGGTTCGAGTTCGATCTCGGCATCAATGTCGGCGGCGAGCGCGTATCGCTCCTGCCGATCGTCATCGCCGCGCTGCGCGAGCTTGGTATTCGGTCGCATGACGGTCTGGCGCAGCTCGGAGACGGCGCGACCGTCTACGGTCGCGTGCGCGAGGGCGCGTTTGTTGCCTTGCCGGCGCAGCGGATCGCGCCGCTTCTGGCCACGCTGGTCGAACTCTTCGACACACCGCTCACGCGCGAGGGGCGTCTCGCGCTTACGCCCGCGCATCTCGCGTCGATCGCGCAGCTCGAACGCTCGACGCCCGTGCGTTGGGCCGCGGCGGCGCAGCTGCGCGATTTGGTTCACGCGCTCGCCGACGAAGACGCGCTCGCGCCGGCCGAGCTGCCGGCAACCTTCCATGGCGTGCTGCGGCAGTACCAGGAGCGCGGCGTCGCCTGGCTGCAGCTGCTGGCGCGCAACGGTTTCGGCGGCGTGCTTGCTGACGACATGGGCTTAGGCAAGACAGTCGAGCTACTCGCGCACGTCGCGATCGAAAAAGCGGCACGGCGCCTCGAGCATCCGGTGCTGATCGTCTCGCCGACGAGCGTTTCGCCGAATTGGCGCGCCGAGATCGCGCGCTTCGTTCCGCAGTTGCGCGTGCTCGCGCTCACCGACGCCGACCGTTCCCAACGTTTTGCGGAGATCGCGCACCACGACGTGGTGCTGACGACCTACGCGCTGCTGCAACGCGACATCGAGACGCTCGCCGCGCAGGAGTGGCAGATGGCCGTGCTCGACGAAGCGCAAGCGATCAAAAACCCTCGCTCCAAGGGAGCGCAGGCCGCAGGGCGGCTGCGCGCGGGGCAGCGCCTCGCACTCACGGGAACGCCGATGGAGAACCACCTCGAGGAGCTGTGGTCGGTCTTTAGCTTCGCCGTTCCCGGATTGCTTGGCGAACGCGCCGCCTTCGTACGCGCCTTCCGAACGCCGATCGAAAAGCGCGGCGACACGGAGCGTCGCCGCGTGCTGGCGTCGCGCTTGCGCCCGTTCCTCTTGCGGCGAACGAAGGAGCTGGTCGCGCGCGACCTTCCGGAAAAGAGCCTGATCGTCACACGAATCGAGCTCGACGGCGCTCAGCGCGATCTCTACGAAACGATCCGCATCGCCATGCACCAGCGCGTGCGCGATGCGTTGCGGCAGCGCGGCTTGGCGCGCAGCCACATCGTCGTGCTCGACGCGCTGCTCAAGCTGCGCCAGGTCTGCTGCGATCCGCGGCTGCTCAAGATGACGGCGGCGCATGGCGTTCGTAAATCGGCCAAGCTCGACGCGTTGCTGGAGATGGTCCCGGAACTGATCGACGAGGGACGCCGGATCTTGCTCTTCTCGCAGTTCACCTCGATGCTCGATCTGATCAAGCCCGAGCTGCAGAAACGCTCGATTGATTTCGTCGAGCTGCGCGGCGAAACGCGCGATCGCGTTACGCCGGTGCAGCGATTTCAGGCCTGTGAGGTGCCGCTCTTTCTCATCAGCCTTAAAGCCGGCGGCACCGGATTGAATCTTACCGCGGCCGATACCGTGATTCACTACGACCCGTGGTGGAATCCGGCCGTCGAACGCCAGGCCACCGACCGAGCGCACCGCATCGGTCAACACAAGCCCGTCTTTGTCTATAAGCTGATCGCCGCCGGAACCGTGGAGGAGCGCATCGTCGAGATGCAAGAGCGCAAGGCCGAGCTGGCGGCGGGACTCTTCGATGAATCCGCACCGTTGCAGCTCGATGCCGCGGGGATCGACCAGCTCTTCTCGCCGCTCTCGATGCTCGACTAGTCAAACCGGTGCTGCCCAAATAATTCCTTGCGCGTGCCCGTCGCTTTCGCAGATTGGTACCGGATCGCGCCCATTCGGCCAGACTTGCACGCTGGTTCGATAACGACCGTCCTCGAGTTCCATGCGTACGTGCGCGAACGGCGCTTCAGACGACGCTCCATCGCCGAGCCCGCGAATCGTTGCGGCCAGTTCCGACTTCGCGCCCGGCGACAGATGCTCTTCGACGACCGTGTGAAAGACCACGGTCAGAGCGCCGCGGCGAGGGATTCCCTTACGTGGAAGCCACGTCGCAAAAGCTTCGGCGTCGATTCCAACGGGAGACTCGCGTGCTATTATTAGTGCGTTGTGTAAACGCGCAAGACGCTCGGTTTGATCCGGCCAAACGAACGACGTTAACCGCAGGCGATCTTCCTCTTTCGTCGCGTCGAGCGGATTGAGGTCGCAGCCGATACGATCGTCCACGATAATACGGGCGTCGACGTCCTCGGGTGTTCCACTCACGATGCGATTGCGGAGCACCAGCGGCGAGCGTGGGTCGCCCCACTGCCAGTTCCCGCCATCGTAGCGGTAGCGATCGAAACGCAGGTTTAGGCCCGCGCTCGCACCGACCTCGCGAAGGCGGAGCGGCATTTCAAAGCGCGCGGAAAGCCACGCGAAGGCCGCGAGCAGCGGCATCGAGCGCGCAGGCTCGTTCGTCTGCGGTATCCGTGCCAGCAGCGGTGCCAGCCTTGAGGAACTGGAGGTGATCGCCACCCGCGCCGCCATCCAAGCGCTGCGAGCGTCGCCGTCGCCGCCGGTCGACGGATAGTGCCGCGCGAGCGCCGGCTCCCCCACAAGCGCGAGGTAGTGCAACGCGCCGGCAAGATGCAGTCCCGGGCGCGCGTAGTTCGAAAGCGGCTGGAGGAGCGCGGCGAGGAGCAGCTCGCGCCGAGCATCGGCCGCAGCTTCACGCAAAAGAACTGCAGTGAACGCCGAACCCATTGCCTCGCAGGCCGAAGCTTGGCGCTCGAGGCGCGTCGCGAGATCGCTCATTGAGGGACCTGGTTAAATCCGGAAGATCCGTACAAATCGGTCGAGCAACTTCGGGTCGCCCGTAATGCGCACGAGCTTTTTTTTGATCGCGTCGGCGGGTGAAATCTCGTGCGCCATCAAGAGGCGAAGCGCCGGGCCGGTTTCGATCGTAAGGTCGGGTTTTGCGATTGGGCCGCGCCCGACGGTGACGCTGCCATCGCGAACGCGCGCGTGCACTTCGATCGGCCCCAGTCTTAGCAGATAGGTCAGCTTCGCTTTGCCAGCTGCTTCGGGACGGAACGTCGTGCGCAGCGCCATCGCGATCGAGTCCTCGGTAACCGTTTCATCGGGCCGCGGCTCGCCGAGATGCTGGGCGCCCCAGNNCGCGCCGTGAGAATATTGGTGGGAATCCCAGGGAGTCCGCGTTCAATTTCACCGAAGCGCTTGGGGCCGATGAGGAGATCGCGAACGATGAGGAGCGCCCAGCGCTCGCCGACCAGCTCGAGCGCCCGCGCGAACCCGCAGTACTGCCCGTAGCTCCGCTTGACCATGGCCACCTGGTGATTATAGCAAGTTATATTGCTTTTGACAATCTTACTTGCTTTTCGCAAGTATACATGCTACCATCGCCCTCACCACTCGCCCAAAGGAGAGCCTAATGCCGAGCATCACTCCGTTCCTGTGGTTTACCGGCGACGCCGAGAAGGCTGCCGAGTTCTACGTCTCCATCTTCAACAACTCAAAGATTACCGACGTCGGCCGCTACGGCGAGGCCGGTCCGGGACCCGCCGGCTCGGTGATGACCATCGACTTCGAGCTAGACGGCCAACCCTTCATGGCGATCAACGCGCCGACCGGCGATCCCGACGTGCCGGCCGAGAACTTCTCGCAGGGCAAGATCGCGCTTTTTGCCAGCTGCAAGACGCAGGCCGAGATCGACGAGCTTTGGGAAAAGCTCTCCGAGGGCGGCCAAAAGCTGCCGTGCGGCTGGNNCGCGATGCTCCAAATGAGCAAGCTCGACATCGACGAGCTGCGGCGAGTCTACAACGCCTAACTGAAAGGATTTGAGATCGTGAAACACCCAGTCATCCATTTTGAGATCATCGGGCGGGACGCACCAAAGCTGCGCAGCTTCTATGCCGACGTCTTCGGTTGGAACGTCGCCGCCCCGATTCCCGACTGCGAGATGCAGTATAGCCTCGTCGATCCGGTTCCCGGCTTTGCGCGCGGGATCATGGGCGGCATCGGCAAGGCGCCCGAAGGCTACGACGGCCACGTGACTTTCTACGTCCACGTCGGCGACGTCGAATCGGTCTTTGCCAAGGTCGAAGAGCACGGCGGATCTCGCATGAAGGGGCCCGACCGCGTCCCCAACGGTCCCGTCATCGGTCTCTTCAGCGACCCCGAGGGCCACACGATCGGCGTGGTCGATCCCGGCGACGACATGGGCGGCGCTCCGATGGAGCTGGTGCCCTTCATCTACTTTTACGGGCGCTGCCAAGAGGCGCTCGAGTTTTACAAGACTGCCTTGGATGGAAGCTACGAGATCGGCATGCGCGACGGCGATGCGGTGCAGTACGCGACGTTTACTGCCTCGGGGATCTCGTTCAAAGCTTCCGACGGAATGACTCGGCGCGTAGTCGACCCTGACGAAGGCAACGTGACGCTGGCGCTCAACGTTCCCGATGCGCGCCGCGCGCAAGAGGTTTTCGATGCGCTCGCCGACGGCGGGAAGGCCGTGACGCCCTTGGGTGACGCGCAATGGGGCGGAAAGTTCGGTAACGTGCACGACCGCTTCGGAACCGAGTGGTTCGTAACGTCGGCGCCGTAGTATCTCCGTCAGTCCATCAGTTTTTTGATGAAATACGTCATCTCCAGCGCGCCGGTGAAGGCTCGTTCTTGCAAGTTTGCACCGGAACCGTGGCCGCCTTCGATTACCTCGTAAAAGAGATAGGGAACGTGCATCGCCGCGAGCTTGGCCGCAAACTTACGCGCGTGTTGCGGCCCCACCCGGTCGTCCTTCGTCGTCGTCCAAATGAGCGGTTCGGGATATTTGACGCCGGGTTTCAAGTTGTTGTACGGGGAGATGGATGCCAGGAATGCGCGCTGTTCGGGATTGGAGACGCTGCCATACTCCCCCGCCCACGACGCACCCGCCTCGATCTTCTCGTACCGCAGCATGTCGAGTAGCGGAACTTGAATGTCGACCGCGTGCCACAACTCGGGATGCTGCGTGAACTCGACGCCCATCAGCAGCCCACCGTTGGAACCGCCTTCGATCCCTAAACGCCGTGGACTGGTAACGCCGGTCGCAATCAGATCCCGCGCTACCGCGGCGAAATCGTCGTAGATGCGCTGGCGATGCGTGGTGAGCCCGGCGTCGTGCCAGGCTGGGCCAAACTCACCGCCGCCGCGGATATTCGCCAGCACGTACACCCCGCCGCGCTCGAGCCACAGCTTGCCGAGGATGCCGCTATAGCTCGGCGTCACGGAGACTCCGAAGCCGCCGTACGCGTACAGGATCGTTGGGTTGTTGCCATCGAGCTTCATCGTCTTGGGGTGCACGATGAAGTACGGAACCCGCGTTCCATCTTTCGAGGTCGCCTCGTGCTGTTCGACGACGTCGTTGGAGGCGTCGAATCGAGTTGGCGAAGTCTTGACGACCGAGAGGCTGCCAGTGCCGGCATCGAGCTGCCACAACGTCGTCGGAATCAGAAAGCTCGTCGCGGTCAAGTACGCGGCGTTGCTGCGATCGTCGGTGCTGTCGATGCCGATCGACGAGTCGTCGGGGAGATCGAGCCGTTGCTTCGACCAGCCGCCGTCGGGCGCCGGCGCGTAAACCCAAGCGCGCCCGCGGACATTTTCGTAGGTGGCCAGCAGCAGACGCGAGTTGGTCGGCTCGACGTCCTCGAGCGTCTCGCGCGGACCGGGCGCGTAGACCAACGCCGGTTTTAAGTTGGTGGGGTCGGCGGTCGCTGCCGCCAGATCGAGCGAGACGAGCGAACCTTGCGGAAACGCCGCGCCGTCAACGTTCCAACTCTCTTGGAGGGTAAAGAGCAGACGTCCGGCAACCAGCGCGCTGGGCTGCGATCGCAGCGGTACGTTCAGCCTCCGCACTCCGCCCGGCGTCACCAAATAGAACTCCGCCTTGAACGTCGAAAGCGGCCGCACGATAATCGTCGCGCGGTGCCCGGCGCCGTCGAAGAGCGCGAACGGCGTAACGCCGTAGCCGCCGTCGGTTTTGGCGCCGCGAAAGACTTCGACGGCATCTGAGGGCGGCTCGCCGCGTTTAAGCCGTTTGACGATGAAAGGGTAGCCGGCGCTCGTGAGATCGCCCGGCGACCACTCGCGCGAGACCAGCAGCGTGTCGGGACCTTCCCATGCGGCGCTCTGCTTGCCATGCGGGAGGATGAACCCGTCTTTTATAAACGTTGCGCTCGAAAGGTCGAACTCGCGCACCGTCACCGCGTCTTCACCGCCGTCGGAAAGAAAAACGAGGCAGTGAGTTTCAGCCGGCCAAGCGCAATCGGCTCCTTTCCAAACCCAGTTCGCGTTCTCGGCTCGCGCGAGGGCATCCAAATCCAGCGCCGTCGTCCATGCCGGCGAGGTGCCGGCGTACTCCGACATGCTTGTATGGCGCCAAATCCCGCGGACGTGTTCTTCGTCTTGCCAAAAGTTGTAAACCCGACCGTCAATGATTTGTGGAGCGGGAATCCGGTCCTCGGCCTGCGCGATCTTCAGCGCTTGGGCGTACAAGGTTGCGAAGCGCGGATCCGCTTGTAAAACCGCAAGCGTCTTGGCGTTTTCGGCTTTCACCCAGGTCATCGCGCGCGTGCCGTGCACCTCTTCGAGCCACAGAAACGGATCGGTTTCCGCGGCGCCTTCGCCGCTCGCCGGCCCGTTCTGCGCGCGCGCGATAGCCGCGAAGGCGGCAAACACTCCCAGAAGCACGAGTATGCCGAGCAATTTCATTTAAGAATCCTTTACGGTAGTTTCGCGAGGCGGCCGCCGTCGACCAGCAGCGTAGCCCCGGTGATGAAGCGCGCGTCGCCCGAAGCCAGAAAGCAGATCGCGGTGGACAGATCCTCCGGCTTGCCGATCGGGCCCTCCAGCTTCTCGACGCCGCTCTTTACGTTGGGATTGTTCCAAAGCATCGGCGTATCGACC
>PMTY01000145.1 GCA_003167155.1 Candidatus Cybelea tumulisoli
CAATGTCCACGCCCACATCTAAGCGCGAGGAGCCCCTGATCTTCGAGATCGGCCAAGAGGGGCGCGCGAACCGCTACCTCGAGGAAGGCAAGCCGCTCAAAGCATTTCTTCCCGAGGCGGTGCTGCGCGACGACCTGCCGCTCCCCGACAACAGCGAACTCGATGTCGTCCGCCATTACACGCGCCTTTCGCAACGAACCTTCGGCATCGACCTCGGCTTCTATCCGCTTGGCTCGTGCACGATGAAGTACAACCCGCGCGTCAACGATGCGATCGCATCGCGACCCGAGTTCGCGCAACTCCATCCGTACACGCCCGACGAGCTNNGCGCAAGGCGCGCTGCAAGTGATGTACGAGCTGGAACGCTCGCTGAGTTCGCTCTTTGGCATGGCCGCTTTCTCGCTCAACCCATCCGCCGGCGCCCACGCCGAACTCGGCGCGTTGCTCATCGCCAAGAAATACTTCAAAGAACGCGGCGAAACCCAGCGCGACAAAGTGATCGTGCCCGACACCGCGCACGGCACCAATCCGGCCTCCGCGGCGATGTGCGGCTTCAAAGTGATTTCGCTGCCGAGCAACGAGCGCGGACGCGTCGGGGTCGAAGAGATCCGCGCGGTCCTCGGCTCCGATACGGCCGTCTGCATGATGACCAATCCGAACACGCTCGGGCTCTTTGAAGACGAGATTGCGCGCATCGCGGCGGCGGTTCACGAAGCCGGCGGCGTGATGTACTACGACGGAGCCAACGCCAATGCGATCATGGGCTACGCGCGCCCGGGCGACATGGGCTTCGATCTCATGCATCTCAACACGCACAAGACCTTCACGATTCCGCACGGCGGCGGCGGCGCCGGCCACGGGCCGCTCGGCGTAGCCGCGCATCTCGTTGAGTACTTGCCGACGCCGGTCGTCGCGGCCTCGCCTACGGGCACATTCTCTCTGGATTTCGACCGGCCGAAATCGATCGGGCCGATGCGCTCGTTCTGGTCGAACTTCGCCCACGCCGTCCGCGCGCTCGCCTATCTCTATGCCAACGGAGCCGAAGGGCTCAAGCGCGTCTCGCAGCTCGCAGTGCTCAACGCAAACTATCTGCGGGTCAATATCGCGGAGTTTCTCGAAACGCCGTACGTCGAGGTCTGCCGTCACGAGTTCGTCGCCTCCGCTCAAGCGCTCAAACGCGATCACGGCGTGCGCGCGCTCGATCTGGCAAAGGCGCTGCTAGACTACGGCTACATGGCGCCGACGATCTACTTTCCGCTCATCGTGCCGGAGTGCTTGATGATCGAGCCGACCGAAACGGAATCAAAGGAAACCCTCGACGGATTCATCGCGGCGTTGCGCGAGATCGTCGAGCAGGCGAAGAGTAACCCACAAGCGCTCTTCGATGCACCCGTTACCACCGTCGTCGGCCGCGTGGACGAGACCCGCGCCGCCCGCCAGCCGGACCTGCGGTGGCGGCCCCCTTCAGTCTGACGGTTCAGTTGCCGTAGAGGGAAAACATTCCGGCGTGCCTGACCTGTAGGGCGTGGCCGAGAGCGACCGCGCCGCGGAGGCGAGCAAACCCAAGAGTCCGACGGCGCTGATCAGTTACAGTCACGACTCGCTTGACCACGAGCAAGTCGTGCTTGCGCTGTGCAATCGGCTGCGCGCGAACGGCATCGACGCATTCGTCGACCAGTTTCTGCCCGGCGCTCCCAGCGAGGGATGGCCGCTCTGGATGGAACGCCAGATCGAGCAGCGCGACTTCACGCTGATGGTTTGCACCGAGTCGTATCTGCACCGCTTCATGGAGACCGACGCGCTCGGCGTCGGCCGCGGCGTCGTGTGGGAGGCTCGGATTCTGCGCAACCTGCTCTACGCGGACTCGGCGTGGCACGCACGGATCATCCCGGTACTGCTCGCACCCGATGCCGGCGCGTTCGTTCCGACGATCTTTCGCGGGCATTTCTACGACCTCAGCGAGGGGCGCGGTTTCAAGAACCTCTTGCATCACCTGCTGCGTGAGCCGGGCGCCGAGGCGAGTGAGCTGGGTTCGCTGGGACCTCAGGGAAGCCGTTGGAGTGCGTTTGAGCGGCCGTGGCTGGTCCCTGACGCGATGCGCACGCGCTACTTCACCGGTCGCGAGCAGCTGCTCGCGCGGCTTCGCGCACAGCTGCTGGAGCGCCATCGCGCGGCGTTGAGCGGCCTTGGCGGCATAGGTAAGACGCAGACTGCGATCGAGTACGCGGTGCGACACCGCGCCGAGTATCCCGATGGCGTCTTCTGGGTCAACGCCGAGACGATCGGGGGACTCACGCGAGGCTTCGGCGAGATTGCTACGACGCTGCTCCTGCCTGCCGCCGAGTCCAACGATCAGGACAAACTCGTCAAGGCGACGTTAGCATGGATGGACGCAAACGACGACTGGCTGCTCATTCTCGACAACGTTAGTGACCGCCGCGAGGTACGGCCGTTCGTGCCCGGGCGCGGCAAAGGCGACGTGCTGATCACGTCGCGCGAGCCGGTCTTTGCGGAGTTAGGCATTCCGCGTGCGCTAGAACTGCACGACCTCGACACCGAAGACGGCGTTCGCTTTCTGCTAACGCGAACGGGGCGCGAGGAAGACGCCGATTCGAGCGACCGCGCCGCCGCTGCGGCGCTTGCAACTGAGCTCGGAAGTCTTCCGCTTGCGCTGGAGCAGGCCGCCGCTTACATTGCGGAGACGCATGCCGCCTTCTCCGCGTATTTGAGGACGTTTCGCAAACGCCGCGTTGCGTTACTGGAGAGATCCGGCGACCTGCTCTCGCACGACACGGTTGCGGTTACATGGGCGGCCAACTTCGAAGCGGTCGAGAGCGCGTCGCTCGCGGCGGCCGACGTTCTGCGCGTGAGCGCGTTGCTCGCACCCGATACGATCCCGTTCGAACTCTTTTTGGATGGGGCGCCGGCATTGGGCGAGTCGATTGCTACAGCTCTTGGCGATGCCGACGAGCTTGCAATGGCCGAAGTGCTAAGGCCGCTGGCGCGTTACTCGCTCGTTCGATCCGATGCAGCATCGCAAGTCTTTAGCGTGCACCGTTTGGTGCAAGAGATCGTGTGGGCGGCGCTTGCCGAATCGCAGCGACGGACGTACGTCGAGCGAACGATCCGCGCACTCGAGGCGGCATTTCCCGAGGTCGAGTTCGCGACGTGGGCGCAGTGCGAGAGACTGGTTCCGCACGTGTCGTCGCTTTCCGAGCGGGCTGACTTTGACGCAGTTCACTCCGATGTTGCGGCTCGCGTCCTGAACCGGGCTGGGAGGTACCTATGGGAGCGAGGACGGTACCCCGAAGCGCAGGCGCTTTTCGAACGCGCGCTGGCGATCGGAGAGCGTACGCTTGGACCAGATCATCCGGACGTCGCGCGCAGCCTCGACAGTCTCGCAATCGCCCACAGCAAACAAGGCCGGTATGCCGAGGCACGGGCGCTGCTCGAGCGCGCGCTGGGGATTCGGGAACGTGCGCTTGGACCCGATCACCCGGAGGTCGCACACAACCTCAACAACCTCGCGAACGTCGATTTCGAGCAGGGCCGATACGCCGAGGCCCAGCCGCTGCATGAGCGCGCCCTGGCGATCCGGGAACGCGTGCTCGGTCCGGATCATCCCGCCGTCGCAATCAGCCTCAACAACCTCGGGATCGTCGATTCTTGTCAGGGCCGGTATGCCGAGGCGCAAACGGCCTACGAACGTGCACTGGCGATTTGGGAACACGCACTTGGGCCAGATCACCCGAACCTCGCACAGAGCCTCGACAATCTCGGTGAAGCCAATGCCAGACAGGGCCGGTACGGCGAGGCGCAAGCGCTGCACGAACGGGCGCTGGAGATTCGGGAGCGCTCGCTCGGCAAGGATCACCCGCAGGTGGCTGAGAGTTTGAATCACCTTGGGGAGGCGCATCGCGATCAGGGCCGCTACGCCGAAGCGCAAGCGATGTACGAGCGCGCGTTGGCGATCTGGGAACGGGCGCTCGGCCCGGAGCACCCGTATCCGGCGTACGGTTTCAACAACCTCGGGATCGTCCTCATGGATCAGGGCCGGTATGACGAGGCTGAGTTGCCGTTCAAGCGCGCAATCGAGATGCGGGAACGCGCGCTGGGGCCCGATCACCCGGAGCTGGCCGTAAGTCTTGTCGGGCTGGCGTCACTGCGCAAAAAACAGAGCCGCACTGTCGAAGCGATCGCCCTCTACGAGCGGCTGCTGAGCATGAAGGCAAAAACGCTCGCGCCCGAGCACCCCGAACTCGCCGAGTTGCGCCGCAGCATTGACGCGCTTAAAGGCCCACCGGACGACGGGGAACGTTCGGCGTTGTCGAACTGTTGCGGCGTCAGGAAGACAGGGGAGAGGCTATGAATGTTTTACGGTCTGCTCTGTGCGTGGGCGCCACTATTGCGATGCTCGCCGGTTGCGGCGGCTTGAGCGGCGCGCCACTGAGCCCATCGCTTGCCAGGCCTTCGGCGGCCCTGAGAATTACGGCAGCGAAACGAACCGGCGTACGCCCCGCCACGTACGGCGTGATCTACAGTTTCAAAGGCGGCTCGGGGGACGGCGGGAACCCGTACTCGGGCCTTATCGACGTCAACGGCTCGTTTTACGGCACGACCGCAATCGGCGGGACGAAGACTGTCGGAACCGTCTTCGTCGTCACAGCCTCCGGCTCGGAGACCCCGCTCCACAGCTTCACCGGCTCGCGGGGCGGCGCAGACCCAAAAGCCGACCTCGCATACATTAGCGGCACGTTCTACGGCACGACCACCGGGGGCATGTACTCTGAAGGAACGGTCTTCACGTACTTGTCCGGTAAGCAAGCCACGCTCCACCAATTTACCGGCAAGGACGGCGCAACACCGACGGCGGCTATCAGCCACGCCAACGGCTTGCTTTACGGCACGACCGCATACGGGGGCGCGTACCGCCTAGGAACGGCCTTCTCGATCTCCTCGTCGGGCACGGAAACCGTGCTGCACAG
>PMTY01000176.1:0-6793 GCA_003167155.1 Candidatus Cybelea tumulisoli
CCGTGGTTCTTTGGATGCAGAAGCCCCGCGTACAACTACCGTCATGAGGTTGACGCCGCTTGGCACGGTAAACGACTGCTTCTTACCGGTGTAGTTAAACGTCTTACTATGAGGCGCCGCCTCGCCCACGCCATTGTGCGTGGGAACACCGCTGCCGATGTTGGCACCGCAGCCCGCGAACATTGCGATAGCTACGCAGCTGAATGCGTAGCGGCAAAAACCCAAAATCGTCACTACCCTACCTTCTGACGCTGGAACGCTCGGACCGAGAGAGACGTTCGCTGCTGCGCCTCAATTCCATCGCAAGAGCAAGCTCTTAGCGGAAAAGCGACTAGTCACCTCGCGGCATCGCGCCCGACGCGCCGATCGGCGGCTGCGATCCGCCGTCGGGAATACTTCTAGGGTCTTCCATCGAGCGGAATGCCTCGCCAACGCACAGCACCCTGAAAGTTCTCGACCTCGACTACGAGCTTGTACCGCTTTCCGCCAGCTCTTGCCTTGCAGTCGAACGTACCGGGCGGCTCCACCACGATCAACCCCTTATCACATTCAACGCGTGCATCTGCAGTATCACCGTTATCGCTAAGTCGTCGATTCAAATCATCCTGTGCCATCCTCTGGACTTTGCTCCTGTCGACGACTGCGTCGATTGGTCGCACCCTGAAGCCTACAGCGTCGTCGATCCATACGCCGATCCGCTGTGCAATCTTCAAGCCCGGCAGCGTCGCGGTACAAGCGCCGTGCTTTGTGCCGGTTAGGTCCATTTCTTCCGGGCACTTTATGGTAAAGTTTGCGGACGCTGACGACGCGCTCATCTGAACTTGCTGGATAAAGCGCTCAACACCCGCGCCCGGAGCAATAGCAGTTCTTCCATCCTTGTGAAGCGTCAGCAATGACCCTGGAATCGGCGACTTGACCTTCAATCCCGGCGCGTTAAATACAAATACCTGGCCAGTTACCGTTGTCATTAGTCGCATCGAACGCACGAGTGAAGAACCTAAAACCTTACAACTGAAGTATGTCCTCGGTTTCAAAAGCCTCTCTCTCGGATTGCCGCATTGCGCGATGCCCTTGATCTGGTAGCTATTCGATAGCGTCGTCTCGATGATTCTCTCAACAGCAGACATATCGAAAAAGAATGCCCCACCGAAATCTACCTTGAACATGTCTGGCGGCCCGGCGCTTGCCACTCTGATGTTAAGTGGCACCTCGTTAACTGGAAGAGTACACGTTCCCATCGTGCCCTGCGCGATCTCTATGATCGGCTCGCACCGGGATGGCTCGATCTTCAACTTCGGATAATAGGATGCGATTAGCGGTGCGATCGTATCGTCGATTTTTTGCTGTACACTTTTCCCGTAGACGGCATCAGCGTGTCGGACGCTGCAGCCGGAAATGCAAAACAGCCCGATTGCGCAAAGCACTATTATCCGGAACAGCGTGCTAGGCGCGCGAGCGCTGGTTTCCGTCACAAGTGCGCGCCGATCGGCGGCTGCGATCCGCCGCAGCCTGCAAGAAGTGTGATCGTAGGGAACGCAAGAACAATGCAGGCGGTATTGATTTCATTTCACGTCTTATGGTTGCGGGTTGACTTTGTGCGCCAGGAGCTGGCCATTCTTGTAGTAGTCTAGCTGGTTCGTTTCTGTCTTCTGCAGCAGCCAGACTCCATTTACGTTCACCCAAGTATCCGTCGAAACTGTGATCAGTTGAATGTAAACCTTACTACTATCAGCCGCGGTCTTGACTGTCTTCATGTCGTAGCGCTGGTCAACTACGGCAGAGTTCCCCGCGACTTTTATGGAAAGCAAGGTCGTTGTGCTGACCTTCAACGGGTCCTTCGGGAGCCCGTCCACCTCTTGGATCATTTGCGACGCGCTCTCACTCTTTCCAGACGAGTCGATACTCACAAAGCCTGGAGCCAAGAGTGCGGCCATCGCCTTGGAGTCGCGTTCGGCCATGGCGGTTTTCATGGCCGCATAGCGCGCTTGAAAAGTTGCTCGGAGGGAAGAGTCATCAGCGCGTGCACCGGTCGCATCAAAGACGCATAACAGGCAGGCCAAGAGAGTTAGCAGCTGCTTGATCATGATCAGCGGGTGCGGGTCAAGAATCGCGGGTTCCTTCGCAGCCTTGAAAGCGCTATTTTGCAACAAGCGCGACCAAGGCGTCCCAATGCCGTGCGTGCGGCACCTTGGCACCTGCCCTGATGCGCGAGCAGGCTGCGAGAGATAAACCCGTTTTCCCCGCGATTTCGTTGAGTGAGAATGCGTCGAGCCTCGGCATGATCTCGCGCTTAAACCACGCTGCATCGCGCTGGCCCGGATGCTCGCGCGCCCAGCTTCGATTCCGGCGATGCCCCTCGCTGATCGCCTCGCCTCGCGCACGGTTCTTCACGGCCGCGCTGCGCCGCGGATCGTTGCCCGCGGCAGTCTGCGCCGCGAGCTTAGAATACGGGCCCGCTCCGGCGGGCTCGTTGCTTCTCGTGGCTGCGATCGCCGCGCACCGCACATTGCAGGCGCCACGCCTCGGCTTAAGCCTTCGTCGTAAGCTCATGCATCGAACGGACCGTGCAACCTAGTGATGAAAGAGCGTCGCCACCATGAGTGTCACCCAGCTTACGAGGATGAGCGAGGTCATGCGCCACTGTAGTGCGTCGATCTTCGCATCGGTACGCTGAAAGCGTGCATCAAAGCCTTCCAGCCGGCGGTCGATGCTGTTTATGCGGTCGCTGATTTGGTGGTACGAGCCTTCGAGGCCGGCGATCTTCGTCTCTAGCAGTTGAAAGCTCATAGTCTTCTTGTTCCCTTCGTGCTGCGGTCGGCATTTCTTGCACGCAGTACCACGCGCGACGCCTACTGGGCCGCTGCCGGATCAGACGGGGCGAGCGCGAAGCCGCGCAGAGGGGCGGCATAGGCATATGCTAAGAACCGCCTCAGTTTGGGCGGCCCTTAGTTTTACGACGAGTGACTCTTCGCGTAAAGCCTCAGGTCTTGAACATCGATGTCGTTGCGGTTCCCGTGAAAACGTCCCATTCCGGGACGCCGCTCACACAAGCGCCGTAGGGCGGTGTGTTCGTCTGAATCGATTTGAGCGGGACGGTAAACCCAAGATTGTCTGCAGCATTATAGGTTTGGCTCCCACACGTGAACGCATCGGTTTCGTCCTGGTTGCCTCCCCAAAGGAGATTGTTCTTGGTATCGAGTCCGATTGCTTCGACCAGGTCGGTGGACGGGTAGGTCACGGTGCTCGTCGGAGAACCGGTCCACGGTGGCGCGTAGGCGCCGATCGTACCGTTAGTTTCGTTATTTACATAGAGAACCGTGGACGGGCGCGGACCGACTTCCATGCCGCCGGGGTAGCACGTGCCGGCGGTTTTTGACGCGCATACCTGGTTAACGAGCTTGTCGGCGCCGGTCTTCACGCTCACGTCCGTGACGTCGTAATTCCCGCTCTCGTCCAATCCATTGGCAAGCAGCGTCTTGCCGGCCGTCGCCAACCAGTCCACCTGCGTGAGGAGTTTTGTGTGGATCGTTCTGGCCGGCTTGCCGGAGCCGCGCTTTAGCTCAGCGGCCGTGAAAACGTCGATCGCGTTAGTCTCCGAGTTGGAAGCGTACAGATTACCGCTGCTGTCGACGGCGAGTCCGAGTCCTCCATTCGTGGTGCTTTGCTGCAGCGTGCCGCCCTGCGTTATCTGAAGTTTGCCCTTACTCACCTTTGCCGCGTACATGACGATCGCGCCGGTAGGGGCCGCTCCGTATACTTGCCCCACGTACATCATCCATCCGTTACGATTACAAACAATAACGATCGAACCAAAAACATATATATACAAGCCGGGACGCGCGTGCTTTCGGGAAGACCTCTGGCCGGCGTGCCTGAAACCGCCAGCGCTGCTGGGGATTACGCCAATCAACGTCTTACCTGAGCCCGACACTTGGTAGACGTACAGATTTCCGGTGACCGCGCCGACGTCGAGGACAAACTCGGGTGTTGCCTTGGCGTCCGCCAGCGGAAAGGAAGCAAAGGTGACGGGTGCGTTGTTCCAGCCGTTCATGCCGGGCGGCATCGACGAAGAAAGGCCGCTGTTGCCGCCGCATGCGGCCAAAAATGCCGCGCAAAGAAATGCGGCGACGAGGCGATGTGATTGCTGCATTTTTCGTTCTAACCCCGCGCCGGATGTGTGCCTGCGATGCGTCATCCGAAGTGAAGAGTCGCGCCCCGAGCAGAGAAGCTCCCGCAGGACGGACACGAAGGGGTTTGCCAGGACCCCTAGGCCTCGAGGATACACCTACTTGCTACTCTGGTCCTGTTCACGTGGCGGCATGCCGCCCTTTATGTTCCAATGCTCACGGACTGACCCACGGGGTCATTCGGTGAGTCGAAGAGCGTGTGCGTCGGACTCCCTCCGGCGGGATAAGAACAGTACGAAAACGAGTAGTTGCACCTGACGTGGCAGAGGGGGTTGCCGGCAACCACGGCGTTTCCCTGGTGGTCGTTTGCGGGCGTGTTCTTGGTGCCCACGATGAATGGCTGAGTCAGGGACGTATAGTCGTCACAGCTACCGCCGAAGACGGTTGTGCCGACGATGTCGAGGCCTCCCGATTTTGTTGGTTTCATCTGGTAGATCGCCGAGGCGCCGTGGTAATCCTCATCGGTGAACGTGATGTATTTTCCATCCCACATCACGCCGCTCACTTCCGAGATGTTTTGGCTAACCTGGACCTCGACGAGGTGGCTTCCGCCATGAGGGAGTTAGCAGACGGCAGCCGAGAAATCGAGAGAGGCGGCCGCAACGTAGAGGTTGCCGTGGTTGTCGTAGCCGACCTGTTGGATCTTCTGGCCCTCGCTGCCGGCGTAAACGTTGTGTCTGCCCGTCAGGTCGAAGACCTCAATCGTGCTTGTGCCGCGCTTCGTGAGACCGATCGACACCGCGAGACTGCCCGACGTCGGATCGACGGAGCAGCCGTTCGGGCGCCCAAGCGTTCTCAAGCGATTGCTGTAACGCACGGTGCCGTGCGTGTATTCGACAACAGCCTCGGCCATGGAATCGGCGATCCAAATGTTGCCGCTTGCGTCGACGCACTGCCCGGAAGGTTGATACAAGCCGTCAAGTCTCCCAAGCAGCCGCCTCGTGAGGTAGTTATAGACGTAAACGTGTTCGGTCGTCGCATCGGAAATGTAGAGGAGCTCCTTGGTCGTGCGGGCTTCGGGAAGCATCCACGATCCGTCACGATCGCGTAGCGGAGCGCCCGAATGCGAAATCGTCCGCTTTAGTCCCGTCTTGGGAGGAGCATAGACAGTCACCGTAGTTGGGTTTGCAACGTAGAGTTTGCGGCTCGTCGCCGGGAGCGAAGCCAAGCCTCCGGGCGGTGAGGAAGCGAGGCTGTTGTTACCTCGGCCGCCGCAGCCGGCGAGCGTTGCGAGCGTCGCAGAAAAGACAAGCACAGCGCGGCTCAAATCCGAAATACTCATTGTGCTCTCATCCCAACTGTAGCGTCTGTTTGGCGGCGGACTATGCGTCTTAGCGCACGACTTTCCGGCGGAGCAGGCGGAAGCCGGTCGCTCTGGACGTCGAGCGGACGGGCAACAATGCGATAGTCGATCTGGCTGGTTGGCTTCGGCTGGGTGTGCCGCTGCGTACTAAATCCGATTCGATCGGTAGGGTACCGCCGCGCGAACCGTCGTTGCAGGCTGCGAGCGAAAGGACAAGCAGAGCGGCCACAACAGATAAATTCGAGGAAAGGCGATTCATCTTGCTGGGGGCTCCCAGGTGGGGAAGCTGTTAGTGGTCGTCTTTTCGGAACGGAAGGCCGATATTATTCGCATCGTCAGCGCCCGGCGGGCGCGGCCGCGAGAGCAACGAAATTATGAAAACGTCAAAGAACGATCCTGATATGATGGCGGAGTATGACTTTAGCGGCGCTAGGCGATCACCCTATGCGTCCCGCTACGCGATACGGACGAATGTAGTCGTTCTGGCGCCTGACGTCGCTAAGCATTTCCCGAACTCCGAACAGGTCAATCAAGCGTTGCGCAGCGTCATCCTGTCACGCCGGAAGCAAGAAACGGCCAAACGCGTCTAAACTCATTCGCGTGCGGTTCGGCCCGGCAGGGTTGGTTCGAGCCCGGGCGCGTGCGCGTTACCATCGCGATTTAACCCGCTCTCAGCCTCATTCAAGGTTCCCGCGACTTTGGTTCCCTTATAATCGGGCGCGACGATGCGGCGTTTCTTGGCTCTGTTACTGGCATTGCTGACGTCGGCGACCTTTGTTGCGCCGGCGCTGGCGCAATCGGATAGCGGCGAGATCGACATCGTCGTCGTGGATGTCGCGACCAAGCAGCCCCTCGAACTCGCTCGCGTGCTGTTGGACGGGCCGGTCATTACCTCGGAGATAACCGAACGCAACGGCAAGGTCACCTTCACCGACGTTCCCGACGGCATCTATCGTGCGCGCATCGTCAAGCGCGGGTATTCCAGCCTCACGTCGGCCTCGTTCGAAGTCCTCGACGGCCGCCTCGTCACGGTCAGCTTTGCGCTGGCGTCGGAGACCGGCGGCCTCAAAGTCATCGGGCAAGTGACGGCCAAAGCCTCGGCGACGATCTCAGCGACCAGCATCGACCAGAACTCGGCGCAGCGCCGTCTCTCCAACGATCTTGCCGATGCGCTCAACAAGCTCTCCGGCGTGAGCGTCTCGACCTCGAGCGACGACAGCGACGCGACGCAGACGATTTCGTTGGAAGGCCACGACCCAACGCAGACCCAGCTCACCCTCGACGGCATTCCGCTCAACGCGCC
>PMTY01000176.1:6823-13129 GCA_003167155.1 Candidatus Cybelea tumulisoli
AGCCTCGCCGACGGCGACTTGTTCGAGGACGCGAGCGGACTGGATTACGTGCACGACGGCGACAGCACGGTCTCGGGCAACGTGATGACCGCGCGCTGGGAGTTCGGCGACTCCAACTCGCTGACTGGCCTTTTCATGAACTCCACGCGCGATACCAACGTGATCTGCTTGCGCTACAACGGCGATCCCCAGACGACGCTGCCGTGCGGCTACGGACCCAACAACACCGACGACAGCAACGTCCAGCTCTATTCGCTAACCGACAACGCGCTGCTGGGCGCGACGCAGTTGCAGGCCTCGGTCTTTTCGCTCGACGCCTCCAGCCTGTTCAACCAGTTGGCGCGCTACGTCAATGGGGAGCCGTCGCCCAACGGCTACTCGAGCGACACCAAATCGAGCGGCTACGTGGTGAACGCGACGCTGCCCGCCCAGGAGCGCCACACGATCTCGTTTCAGGCCTATGGGACGTCATCGCAGTTCGAGACCACGCCGCTGGTTCCGCAAGCGTTTGAGTTTTACAATGGTTCGCAGACGACGCAGTACTCGGTGCTGCAGGGGACCGACACGATTCATTCCAGCGACAAACTTACGCTTGCGGGTTCTGCCGGCCTCAGCACGGCGACGGGCAATGCGGGAATCTCGGAGCTGGCCAGCGCGGCGGCAACCTGGAAGCCGACTACGCGCGACACCTACAGCGCGTCCTATGCGCTCGGCGGCGCCGCCGCGACGCAAGGGCGGCTGCAGATCCTCAGCGATCCGGCGTCGCTGCGCTTTAATTGCAACGGCAAGGTCGCCTTCGGGAGCGCGCCAGGCGAACAGCCCACGCGCAGCTCGTCGAACTCGGCGCGCGTGAGTTACACCCACGATCTGCACGGCGGCAATGTCTCGCTCACGCTTTACCGCCAAGTGCAGACCGGCGTGCTGCTGCCGGTTTACGTGAACGGCACGGTGCTCAACGGGCTCGGGGAGCTGCCGCCGGGCTATCTGCAGCAGGTTGGGGAGATCTATAACTCGCCGGCGGGCTGCAACACGCCGGCCTATACGCCGTTTAACGCCCAACAGCTCTACATGACGACGCCGATCAATGGCGTGAAGCGCGTCTACCAAGGCGCGGAGGTCACGGGGTTTTTCACGCTGGGCGGGCTGGTCGTCGAGCCGTACTACAACCTGACCGGCGCCGTGGCAAACTCGACGAGTTATATTTTCGACAACGCCTATTCGATCACGATTCCGGGGCAACAGCTTCCTAATATTCCATTGCAAAAGGCCGGCATCGTGCTGGATTATAAGGCACCCCACTCGATGCTCGAGTGGCTGGCCGACGCACAGCACGTGAGCGCCAACAATCCCAACGACTTGCCGGCGTACACGACCTACGATGCGGGCGTGACGGCGCAGTTGACGCGCGGCACGCTCACGTTTGCCGCCACGAATATCACCGATACGTATGCTGGCGTCTTTTCAAGCCCGACGTGGGCGGTGCCGTACACGACCGTTGGCGGGACCGTGATTCCCAACATCGCGCGGCCGTTGACGCCGCGCACCTACTCGCTGACGTACTCGGTGAAGTTCGGGCAAGGCACGACGTCGCAAACGGCGACCGCGTTTCGTGCGCGTGGTCCTGGCGGCGGCGGTGGCGGATTCTTCGGCGGCGGCGGCGCTCAGAGCGGCGCTGGGGGAGCTGGCCGGCCCGGTGGCGGTGGCGGCGGTTTCCGCTCGCTCTTTTCACCGCTGCCGCAGACGCCGCCGGCCGATCCGTTCGCGGTCGGCGCGAATCCGGCGACGTGCAGCGCGGAGAACGCCGGTAAAGCGCGTCAGCTTTCCACTGAACTCAAAGTTTATCAGGCGCAGATCGAAGCGGCGCGCACGGCTGCGGGCTATCCCGCGACGATGCCGTCGCCGGCGCTGAGCGATGCGACGGTGATCTATCACGGTCTCGGCACGACGTACGCGCTAGCGGTAACGCCCAAGGGGGCCGGGATGCTGCGCGTCGTTGCGGGCTGCATGTCGCTACACAGCGCGCGGGCCGAGGACGTGACGCAACGCAAACTCTACGCGCCAGCGAGCCCGATCTTCTTCGTGCCGCAGTTGACCTTCATGCCGGCCGTCGGGATGTACATCGTGGCGCGTCAGCCGCAGGCCGGACAAGAGACGTTCCGCGTCTACAAACTTCCGACGACGCCGCCGAAGAGTCCGTTCGAGCTGCGTGTCTCGGCGGCGTGCGCCGGCGCGGTGCAGAATCTGGCAACGCCCTCGATGGCGGAACTCGCGAAGCATTTCGCCGCGGGTGCGCCAACGCCGAGCTGGACGATTACGGCGCACCTGGCAAAAGGCGGAACCTGGTACGAACTCGACCCCGGCGATCCGACCGTGATTCCCGCGCTAATGCTTTGCGGCCGGATCGCCGCAACGACCGACGCCGAGCTGGCTTCGCACGGCTTCGCCGGTAAGGCCGTACCTGCGCTCAACTACACGCCGAGCCTGGGCCTGTATCTCGTGCGACCGGCGCCACGCCCGTCGCCTTCGGCTTCGCCCTAAGCGGCTTGCGTCGCCTGAAATGCACCCCTCAGGCGTGATAAGCTAAGACCCTTATGAGGGCTATCAAATATCCCGTTGCTGTGGGTCTTGTCGCGCTGTTGGCGGCTTGCGGCGGAGCGGAACCGTCACTCGCGCAGATCGCTGGGGACGCCAGGCACGCTGCGTCCCGGGCTCTGCCCGAGGCCAAGCGCGGTGATCTGCTCTACGTGTCCGATGCAGAGGACACCGCGCCGGCAGTGTACTTTCTTTCTTACCCGGCTGGGAAGCTTGTCGGAACGATCGACGATTTCGGCGGTGCGCCCCCGACCGGAATGTGCGTCGACAGGGAGCAGAACGTTTGGATCACCGAGGACCATTCAGGCATCCAAGAGTACGCGCATGGGGGCACGTCCCGGATCGGCTACGTCAACGGTCCCAGCGACGATGAGTATCGTGGCTGTGCTTTCGACCGCAAAACCGGAAATCTCGCAGCTGCGAGCTTGAACGGTGACATCGCTATCTTCGCGGACGCCCAAGGAACGCCGGCAGTCTACTCGGATTCGCAACTGCAAAGAGCCTTGGCTTGCGGATACGACGACAAAGGTAATCTATACGTCGTCGGATTTGGCAATGGCTCCGGCTTTGCGTTCGCGGAACTGCCCAAGGGGAGCAGTGAGTTAACGAACATTACGCTGGATAAGACCATCCATGCTCCCGGCGGAGTACAATGGGATGGGAAACACGTCGATGTCAGCGACGCCGAAGAGGGCGTAATCTACCAGACAAACGGGGCCGGAGGGCAGGTGGTCGGCGCCACGTATCTCGACCTCTCCGTGCAGCTCACGACGGGTCAGTTCTGGATACAAGGGTCGCAGGTGATCGTCGCGGTCAGCGATGGAATCGTCGGCTACTGGAGCTACCCCGCTGGTGGCTATCCGACAAAAACGCTCAGCGGATTTGAGGCACCGTTCGGTACCGTCATCAGCAAAGGGAAGCGTTAGAACGACGACGGCATTACTACGTGCAGGACGGCGGAAATCCCGACGGCTTGATGACGCCGCCCTTGGACGAAAAACCTCGCTGTGAATCCGCGACGTGATGAAGCGCATCGAGGGCTGCCTGAAGCGTTTGCTCTGAAGTGTCAGAAAATGGTTGCCGCATTCCGCCCAGCGTCGCGATGATGATCTCGGCGCTCTTAACGGGCTCAAGCCTCAACGTGCCGCAGTTCGTTTCGTGTTGGGAGGCTCGGAAAATCTGAGCGCCGCCTTCATCTCGAACCTTCGAAAGGCTCCATTTCAGGATGCGCACACTGGGTGAACCCGGGCTGACGAACGCCTGCCCGAGTTCGCCTCCTCCTCCAGCATCGATTCTGATGTAGAGGACTTCCAGCGAGCTGTTCGCGACGAAGAGACGCCCTCCGGCGGCATCGGCGTTTGCGCTGACGGGCCAGCAAAGCCCCACCGTTAAAAGGAGCCCCGCAATAACGGACGTCTGCCGGTTTGGCGCAGGCGGCTGATGAGGCATTCAAAATACTCCTTCGTCGTTGGCAAAAGCGCGGGCGACCGTACCTGTCGCTGGAACGATTCCGCAAGACCTGTGAAAGACTTACCATTGGCTGACGTAAGTTCCAAATATGTATGCGCTCATTGCTGGGTTGCTGCGATTCGTAAGCCGCTGCTGCCGATTACATACTTGTATCGCCTCGAACGCCGTCCGCAGCTCCACAGGGCAGGCGCGACCGCCCTCCAACAGAAGTTTTTCCAGCGAGCCACTTCTGATTGCAACCCAAAGGTGACGAACGCGCCGGAGTGTAGCCTCGGGAGCATTACGGATGGCGTCAACCATTCCAGATCGCCCCGCGCCATCATCGATAAGTCCATGTATCCCGGCTTCTGCCTTTTGAATAGCACCAGGATCGGCCGTCAGCATCAACTTGATGAGCTGCCCGACCGGCGTAGGGGCAAACATTTGCTGTAACGTCGCACAGGACTGGCGCGACGGATTTGGACCACCCTTTACGGCTTCAAGCGTTTCCGTAAGAGCGGATTTCAGCAAGTCTGCTTCGATTCCAGAGATGGAGGCTAGGTCGTCCACCATCCGCCCGACGTTGGGTGTAATCTCGGTGATAGCATTGGGGCGAATCATCTTCGCGACGAGGGGTTCTAGGAAATCCCACGTGACGTCATTTTCGTCGCCGGCACGGCGGACACGCCGGTCAAACTTCACGCCAAACGGCTCGGTGAACCGGCGCGTCGGTGCGAAGTCCCTCATTGCAATGTCGATCGTAGCATGGACTTCATCGATAAGCGCGCGGCGCACAACCTCTATCGGATACTCGTGACCGCGGAGCCAGAGATGGACGATCCAGCCGCTGCGGTGCTTAACGCCGCTTAGTTTGACTCTGATGACCTCGAGCAGCTCACGGTAGTCACGCGGCTCGAATCGTCGGCCTTTTCCGCGGCCCTCTCGCTTCTGAACCGGCTTCGGCCCGTTGATGATTCCCTCGCGGATCAGATCCTCGACGAAGGCGGGCGAGATCGCAGCTTCGGGCCATGCCGGGTAGTTCGGGCGCCACCGTGAACGCGCCACTGCAAGGTGGTCGGCGACCGATTCACGGCGAGGCGATACGTAGGCATCCACGGCTCTTTCAACCCGGACTTTTTCACGATGGTGCCTGAAGGGCGATCTCCGAAGGCGACAGCAGCCGCGTTTGCATGCGGCTGGAAAGGAGAGATACGATGAAAAGTGACGCCCAAAAATGGCTGAACCTGATCGTAGCGGTTGTCGGCCTGGTAATCGCGATAGACCAGTTCAGGGAGTAGCGGAGCCTCAAGGGGGCGGGCGCCTCGACCGACGCGCCCTCGGCCTGAGTCAAAGCGAGTGTTTAAGAAAGGCGGCTGGCGAATCAAGACAACGGCATGTGCCGCGCCCGTCGCCTTCACCCTGACGCGCTAGGGTGTGACGCTTGCTCCGCTGGGATAGAAGACAGCAGCGGCGAACGTTGTTAGCCGGTCGTCCCCCCAGCTTTCGGACTCGAAAGGGAGAACCGCAAATTGAAGACCACTGGTTTAGTGAAATACGCCGGCGTTATGGTTGCACTCGCGATATTCTCAGCGTGTGGCACCTCGCAAGTCGCGCCGTCAGCCGCTGCGCTTAACGTCACGTACGTCGGTAGGACGCTCTGGGTGAACGGAAGGCCGGTGACTGCAGCGCGCCTCAGCCCGCTGCCGCGTTACGCCACCATCCTTCCTGACCGGCACAAGAAGGCGAAGACCTATGAGTACGTTATTAACTACTACGGCACTTACGCCAGCATTTTCGACTATCCGAAGAGCGATAATCAGATCGGTTCGATCAGTGGCGCCGGTGGCCAAGGGTGCACGAACGTCCTCTACGGCTACGGGAAGAAGATCATCTGGAACGTCGAGAGCGCCGACCAGATCCAGGAGTATCAGGTCCCGAAGAAGCCGCTCAAAACGCTTTCCGTCTCCTTTTCCTTTCCATCCAGCTGCGGGATGGATACCAGTGGCGACCTTGCGGTCGGCAACCTGAGCGACGGCGACGTCGCGATTTTCAAGAACGCGAGCGGCTCGGGTACCATTTACTCAACGCCGTTAGACGAAGAATTCTTCGATGGCTACGACAACCAGGGTAATCTCTTCGCCGACGGCTTTACCGGGTACCGCTCAGGCTTCGCGCTCGTCGAGCTGCCGAAGGGCAGCACGAAGTTCGTAACGATCAAGACGAGCAACATCCCGCAGTTCCCTGGCTCCGTGCAGTGGGACGGCA
>PMTY01000147.1 GCA_003167155.1 Candidatus Cybelea tumulisoli
CGGGAGAGGCCGGCGTCCTTGCCACCCTCGGCGTGACCAACGTTCTCGTCTACCACCGCCCTACGATCGCCGTGCTATCGAGCGGAGACGAGCTGGTCGAGCCGCACATGCAGCCGGGCCCCGGCGAAATTCGCGACTCGAACCGCTATGCCGTCGCGGCTTCATTGCAAGCGATGGGCGCCGTTGCGCGCCACTATCCGACGTTGCGCGACGAGGCGGATACGTTTGAATCGGGACTTGCGCGCGCGCTCGCGCAATGTGAGGGCGTCGTCGTGACCGGCGGCTCCTCGGTGGGCGAGCGCGATCGCTTGCCGCGTGCGGTGGCGCAGATTGCGAACCCCGGAGTGATCGTGCACGGTCTGCGGGTCAAGCCCGGCAAGCCGACGCTCTTGGGCGCCGACGGAGGCAAGCCGATTCTGGGCCTGCCCGGAAACCCCACGTCGGCGTTATTCATGCTCGAAGCGGTCGCGTCGCCGATCGTCGCGGCCCTCACGGGCGCCCCGGTAGAGCCGGCGATGCTGCAGGCACGCCTAGAGAAGCCGGCTGCGAGCCGCGCGGGCTGGACCTGGTACGTTCCGGTCAGCCTGCGGCGCGATGGAGGAACGCCTCTCGCGCAACCCCTTGCCTTACGCTCGTTTTCGGTGAGCTTGGCGGCGCGAGCCGATGGCTATATCGTTATGGACGAGGGTGACGAAGAGTGGCCCGCCGGCAGGCTCGTGACCGTGCATCGCTTTCTAGGGGGTTGACTCGCACCGTGATTCGGCCGACGCCCGCCGTCGAAGGTCTTCCCGCGACGACGCCGTTTATTGGTCCCGAGCAGCTGATGCGCGAAACCGGCCAGCGAGAGCTGGTTCGTTTGGGCGCGAACGAAAGCCCATTCGGACCTTCGCCGAACGCGGTNNGGCGCCGGGATCGACGATCTGATGGGCTTGGCTGTGCGCGCCTTCGTCGCACCCGGCGAGCCCGCGCTGCTGACTCGCGGCACGTATCCGACGTTTCTGTATCACGTCGCGGGTTATGGCGGAACGCCGGTCTATGCGTCCTACCGCAGCGACGGCGCCCCCGACATCGAGGAGCTGGTAGCCGCCGCGCGACGAGACCTTCCGCGCATCGTCTATTTCGCTAATCCGGACAATCCCAGCGGGCACTTCGTTTCGCGCGATGAGATGCAGCGTCTCTATGACGCTTTGCCGCGCGATAGTCTGCTGGTCCTCGACGAAGCCTATGCCGATTTCGTTGACGAAGCCGAACTCTTGCCGCCGGTCTTCGAGGACCGGCTCATTCGTCTGCGCACCTTCTCGAAGGCGTACGGAATGGCGGGAGCACGAATCGGCTACGCGCTCTCGACCGAGAGCAACGTCCGGACCTTTGGGAAGATTCGGCTGCATTACGGAATCAACCGTAACGCGCAAATCGGCGCGCTCGCAGCACTGCAGGACCGCGCGTTTACTGATTATGTCGTCAGCGAAACTGCCCGCGCGCGTGAGGCCTATTACGCGCTCGCGCGCGAACTCGGAGCCGCCTGCATCGAGTCGCGGACCAACTTCGTCTGCCTCGGCATGGAGAACGCGCCGCGTGCCACGCGCGTCATGAACGAGCTGCTCCTGCGCGGGGTTTGGGTACGCAAGCCCGGCGCGCCGCCGCTCGATTCGTACATTCGCGTGAGCGCCGGAACCGAGCCGATGCGGCAAGCCTTCGCCCAAACACTGCGCGCCGTCCTCGCATGAGATACGCGATCGTTTCCGACGTTCACGCCAACCTCGAATCGCTCGAGCGGGCGCTTGCAGCAACGCAGCCCACCGACACTCTCGTTGCACTCGGCGACGTCGTGGGCTATGGGCCCAATCCCAATGAGTGCGTCGCGATCTTGCGCGAACGTTGCCGGCATGCGGTGCTGGGAAATCACGATCTCGCCGCGCTCGAGAACTTCGGCGTGGATAGTTTCAACAACGTCGCGCGCACCGCCATCGTCTGGACTCAGAGCGTTCTCGACGAGCCAAGCCGCGCGTGGCTCAACACGCTTCCCTACGAGCTTCGCTTTCCCGACTTCTTGCTCGTTCACGGCGCTCCGGTCCGGTATTTCGATTACATTCTCGATAAAGCCGCCGCCGCCGCCGCCTTCGAACGCACCGATGCGCCGCTCGTCTTCGTCGGCCACACCCACATCGCCGAGTACTGGACGTGCGATGAGGAAGGCGCCATCGGTCACAAGCATATGCAGCATGGCGGCGAGCTCGTGCTCGAAGCCGGCAAACGGTATATCATCGACGTGGGCAGCGTCGGTCAGCCGCGCGACCTCAATCCCGATCCATCGTTCGTGCTCTACGATTCGGAGCAACGGCGCGTGGAATGGATTCGCTACAGTTATGCAATTGACGAGGTCGCGCGCAAGATGCGCGCGGCGGGTCTGCCCGCCTATCTGGCGGAACGTTTGGCGTTGGGACGTTAGGTCACGCGTGGCCACGAACGACGTTCCGTTTGACGATGGAAACTGCTTTGCGTGCGGTCCGGATAATCCCATCGGCATGCACGTGCATTTCGATCGCGCCGACGGCTCCGAGGGCGTCCGCGCTCGCTGTACCTTGGGGCCGCAGTACCAAGGCTGGCGCGGTATCGCGCATGGAGGCATCGTGATGGCGTTGTTGGACGAGGCAATGGCACACGCTGCCGGATTTGCCGGACACCGCGGCGTCACCGCGGCAGTCAACGTGCGCTTTCGCCGGCCGGTTCCACTCGGAGAACCGATCGAAGTGCGTGGCCGTGTAGCCTGGCAACGGCGCCGCGTGCTCGGCGTCGAGGCCGGCATCTTCGATGCCGCCGAGAACTTGCTGGCGCAAGCCGATGGACGTTTCGTTTCGCGCGGTAACCTGGACGCTGCCGACGACCGCCGCAATCCTCAATCGCAGATTCAAAGTCGATGATCGTCGAGAATCGCCGCGCGCGCTTTGAGTACCAGATCCTCGAATCGCTCGAAGCCGGGTTGGTCTTGAGCGGAACGGAGGTTAAATCGATTCGCGCCGGCGGGGTGAGTTTGAGCGAAGCCTACGCGCGAATCCGCGACGGCGAGGCCTGGCTGCTCGGAATGCATATCCCGCCGTACAAGCAGGGCAGTTTTTCGAACGCGGAGCCAAACCGGCCGCGCAAGTTGTTGTTGCATAAGGAAGAGATTGCGCGCCTGCAGAGCCGCGTTGGCGAAAAGGGACTCACGATCGTACCGCTGCGGCTCTATTTCACGCGCGGCATGGCCAAGGTCCAACTCGGCGTGGCCCGCGGCAAGAAGCTTTGGGACAAGCGCGCCGACGCAGCCAAGCGCGACGTCGAACGGGAAATCGCCACGCACGTCCGCCGGTCATGAGAGGCGCTCGGCCGGAACGCGAAGTCGAAGCGACGATCGGACGTGCCGGCGTCTTGCGCGAAGGCGAGCGCGTGCTCGTCGCCTGCAGCGGCGGCCCCGATTCGGTGGCGTTAGCGGCAGCGCTGCATGCCGTCGCTCCACGGATCGGAGCGGAGATCTCCATCGCGCACGTCAATCACGGCGTGCGCAGCTCGGCGTGGCAAGACGAGTGCGTCGTGCTGCAGTTGGCCGCTGCGCTCGGAGTCTCGCTCCAGATCGTGGCGCTCCAAAGCGGCACCGAAGACGAAGCGCGGCTTCGGCTGGCGCGGTATCGTGCGCTTGCCGAAGCCGCAAATGCTATGCGCTGCTCCGTGATTGCGACCGCTCACCACGCCGAAGATCAAACTGAGACCGTCTTCTTAGCATTGCTGCGGGGCTCGGGACTGGCAGGCTTGAGCGGGATGCCGGCGCGGCGCTCGCTCGAACCGGGCTTGGATCTCGCGCGACCCCTCTTGGGCGTTGCGCCCGAGATGCTTCGCGCGTACTGCCACGCCCGGGCGCTGCCCTATGCCGTCGACCCAACGAACTCTGATGCGGGGCGACGGCGGAACGCCGTTCGTGAAGCGCTTGCGAACCTGCGACCCGTCTTCCCGGCGCTGGATCGTGCCGTTGCTCGCGCGGCCGAAGTGCTCGCGCAGGAGCAGCAGGGCAGCCCTCGAGCCCGTCTCCGCTGGTCGGTCAGAGAGCGCTTTGCCGCCGACGACGATCTGCGCGACCTCGATTTCGCCCACGTCGAAGCCGCGGTTCGAGCCCTCGAAAGCGGCCGGAGCGGCACCTATTTCATGAAGCCTGGGATTGGGCTGAGAGTCGAGGACGGCTCGATTGCGGGTATCGTAACCACGAAGTAACCACCGGGTCCGCCGATGCCGAACCCTTTCGCAATAGGTTACGGTTTGGAGTATCAGGAACTCTATAGCTAATCTTCCATACCTAGCCGAGCTCCGAGAGGGTCAAACGGTCTAACGTAAACGTGAACAAACATCTCCGGTCCATCGTCCTCATCATCCTGGCGGTCATCGCTGTCTTTATTATTGTCGAGCGCTTCGTCGCGCCCAGCGAAGGAGAGACCCGTCTCGACTACGGGGCCTTCTATCAAAAGCTCGAGGCAGGTCAGGTTCAATCGTTTCACGCCACTGGTCTGAGCGCCATCGGCGACCTTGCCAACGGCACCAAGTATTCCGTCTCCGTTCCAAACCTCGACCAGACATACGTCGACGAAGTCTATCGCAGGGTAAAGAGCGGAGCGATCAGCTTCGACCAGCAATCGAGCGCGGGGCTCCTCTCGAGCCTGATGACCCTCGGACCACTCGCGATCACGATGCTGCTGATCTTCTTTATCTTGCGTCAAGCGCAGAGCGGCGGAAGCCAAGCGCTTTCGTTCGGCCGTTCGCGCGCGAAGATGCTTTCCGAGAACCGGCCGAAGGTGACCTTCGCCGACGTGGCCGGCGTCGACGAGGCCAAGGAGGAGTTGGCGGAGATCGTCGACTTCCTCAAATATCCCAAGAAGTATCAGTCGCTGGGGGCGCGGATTCCCAAAGGCGTTTTGCTGCTCGGTCCACCTGGAACGGGCAAGACGCTGCTCGCGCGGGCGATCGCGGGCGAGGCGGGCGTTCCGTTCCTATCGATATCGGGCTCGGATTTCGTGGAGATGTTCGTCGGCGTCGGCGCCTCTCGCGTGCGCGATCTCTTCGATCAGGCGAAAAAATCCGCACCGTGCATCATCTTCATCGACGAAAT
>PMTY01000096.1 GCA_003167155.1 Candidatus Cybelea tumulisoli
CCGCGCACGGTCATGAGGTAGGTGCGGTCCGTCGCGCGTTCGTCGAGCAGCTGCCGCAGCATATACATATGTTGCGAGAGATTTC
The DNA here is from genome assembly GCA_003167155.1 of Candidatus Cybelea tumulisoli. Lineage (GTDB taxonomy): Bacteria > Vulcanimicrobiota > Vulcanimicrobiia > Vulcanimicrobiales > Vulcanimicrobiaceae > Cybelea > Cybelea tumulisoli. Next base: position 86 of record PMTY01000096.1, read on the forward strand.
CGTCGCTGACGGCGGTATCCGGCCAAATTCGCGTCGCGATCGTCTCCTTGTCGATCACGTCGCCGTTAGCGTGAATGAGCAGGACCAGCAACTGCGCCAGGCGGTCCGGTAAGGGGGTCACGGCGGCGCCGTGCGTCAGCAGCCCTCGCGTCGGATCGAAACGGAAGGAACCGAACGTGTAGACCGGCGAGATCTTCGACTCTGCCTGACCGTTGATCATCAAACTTCAAATGATCGATGGAGGCCTGCTGTGACTTGGGGACCGCAATTGCGATGGTTCGCGGCACCGCCGGGCGCAGTTTGGACGCGCAATTGGCCAACGCGCAACGCAGGGCGTCTAGAGCGGCGTCGAACGAGCTCCCCGTCAAGGCCGTCCGCGCAAGCGCGAGCATCTCGCCGACGGGCTCCACGTTTCTTTCGAAATAATGCGCGAAAGCCGAGTCGCATCGCGCAACGGACGCAATCGCACCCGGCGAGACCCGCGCGTCGAGAAGCTCGGCCAGCAGCTCCGTGACGGCAGCGCGCTGCGGTCCGCCGTCGCCGAGCAGTTGCGGCACGATCACGCACAACCGCTCGTAGAGCACGCCGGAGAGTTCGCGATCGATGCGGTGCCACTGCCCGTAGGCCGAGTGAAGGAAGAGGCCATCGGCCAAAAGACGGTCTTGAGTCGGAAGAAGACGGTTGATCGCCCGCGCCCGCCACCATCGCGCTTCGGACGAGGCAGCGCGAGCCTCCGCGGTCGCGCAAAGGACGGCAGCGCAGCGTGCAGCCAAGCCTTGGAAGCCGTGCAGTTCGCAACGTTGCCAGGCTGACGACGCTAGGACATGCGCCTGCGCGATCCGATCTTGCAACACCAACTGACACGCGCGCTCGATTTCTCGCGCGATCCGCCTCCAGGAACGAGATCCACGCACCTGCGGGGCCGCCCGACCGAGCGCGAGCCCCTCTTCCATTGTGCCAAGGCGCCGGTTTGCGTCGCCGAGATACGCCCTGGCGAGCCTTTGCGTCTCGGCATCCCCCGCCAAGCGCAACAGGTTGGTTGCAATGCATCGCATCTCCAATGCATTGCCGCGGTCGTGCGCGCCAAGAAATGCGGCAACCTCACGGCTGAACCGCCAGGAGGCACCGTTTTGCGGCGAGCCACGCTCGCCGATCGATCCTAACGCGCCGCCCGCGTGCCGAGCGATCGAGGCAACCGCCTCGGCCCTCCAGCGCTGAAAATGGCGTAGGGAGACACCGTTTTGGCGCGCCAGCTCGGCATTGGTCGCGGTTCGCTTGAAATCCACCTCGAAGATCGCTCGGCGCAGCTTTTGCGTTCGCGCGTCATCTCCGGCGAGTGCATCCTCGACGATTCGCTCGAGCGCTCCAACCGGAATCGACATTGCCGCCAGAGCCTCGGGTTTCCTAACCCGGTGCAAGAGCCGCAACACTTGTCGCTCCATCGGCGATACCGGCATGCTTAACAGAATACGCAGCTTTTCTCGCGCCGTCTTCAGGAAACTCCAAAACGCGGGCAGCCTTTAACGGCCTTCCGCTTTGAGACTACTTGAACTTCTTGAAGATCGTTGAAGCGAAAGTATCGTAATGCGCGCATTGCTCAACGATCATCAAAAGGTCGCACTCCCAGGATCTCCCAAGGTCGATACAGCGCGCCGAACATACGCGCGCAACTTCGAGCTACTACAAAGAGGGAAGTACGCAAAGCATGAAACAGCAACGAACGCTCCGTTTTACGAGCGTTGCCGTTCTGGTTCTGGTCGCTTTCCTGTTCCAGGAAACATGGGCACTGGCAGGAGTAACCGGAAACGTGACCGGCATCGTCCGCGATTCAAACGGAGCGCCCTTGGCGGGAGTAAGCGTGAAAGCCGTATCGCCGTCGCAGACCGCGACGGCGACGACCGATTCCACCGGACACTTCGTCCTGCTCTCGCTCGCTCCGGATACCTACACGCTCAGCCTAGACAAGAACGGGTATCAGAGCATATCGGTCGGCGGAACCGTCGTTTTTGCCGATCAAACCCAAACGGTTAGTTATACGCTGACCAAGACGCTCAAAACCATCGCGTCGGTTACGTCACAAGCCGGATCGTCGCTGGTAAAATCCGGCATCGGGGGCGATCTTTACAGCGTTAACGCAGCGCAAGCCGCTGCGGCGGCCGCGCTTGGCGGCGGCGGCAACCTCAACAGTGCCTACTCGGCAATGGCCTCGGTCCCCGGCATCCAGACGTCGCAGGGCGGCATGGGCTGGGATTTCAACGCAGCCTACGTTCGCGGTCAAAACTCGTACTATACGGGCTTCGAGTATGACGGAATCCCGATCAACCGCTCCTTTGACAACTACAACTCCGGAACCGAATCGAGCCTCGGCCTTTCCGAGTTGCAGGTCTATACCGGAGGCGGGCCCTCCTCGGTCGCCTCGGCCGGCACGGCCGGTTTTATCAACCAGGTCATCAAGACCGGTACCTTCCCGGGCTTTGCAACGGCCAACTTGGGGATCGCGACCCCGCAGTTTTACCATCAGGCGAGCGTCGAGATCGGCGGCTCGACGCCCGACCGAAATTTCAGCTATTACGTCGGCCTGTTAGGCTACAATCAATCGTCGCGTTTCTTCGACAACACCAATGGCGCGGGGTACATGACCCCGGGCGGTTTCTTCTCCGGCGATGTCGACGGTACGTTCCTCGGCTACGGCATCCTGAGCGGTCAAGTGTACGACACATCGCCGACCGCGGTCTTCGGCACCGGTCAAGGCGTAAAGCCCATCTGTCAAACGTACGGGTCGAAGTTCAGCTTCCCCGACCAGGGATGCTGGCAGTATTACAGCGGCATCGCCGGCGACCCGTCGATGGTCACCGATCGCGAGAGCGTGATCAACCTGCACATGGGTATCCCCAAAGCCAACGGATTGCGCGACGACGTGCAGGTGCTGTGGAGCGGATCGGCGCTCAACAGCTACAGCTATAACAGTCCGGACGACGAAGGACCCGGCAATAACCAGTTCATCTGGGGGGCATACGGAACGCGGGCTGCGGCTCCGACTTGCGGTCCTGAGACGGTCGGCCCCGGCCTCACCGTCAACGGATGCTCGGGAATCGGTCAGATCGTCTCTTTTTTGCAGCCGAATCAGTTCTATCTTCAGGAGCGTGCGGGACTGGGGCCGGGTCCGTATACGTGCCCATCGACTACCCTTGGGACGCTCCCCTGCGCACCGACCTATCTAGGATATGCCGACGGCGTCGCCTATAACGTTCCGTTCGGTACCCCGATCGGCGCCTACGACTATAAGACCGGTACCGGGACCGTCCGGTCGCCGGGAGTCTATATGGTACCCGACACGCCGGCCCACGCGTTCAACGGCCCGATCCCGGTCAACGACGACTCGCAGGCAACGATTCGGAACGACGCCGGGATCAGCAAGGTGCAGTACACCTACGCGCTGAGCCAATCCGCCTATCTGCGAGCCTACGGCTACACCTTCTACTCGGATTGGCTGCAGAATAATCCGGTCGCCGGGGCAACGGGCGACGGCGTCCCGTCGTTGCCGGCCTCCCCGCAGTACCAGCTCATCACGCACACGTCCGGCGGCGCGCTGGACTTCCAAGACCAGGTCAACGACCAGAATCTAATGTCGCTTGACGGCAACTATACGACCGCCGGTGTCATCCGCTGGAACAACGCCTCGGCCGCCGGAAACGATTCGCCGATCGGCTATATGTCCGGATCGGGCGGCAACTTTACGTGCTATGGCTACAAAGACAACATCCCCGGCACCGCAAACACATTCGGCTACTCCGTACCGTGTCTGAGCAGCAGCTACTACGACACAACGCTGAGCATCACAACGTCGAAGGGCACCATAAACTGCGCCAAGACGTACAGCAGCGACTGCATCGTGAATCCCACGTGGACCGGCGCAGCTTCCGGCGGCCCTGGGGGCTACGGCGCCGCGAACACTCCAGCCGGCAAGGCTGGTGCGCAATGGGATAGTCTTTGGAGCGGCAACGCGAGCGGTTCGTACAACACGGTCAAACCCGAGTTCGAGAACTTCTCGCTTGCCGATCAGTTTCGCCCCAACGATAAGATCCTGATCAATGCGGCGATCCGCTACGATAACTTCACGTACGAGCTACCCGATTCGGCGACTCCGGCAGATGAGTTCTACGCGAACATGACGGCGAACTATACCTGCGTCAACGCGGCGACGAACCAAGTGCTGACGCAACTGCTGGAGCCAGGGCAACCGCCGCCGGCAAGTGCCCAGTACGTGAACGGAAACTGCGACACCGCAGCCGCGCTCCTTCACCCGGCGGGTGCCCGCACCGGCTGGGTTCACCCTAACGGCGCGACGCAAAACGGCGTCGCGGCGCCGAACTTCACGGCGTCCTCGCCCAGTTCGTACTCGCTCAACTACTGGGAGCCGCGTTTCTCGGCGACCTATTCGCAATCGCCGGACGTCGTCTGGCGCCTCTCGGCCGGCCGCTACACACAGCCACCGATCTCCGCGTCAGTCCAGTACCTCAGCCTCTCGGGCGACGAGCGGTCGGTCTGGAACAACACGATGAACCTCGGATTCTACTCACCGTTCCACCCGATTCCGGGAATCTCGTCGGGGCAGTACGACCTCTCCTTCGAGAAGCACTTCCGCGGAACGGACATGAGCTTTAAGCTCACGCCATTCTACACCTGGGTCTCGAACTGGCAGCAACAAACGTTCATCGGCTCCAACTTCGCGACGCAGGTTCCGGTCGGCGTCAATCGCAACGAAGGCGTGGAGTTCCAGTTCAGCAAGGGCGACTTCACCCGCAACGGGTTCTCCGGACAGTTGGCCTTCACGTACACCAATTCGAAGGTCATGTTCCAGAACGTGCCGCTCGTGACCGGCGGCATCATTCCCAATCCGCTCGCCGTGCTCAATGGAGTCATCTCGCAGTACAACTTGCTGACCAAAGCGGGCGGCGGACACCCTTGCTACCAGGACGGCACGGGCGTTCCGTGCAGCACCCGCGACAACAAGATCGCAAAGGGTTTCGATACGATCCTCAACCCGTACTACAACTTGCCGGAGCAGGGACTCTTGGACCTCGGTGGCTGGTACAATCCCTACTCCACCGCGATCGCGCCGAGTCTCAACGGCTCGTTCGTCAGCTACATATCGCCGTACGTCTCGTCGTTGATCCTCAACTGGCGCCACGATAAGCTGGCGATCACGCCAAGCTTCTCCTTCCAGAGCGGCGGCTTCTACGGCACTCCGCTGGACAACAACGGCTACGATCCGCGCTCCTGCGTCCTGAACTCGGCGAAGAGCGGGATCACGAAGCTCTCGCCCAAGACCAACCCACTACAGTGCAACTACCTTTACGCGGCCAACCCCGGTATAGGTACCTACGGCTACTTGTACACGCCGAACTTCCAGACCGGCTCGTTCGCGTTCGATAACATCGAGCAGCCCAACTCAGTCGTCGGAAACCTTCAGGTGGCCTACGACGTGAGCCCTCGCATTCGGCTAACGCTGCTCGGCGCCGGCCTCTTCCACGTCTGCTTCGG
>PMTY01000017.1 GCA_003167155.1 Candidatus Cybelea tumulisoli
GAGCTTTACGTCAACTTCGGCAGCCCGGCCTCGGGTGCGACGCTCAACCGTTTAATCGTGAAGTTCGTGCTTCACGCAGGCGCCGACGAGGGCACGTAAGGCCTCCCAAACGTCCGGTTCCCGCGACCCCACCGGGTTCGCTAGATTGTCGAATTCCGGATGAAAGCCACCTGAAACTGAGTGTCCTTCGTGAGTTCTTCCCTATACCAGTCCACAAACGTGACTAATGCTCGTCGAAAGGGATCGCGATACACGACGAACCGGACCTGCCGGTCGAATACGAGCGCGATGATCTCGCGGACGATATCGACTACCTCTCCAAGTTTCCGCGTAGGGAGGTCGCGGGCGCGATCGGAATGCCGGAGCAGCGGTGGCGCGATATTGCAACTGGGAAGTCAATCCCAGGGGAAGCAACTGCTAGACGAATAGCGCGAACTGCCGCGGAGCACTGCTCCCCGGGTCCAGACTGAACGCACCTGCAGTGATATTTACCGCTGGAGCCTCGGCACTCACGGTTCACATCAACGGTGTAGCGTCGACGTACCCAGGACTCTCAGCCGGTACGGTTTTTTTGAACTCACCTTACGATGTGTTTTATTTCGGCGCCGCGCTAGGCCACTTCGAGTGGATCGGAAAGTAGAAACCGGGGCTGGGCCGACTAAGCTCAAGGAGGAGTGCGGACGTGACTGGGACCATGGCACTTCCCGTATTTACTCCTTGAGCTTGGTCGGCATCTTCCAATTGCGCGATGGTCGCAAGCAAGCGGGATCGGACGTTTGGAGGCCGTTATGTAGATGGGACCACCGTCCGCGCCTTGCTCTCTACTTTGCATCCCAGCGCTCTGCGCTGACCGGAAAGGCGAGCATGTTCCGCGCGAACCCGGTGACGCGTGAATTCATCACGTCAAAGTACCTCAGGTAATCCAGCGGGACCACCGGAACCCGATCGTACACGATCCGCTGCAGCGTTTGAAAATCGGCGCCCCGACCGCGTGGTTCGGGGGTAAGGGCTTGATCCCGGAAGGCCTCCTCGAAGCCGCGGTCACAGAAGCGCGAGATATTGTCGCCTCCAAGGGCTTGAGCGCATGAAAAGACGACGCTTTGCTCGGGATCCGCGCCGCCGATCCATCCCAGCAACGCGATGTTGAACCGGCCGCTCCGAATCGGGCCCGCGGGAGCGTTAAAGTTCGTGGTAGGAAACGCCTTGATAAGGACGTCGATTCCCACCGCTGCCAGCTCCCGCTGGACAATGGCGGCGACACCGGCGGCACTGCTGCTCGCCGATACGAAGAGCAGTTGCAGCGGTTTACCGTTCTTCGTGCGCACGCCGCGTTCCAGACGCCATCCTGCGGCCTCCAGATTTGCATTTGCTGCCGGCTCGTCGTGAGCGATCGGTGCGAGAGCGCGATCGTGCCGCTCGAAGACTGGGGGCAAAAAGGTCGCGGCCCGCGGATAGAGCCCGCGAAACAGCCGTTCGATCTGGGGGATGTCGAGTGCTTGAGCGATTGCCCGGCGGACCCGGATATCGTCGGTCGGTGCGACGGTGGTCTGCAACGCAAGCATATCGGTACCGTTGATTGGAGTCGCCACGGTCCGAATTCCCGCAAGCGACATCGCTTCTGAGGCCTGCGGCGGCAACACCCGTGCGAGATCGATCTCCCCGGCGCGTAACGCGACCAAGGCCGCGTTGAAATCCGGAATCATGATCAACTCGATACGTCTGAGCTTTGGCCGCGGCGAGTAGTATGGGTTAGGCTCGAGCACGATACGGTCGCCGCGCCGCCACTGCGTGACGCGAAAAGGCCCCGTGCCAAAGGCGTGCTCCTCCCACGGTGCGCCGCGCAACCACGTGCTGGCAAAAGCATGCCTGGGAAGAATGCCGAAGGCGAAGTCCGATTGCGCGAAGAGTTCTCGAACGGCTGCGTTCCATGGAGCGCGTAAGCGTACGACGACGGTGTAGGGATCGGGCGTGCTCAGCGAGCTTACGCGACGATACGCATCTTCACTGAGAACCGGGTTTCGCGGATCCACGATCGCCTCGAACGTAAAGGCGACGTCGGCTGAGGTCAGCGGCTTCCCGTCTGCAAAACGGACTCCGCGGCGCAAGCGGTAGACGATCGTTCGCCCATCTCGCGAGATGTCGCCGTTCGCTCTTGTCGGTAAGCGGGTTATCAGAACCGGGACGATTCGATTCGCCGCGTCGACGCCCACCAGGGTTTGAACGAAGAGCAAGTCGTTGCCAATGGTGACTTGATCGTGCGCCAGAAGGGGGTTGAGCGAGGATGGGTCGGCTTCGTCGGCTATTCGGAGCTCGTGAGGCGAAGCATACGTGGCTGGGGCGGTGCCGCGCGAGCACCCGGCCAAAGCGAGCGTCGCCGCGAAGAGTATGCCAACCGCTCGCATGCTAGGGGCGATCGCTCACCGGGCGCCCATAGCGGGTCTTCGCGCGTTCTCGCGCCTTTGCAGCCTCCACGTCGCGGTCGCGTGGCGGCGCCTGCGTCATCAGCGAGTCGAGCAGTTCGCGCGCCGCGCCGGTTACTCGATCGACTGCGCGCTCGAAGGCTGCCTCGTTTGCCTTCGACGGGCGATTGAAGCCGCTGAGTTTACGCACGAACTGCAGCGCTGAAGCCCGGACCTCTACCTCGGTTGCCGGGGGCGCGAAGTTGTACAAGGTCTTGATGTTACGGCACATGAAACCTCCGCTCGTTGACGTTTAAGATTACTTCCCTCGACCACATCGTCCTCAACGTTTCCGACGTCGATCGGTCGCTGGCCTTTTATGTGGAGGGTCTGGGGCTCGAGCCGGTCCGACTCGATGAATATCGTCGCGGAGAAGTGAAGTTCCCATCCATACGAATCGATGCGGGAACGATCATCGATCTTTTTTCGCTGGAGCCGCAATCGGGCGCGGCGCCGCAAGCCGCCGCGAACTTGAATCATTTTTGCCTGGTCGTCGAGGGCGACATCGACCAGATCGTCGCGCACGCAGGTGCGATGAAGGCAACGATCGACGAGGGCCCGATCGACGTCTTTGGTGCGCGCGGAATCGGGAAGTCGATCTACATTTTGGATCCGGACAAGAACAAAATCGAGCTTAGAAGTTATGCGTAGTGCCATTGCGGCGGGTTTTGCGATCGCCCTCGCGCTCCTCGGCTGCGGGTGCTCGGCCAGTGCCGCCGACGTTCCAGTGAAATGCAGCTCGGAGGTGGCGCCAATGATACAGACACGAGTGGTCACGGCACAGAACGACCTCGGCTTCTCCCTGCTCCATACCGTGAGCGGCAAGAACGTCTTCATCTCGCCGTTTAGCATCGCGCAGGCGCTCGGCGTCGTCTATCTCGGCGCTCGTGGAGCGACGGCCAAAGCGTTTGTCAAGAGTTCCGTCGTACCGCCGGTCGATCCGTCGGACTTTACTTGCGCCTCGCAGAACCTGCGAGCCGGCCTTCCAAAGGCAGACTCCGATCTCGCGCTCGAGTTCGCAAATGCACTGTGGGTTCGCCAGGGGCTCGCACTCAAAGCGTCGTTCGTCGAGAAGGCGAAGGCGGCGTTTGGTGCCGACGTGACGTCACTCGACTTCGCCAGCCCGGACGCGCTGCGCACGGTCAACGGGTGGGTAAGTCAGCGCACGAAAGGGCACATTCCGACGATCCTCAACAGCCTCGCCGACGCCGAAGCGATCGTGACGAACGCGGTCTACTTCAAAGCGTTGTGGGAGGAGGCGTTTACGCCGGCGCTAACCGCGCCCGGCCACTTCATGGGCGCGACCGCAACGACGAGCGTCCCCTTCATGAATCTGACCTCGACGTTCTCGTACTACGCCGGGAGCGGATTCGAGCTCGTGCGGCTGGGCTATCGCGGAGATCGCTTCGCGATGTACGTCGTGCTTCCAAAGCAGGGCACCGGCTTGGCAATGGAGAGTACGCTCCCGGAGGCGTTCGCTACGGCGCTCGCCCACGCCACGCCGCGGCGCGTAAACCTGCATCTTCCGAAGATGCACCTCGCGTATGAGACCGATCTGGTTTCGCCGCTGACGGATATCGGTCTTGGGGTTGCATTTTCTGACAGCGCAGATTTCAGTGGGATAAGCGATAAGCCGCTGAAGATCAGCAGCGTCATACACAAAACCACGCTCGATGTCGACGAAGCGGGGACGACCGCAACCGCCGCGACCGCCGTCGTCATGGTAGCCACTGCACGATACGATCCCACCGTTCCGATCGTCGTCAAAGTGGACCATCCGTTCTTTTGCATCATTCGAGACGACAAAACCGGCGCCGTGCTATTCCTCGGAGCAATCAGCGATCTCTGAGCCAAATCAGTTATACGCCCGCGTTCGCATTAGCCGCCCCCGGCTCGACGAGTTCCTAGACCGCGCCTTTCCGGACGCCGGCAACGACGAAGAGCTGCTGGCGTGGCTTGCGAAGGCCTCGTATTATGGCGAGCCGTACACGCCTGAATCGATCCGGGAGCGCGTCGGTGACGAGCCTACGATCGGCAGCTGGATCGACGGCCTTACCACGCCGGCATCCTTTGGGCTGGTCATGCCCAGCAGCGTCAATTATGAAGACAAGACGCAAACGTGGACCGCGGCGGTACTGGATTTTTCCGAGAACTACGACGATTACATCGCCGCAGTTGCCGTTTTCCGCGAAATCGCGAAGTATAAGGATCTGCCCGGAGACGACGGCCTCCTTATATACGGCTTTCTTTTTGAAGACGAGGCCGTTGCCGTGGCGCTGCGCATCGAGGTTGGGGCGTCAAACTTCCTCGACGAGAGCGAGAGCGAAGCGTTGGTGTCGGAGGCCAACGTTGCGATGGAAGCGCTGACGGCCGAGGGCGCGGCAGGCTACGAGCGATAGACCGCCGCGTGCTCGATGAGAATGCGCGATTGTTGTGCGGCGTCGACTGCGAGCGACCAGTCTCCGCGATCGAACGTGCCGCCGAGCACGATCCCATCGTTACGCGGAAACATGTATATTCCGTTGGCGAGATAGATGTAGTCCACTTCGGCCTGCGGCTCGAGCACCGTCAGCTGGCCGCGCACCGGAATCAGTTCGTCGTCGTTGCAGAGGGCGCGCGCGCCAAGGCCAGTGCAGTTCAGAACGACGGGTTCGGCTAGGTCGTGCATCTGGCGCAGCGCTGCGAACGTTCGCACTTCGATCTTACCGCCGCGCAGGAGAAAGTCGCGCATAACGGCGGGGAGATACGTATTGGGCTCGATCAGCATCGTCGTGAAACGCCGAACCAGTGGGACTGCGAACGGCGTGGAGGCGGGCTCGATCGTTTCGATGTCCTGATAGAGGTCTTCGATGCCGGCCGAAACGGCATAGTCGAGCTCGTCGCGCTCCGTCGCCGCCTGTTTGAGGCTGTAGTTGTCGATCCAGAGCACGCCGTAGGTGGAGCCGGCCATCAGCTGAAAAGCGCGGTTAGCAATGCTTGCCGCACGCCGAAAGGTTTCGAGAAAGGCGCTGGTCGCCTCTTGCGCTGCGAAGACAACGGTGGGCGTCCACTGAGCGCCCGCGATGTTGGACGTGGTGTTCGGCGGGAGGCTCGACGCATAGATCGTCACGTCCCATCCACGGTCCTGAAGAATGCGCGCGGTGGAAAGACCGATCACGCCGCAGCCGATCACGGCGGCGCGGCCAGGAGAGCGCGAAGAGAGCAAATCGGCCGCAAGCGTCGCGCAACCCCACGACAGGCTAAAGCCGCCGCCGCCATGCCCGTAGTTGTGGACGATCGTCTTGCTCCCGAATGCCTCCGCGCGCAGCACGAATCCGTGCGGGCGAAAGGGCCGTAGGCCGACGACCGTGCGAATAACGCGCGCGGGATCTACCTTAACCCGAGCGAGCGGCGGTGCCGATCGAGCCTGCGCGTACGCCCGAAGCGGCAACGCGGCCATCGCGGCGGACGCCGAGGAAATGAAGCCGCCACGTGAGAGGGCCGTGCGTTGCGCGGTCAACGGCGCTACTGCCAATCGCTGCGTTCGGCCAGATAGAGTTCGACGCCGTCGGGATCCTTGAAGAAGGCAAAACGCATGGGAGGATCCGCGACGATGTCGCCGGCAAACGTTACGCCACGTTCTGCTAGCTGTTTCATGCTGGATTCCACGGAGTCGACGCCCAGTCCGATGGAGAGGCTTCCCTCTTTCGCGCGTCCGTTGTTCGGTACCGGGTGCAAAGCAATAGCGACCCCGGGCGCCTCGACTATCGCGAACTCGTTGCCGTAGCGCGTTTTCAGGGGCAAGCCAAGCCGGTTGGTGTAGAAGTCGATCGAGCGCTCCATGTCGGCGACGATTATGGTTACCATGCTCTCATTGAACTGCGTTTTGCTTGAGGCAACGTTCTGCATGTCAGGCTCTCCTCCGCGTAGTGCCTCGCCGTCTGATTCTTTTGAGGCCAAGTTTTACGATGACGTCCAGAAGGGTTAGGTGACGAGTCAGTTCGAGCCGACCCGCTGCGGTTAACGCATACGGCCGTCGCCGGTAGTCATCGGTCTGAATCTCTTCAATCCAGCCGCGCCGATCCATACGGGCTAGTGCCCCGTAGAGCGTACCAGCACGCATCGACCACCCCGTAATTGCTTCCACATCTTGCATGATCGCGTAGCCGTGCTTCGGTTCGTCGGCGAGCGCCACGAGGATGAGTAAGGCCGGTTCGACGAGGTGTGTTATACCGCTTTGCATTATACCGTTTGGCGGTATATTAGCCTAATGCGGGAACTCTTGTCAAGGGCTCCGGCCTCGACCCGTTGGTCCAAGACACCGGTAGAGCAACGATATAGAATGCGGGCGTATCGGCAGAACTTGGTTGTGCATTCCATGAGGTTCCACACGATCCATAAGCCTTCGGAACGGTGAAGTTAGCGCCATCGTAATCGAGCGGAAGAACCCACTGGTAAAACGTGGGAGGGCCAGGAATTACGCCGTTGACTGCGTCTTGCAGGGCGACGGTCGTAGCTCCGCAGAGCGCTGCGAGCGTCATGCATGCTGCGATGATAACCCCCATCTTACCTGTTAAAACGTTTGACCGTTGCTCAGCGCGATGCCCTGGACGCTGTCATAACTACCGTACGAAGAATAGTCAACAAGGATCTTGAGTTGGAATGCGTCGGCGGCGCGGAGAGGATATGAGGTGGTGTAGACCGCGTTGCTAATGCTGGAAGCAAAGAGAGTGTGGCCAGGTCGGGCGATCGCGATCTCGGTGAGGACCTGCGGCGGTTTAAGAACCAGCTTCGGACTCTTTTTTCCCGGCGCAAACTCCTCGATCGCGCTGGCGTAGTCCGTTTCGACAACGATGATCTCGCCGGAGCGCCTAACGAGGAGACCCTGCGGTTGAACCAGAGAGATGCCCAGACTCTTCCGATGCTTTAAGTCCGACGAAAACTCATCGATGCCGGCCCCATAGTTGTTGCGCCACGCGACGTACAGGTTTCCTTCGTGGTCGAGGTCCATGCCGTCGGCCTGATTTCCCTCGGTTTGGGCCGTGCGTTGCGCAGTCGTACTTCCGCGCACGTACTCGGTAACCGTCCCGTTGCCGGCGTTGCTGACGTAAAGATCGCCCTGGCGATCGACGACTTCGTAAAATGGGCCATTAAGTCCGGACGAATACGTGATCCACGGCTGCAGCGTTCCCGGTTTATACTTCTCGACGTTATTTTCTTGCCAGTTCGCCACGTAGAGATCGCCCTCGCGGTCCACGTAGAGCCCGTAAGCGCTCGTCACACCGTCGGTAATACTGCCAATAGGCGCGTTGCGGTCGCCGTCCTCGGCGTAGAGCAACACTTGGTTGCCATCGGCAACGTAAATGAGAGGCTCGCCGCTTCTGGCTGCGTCGGAGAGCCAGCCGCGCGGCCGTGGACCGCGCAAAACAGCGGTGCGCGGCGTTGTCGCAACCGCCGGTGAGGCGGCCGCCGATGGGGCGACGGCCGGCGAACACCCTGCGATCGCGAGCATTGCAGCCGCGCAAAGGCAGGCGCTGCGGAGGCCGTATATCTGCTTCATGGCAGGCTCCTCTCGCAAAGGCGTGAAGGTGCCGAGGGCCTAGACGAGCTCCTCTTAGCTTGCCGGCGTTTCGATGCTAAGTTGTCGCATGCCTAGCTTAGGGCCGCAGGACAGCAGGCAGGCGCCGTAGCAGTCCAGCCGGGGTAGTGGCCGACATCTTCATCAGCTACACGCATCGCGACAACGCGAAGCTGAGCGACGAGCAGCAGGGCTGGGTGGATCGTTTTCACGAGGCGCTAGAGATGCGCTTGACGAGCCTTTGGGGACAGCATGCCGATATCTGGCGCGACCTAAAGACCGCGGGCAGCGACGTGTTGGACGCTGCGATCGAAAAGCAAGTAGCGGAGGCGTCGATCCTTATCACCGTGCTTTCACCCGGATACGTCCGTTCCGACTGGTGCACGAAAGAGCTGAGCGTATTCTGCGACGCGGCCGAAAAGGGCGCGGGACTGCACATCGGCACTCGCTCGCGCGTCGTCAAAGTCGTCAAAACGCCGGTCGAACGCGGCGTCGAGGCTGCCCATGGCGCGCTGGCCGAATCAGTCGGCTATCCATTTTTCCGGTTGGACCAACGCGGCGTACCCTTGGAGTTCGACGTTCGATTCGGCGAACGAGCGCGCCAACAGTTTCTGGGGCGCGTAAACGAGCTCGCGTACGATATCTGCGCGATGCTGGAAAAGCTCACCGGAACCTCCGCCGGTCGGGTCGCTCCACCGAGCGGATCTCGCGTGTACCTCGCGGAGAGCACGTCTGATCTCGCGCCGTTTACGGAGCAGTTGCGGCGCGAACTGGAACAGTACGGTCACGCAGTTCTGCCCGAACAGCCATTCAGGCATGCGTCGGATTACGTCGAGCGGGTTGCCGAGAGCTTGCGGCAAGCCGACCTCTCAATTCATCCGGTAGGCGCGTCGTATGGCGTGATCCCGGAGGGCGAGCGACGATCGGTTCTCGAGCTGCAGTACGATCTGGCAGGCCGAGAAGCGCAAGCGCGGCCCGAAATGACCCGGATTCCTTGGATGCTCCCAGGGACCGCAGGCGGCGACGAGCGTCTCGCGGCCTTCGCTGCAAGCTTACAAGATGACCCGCAGTTGTTGATAACGTCGCTGGACAGTTTGAAAATGACCGTCGCGGATTTATTGGCATCGAAGAAGGCCGCGCCCGTTGGAGCAACGCTCGTTAGAGAGCGCGCGGTTTTGGTTTATTTGATCGCGGACCGTTGCGATGCTGCCGCGTCGCAAGCCTGCGAAGACGCGCTCTTCGCCGGCGGGTGCGAAGTGATCGCGCCGCTGTCGAGCGGCACCGAAACCGAGTTGCGGCTCGATCACGAAGAGAATCTCAAGAACTGCGACGCGATTGCGATCTATCACGGAGCGACGACCGAGTTTTGGCTTCGAACGAAGCTCCGCGATCTGCAGAAGGCTTTCGGTTACGGCCGCCCGCGGCCGTTTCTCGCGACTGCCGTGGTGCTTGCGCCTCCCGATACGCCCGATAAGCGGCGCTTTCGCAGCAACGAGGTGCTGGTCATCAACGCGCTCGACGGCGACCTTCCCGGCGTGCTGCAGCCTTTCTTTGACCGGCTCGCGAGCTCACGACGGGTTTCGTGACTCGCGACAACCGCGTTTTCGCTAATCCGTTTCCGGGCTTGCGCCCGTTCGAACCCGACGAAGAGCATCTTTTTTTCGGACGTGAGACGCAAGTCGACGATCTGCTTTCGCGCCTCGCGCAAAAGCGCTTCGTTGCCGTCGTGGGCGCGTCGGGCAGCGGGAAGTCGTCGCTCGTGCGGGCCGGCCTTTTGCCGGCCCTGCACGGCGGTTTTATGGCGGCCGGCTCGCACTGGCACGTCGCGATCATGCATCCCGGCCGTACGCCGATTGCGAGCCTCGCTCGCGCCATCGACGCAAGCCGCGTGCTGGGCACGCGACGGGGTGATGCTTTGCTGCGGGTCGGACTGGTTCAGGCGATCTTGGAACGAGGCGCGCTCGGGCTGGTCGAGGTCGTGCGCGAGGCGCGCCTCGGCTCCAATGAAAGCCTGCTGGTCGTCGTCGATCAGTTCGAGGAGCTCGTGCGCTTCAAGGCGGAAGACGCGGTTGCGTTCGTGCGGCTGCTCGTCGCGGCGGTTTCGCAGACGGCGCAACCGATTTACGTGGTCATCACGATGCGCTCCGATTTCCTTGGCGACGTATCACACTTTCGTCAGCTTCCCGAGCTGATCAGCGAAGCGCTATTTCTCGTCCCGCGGTTAACCCGAGCGCAGTTCGCGCGAGCTATCGAAGGTCCGGCCCGCGTAGCCGGCGGCGTTATCACGCCGCGCCTGACCAATCGCCTCCTTAACGATCTCGAAGACGACGCCAACCAGCTCCCAGTGCTTCAACACGCCTTGATGCGAACGTGGGACGCTCACGCTGCCGGCCCGTCGGCGCGCGAGCCGCTCGACATCGACGATCTGGAAGCGATCGGAGCGCTATCCGAATCGCTCTCCCGCCACGGCGACGAGGTGTACGACTCGCTGCGCGGCGACCGCCTGCGCTACGTCGCCGAAAAAATCTTCAAATGCTTGACCGACCTCGGCGAAGATAATCGCGGAGTTCGCCGTCCGACGCGTTTTGCCGATCTGTGTTCGATCGTCGACGCGCCGCCGGTTGAAGTGCGCGAGGTCGCCGACGCCTTTCGCGCACCGGATTGCTCCTTTCTCACGCCGCCCTCGCCGCAGCCGATCGAAAGCGAGACCGTGCTCGATATTGCGCACGAGAGCCTCATGCGTCTATGGACGCGCCTGCAGCGGTGGGTTGAGGAGGAATCGCAAAGCGCCCAGATCTATCGCCGCCTGGCCGGCGCAGCCGCGCTCTACCGTCAAGGGCGAGCGGCGCTTTGGCGAGATCCGGATCTCGCGATCGCCGTCAATTGGCGGATGCAGAATCGGCCGCTCGCAGCGTGGGGCGACCGCCTCGCGCCTGGCTTTGACTCGGCGATGCAGTTCCTGGACGAAAGCCTGGCGGAGCGTGCGCGAGAGCGGCGGCAACGCACGGCGCGCGTTCGCGCGACGCTTGCCGCACTCGCCGTTGTTGCCCTCATGCTCTTGGGCCTCTCGATGGTCGCCTTTGCCCAGTGGCGCGTCGCGGATGCGAGTCTACGGGTCGAACGCGCCGAGCGCCTCGGGGATCTCAGCCTGCAAGAATCGACCCACCCGCGCGCGGCCGCCGCACTTGCCGCCGACGCGTACGCAATGGTCAAGACGCCGAGAACGGCCGGCGCGATGCTGGAACAGCTCCTGAAGCTTCGCGTTCTGCGCGGCATCGCAACGAGTTCCGTAGTGCGCGCGGCTTTCGCAAAACACGGCGCACTGCTGGGTATCGTAACTCAGTCGGCCGCGGGCCCGCGGCTTACGGTCCTCGATGCGGCGAGCCTCGGCCTCCTGGGCAGCCTGGACGTCACCGGGATGAAGGAGGTTTCGTCTCTCTGCGGCTCGTCCTCCGGCGGTACCTTCGCACTTTCGGACGGACGGCACGTCGTGATTTACGACGGCGTTCGCGGCGCGCAATTGCCTGTCAGCGCGTTGACGGGTGCACGGTCCACCTTGATGTGTTTGCGCAACCCGCGTAACGGCGCTTTGCCGGCTTACGATCCCGAAACGCAAGTCTACGCGACATATAGCAACGGCGTGCTGGAGGAGCGAGCGCGCGAAGGCATCGTAGCGCCGGCTTTGGGCGAAGAGCCGGCGCCGGCTTGGCCGGGATCATTCGCAAGCATCGGCAGCCTTTTGGTCTTGGCCGGCGCGCATGCGGTGCGCGTCGAGGACTTGAATCAATATCGTAGCACGCGCGCAAACGCGCCGGACGTCGGACGAACGGTCCGCATCTCGGACCCCGGCGATGGCGTGCATGCCGTAGCACTCGACTATCAGACTGGCGTCGTGCGTATCTTCACCTTTGCGCCGGCCCCGCAAGTCGTCGATGAGTTCAGAGCGCATGGCGCGCCGAGTTTGGGCGGCGCGTTCACCAATCGCCCCGAGATCGCCTACGACCCCGCTGGTGAAACCACCGAAGCGTGGGCCGACGGAATCACGCAGTTCACACCCGGCTCGGCGGCAGCTCAAACACCGTGGGAAAAGCTCGCGATGTCGGCTGGGCTGCCGAGTTGGTACCCCGGTTTAACGTATTTGCTGTCCGCGCGAGGCGCGTACGTCGGATTGACGCCGCCCTCGAACGGCACACCGAACGCAGCATCCGCCACCGTGGCAATCGTTTCGAGCCGAGGCGGACCAATCGCATCATTCGTCGCGGCGCCGTTTATTTCGACCGACGAACGCTTCCTCATCGGTCTGTCGACGACCGACAACGACACCGCCTGGGGCCTCTATCGCCTGCCCAGAGCCGATCGCGTGCGGGCGATCGATTTGCCCCCTACAAGCATGGCCGCGTTTTCGCGCGACGATGCAATCGTCGCCTATGCGACGCGAGCCTCTGCAGCTCGCGACACCGACATTCAGTTCTTCGATCTGGCGGCGAACTCGCCGATCGGTCCGCCCTTGCCCCCACCGGCCGGCGCTGCGTTCGTCACAAATCTCGCTTTCAGCGATGACGATCGATTCCTTATCGCATCGTATCGAATGGCCGGCGCTCCCGACGAACTCGTCGTCTATGCGGCGAGCCCGGCGGAATGGCAACGCAGTCTTTGCCTTTGGGCCGGCGCCCAACGCATTCGAGCATCGCAAATCGCGAGCGAGCACGGCATCCTTCCGCCTGACGCCTGCCGGAAATACGCTTCGCCCGTCTAACCCCGTCTAACAATGAGAATATTGATAGTGGGCGCGGGCGGCGCCATC
The DNA here is from genome assembly GCA_003167155.1 of Candidatus Cybelea tumulisoli. Lineage (GTDB taxonomy): Bacteria > Vulcanimicrobiota > Vulcanimicrobiia > Vulcanimicrobiales > Vulcanimicrobiaceae > Cybelea > Cybelea tumulisoli. The sequence continues at coordinate 12,821 of PMTY01000017.1, forward strand.
GGGAAGGCGGTCGCTGCGGAACTCTCGCAGCGGCACGAAATCGTAACGGCCGGCCGGACGAGCGGCGACTTTCGCGTCGACATCGGCGACGCCGCCAGCCTGCGTGAGCTGTACGCGAAGATCGGCAACCTCGATGCGGTCGCGTGCGCCGCGGGCAACGTTCATTTTGGCCCGCTCGACACGATGACGCCCGAGCAGTTCGACATCGGACTGCGCGACAAGCTGATGGGACAAGTCAATCTCGTGCTTGCCGGTCGCAGCGTCGTCGCGCCGGGCGGCTCGTTCACGTTGATCGGCGGCGTGCTTTCGCACGACCCGATTCGCTTGGGAGCCTCTGCCTCAATGGTCAACGGCGCGTTGGAGAGTTTCGTGCGCGCCGCGGCAATCGAGTTGACGAGCCACCGCATCAACCTGGTGAGCCCCACGGTGCTCGAGGAATCCATGGCCGTCTACGGGCCGTACTTTCGCGGATTTGAGGCAGTCCCGGCTCGGCGCGTCGGGCTGGCCTACTCGAAGAGTATCGAAGGCGCGCAGACCGGTCAGATCTACCGGGTTTTGTAGTGGGGCTGGTAGGATTCGAAGTTTCTGCCGTTCGCCGTACCTCGTCGTGAGTCACCTCCGCTGGTTGCGATTCGTGTTAGACACCCTAGGCCAGTGGGCCCATCTCGTTACCGATCCACGCATCTCGATGCGGCTGATTCGTCCGGATTCATCCGGAGCGCCGTCCGGCGTTCTGGTTCCGCGTTCGCCGAAGGTTCGCGGTCCTCTGATCTCGATGGACTATTAAAAACGTGAGTCGGACGCTCGCGTTTTGCCGCGCCGGTGAGATTCATTAGCGCACACCGCGTAGGGGGCAAGGAAACGCCACGCAAGCGTCCGTCAAATGGACCGCGAAGGGCGGTCTACAAATGGCGATCGACGACGTGGAAGCGACTTTTCGAGCCCGAATGAGAGCGCTCGCGCGCAAGGGCGGTGCCGTCACCAAACGGCGACATGGCTACGATCCCGCATATTACCGCGACATCGGCGGACTTGGGGGCAGCGCTTCGGTTGCCGCGCGCAAGGCGCGCATCCTCGCAGAACTTGAGGACCAAGGTTGCGAACCCACGGTGACAACCACAGCGTCATCGGCGCACTCGCCGCCGCAGATTCAGAGACATCTCACGCTCGCCGACATCGTTGGCGTGAGGAGCTGCTCCGCCAGCGGGGCGTGCTTCGCTCTTAGCAGCAGCCGAACCAACCTGCGAGCCACTCACGACACGGGAGGGCTGGTACGCGGGTGCGCGCGCGAGAGCGCCGTCTGGGGTTCGTTGGCGTCACCTAACTTACAGCGGTTGAGCGCGAGCTAATTGCGATTACGTCGCATGCCGATCCGTCTTTTGAAGCAGCGGGAATCGTCGCGCAATACACCACCCCCTCGCGCGCGGTCGTACTCTCTCGCGACTCATTTCCCGCGAACACCCGGGATGAAAATTTCGGCGTTCGTAAGATTCCGAGGGCGCCGATCGGCCAGGCTTCTAAGCGGCTGCGATCTCAGCTGCAAGCGATCGAAGTCGCTGTGATCCGAGCCAGCAACGCGTTAAGCGCCGCGATCCAAGCCGTCAAACTGCGTGGCTGCTGCGAGGCCTAGCCGCCGCGCTGCGAGGCGCGAGAAGCTGCAATGCGAGCGACGCGCGCCGATCTAAGGGGCTAAGCTGCAAAGCCGCAACGGCCCGCATCCCGACGCCGTGCAGAGGGCAGAGGCGCGGGGGGCTCTACTCGGCAATGCTGACCGACTGCCCATCGGGCAGTGAAGGGCCGGTGGTCGTCTTGAACGGATCGCCGCTGGCCGGGTAGTGCCAAAATGGAATCGTGTCGATGCAGTCGCGACTTGCCCCGATGAGGACCTTCCCTTGCTTCTTGTTTATCGGCGTGTTCTTTTCACCGACGATAAACGGCTGCACGACGTCGTCGCCACAGGTGGCCTCGAGCACGGTCGTTCCTTCGAGCGTCAACGTCGATCCCGAAAGGCTCGCCTGATAGATAGCCGTTTCGCCCATAATATCGTGGTCTTGATCGCCGAGCGCAATATACTTGCCGTCCCACATCGTGCCGGACGCAAAGCCAATCGATTGATTGAACGAAAGCGTCGTCATCGACGTGGCGTCCTTCAGCAGCGCACAGACGACGCTGATGTTGTAGCTATTGGGGTTGTAGACGCATTCGACAATCACGTTGCCATTGTCGTCATAGCCAGGCGGATACATATTTAAGCAGTCGTTGTCCTGGTACTCTGTCGGCGTGCCCTCGCCGTGGATCCAGACGAAAAGGGTGGCGAGACCGCTCGCGCTGTACAAGTTCGCCACGGCGAGATCGCCCTGGCGGTCGACGGCGCAACCGACGGGATAGCCACCGCTGCTGCTGAACTCGGCGATTGGGGCGCTGCCGCCGTGCGCGTACTCCACCGTCTCGCTACTCGCGAAGCTGGAGATGTAGACGTCGCCCTTCTTATCGACGCACTGCCCATACGGTCCGTCGATGTCGGTCGTGAGGTCGCCGACTTCTTTCCCACTCGAATAGTCGTATACGAAGACGCTGCTCGTTTCCGCGTCTGAAATGTAGAGGAGCCTCTTCATCGATTTGGCGCCAGGGCTCATCCACGTTTTGGTCGGTCGATGCACGGGTCGCGCAACGTAGTGCGGAATCGTCAGCGAAATCAGCCGCGAAGCCGATAGCGCAGTCAGCCCGCTTTCGTTTCCGGGTGATGTCGCCGGCATCGCGCCCGGCGGCTGCGATCCGCCGCACCCTGCGAGTAATGCGGCCGCCACGCAACTCGTGAGCGCGTAGCGGCGAAAACCGAAGCGTGTCATGTCGATGTCCCTTATTCTTGAGGATGAACGCTAAACGCTGGCTGATCGTGAGGCCGTGCAAAAGGACTGAGAGATTCTTTTTGACTACCAGCTAAGGACGACCAGCCCGTTGGTCGTTGCATTTTTCCACCCTTGCCACATATGCACGTTGGTGGCACTCCGCTCGACGTACGATGATCCGCCACCACCGCCTCCGCCACTTGTATCGGGCCCGGAAGGCCAGGCACCGCCGCCGCCGCCCCCGCCGCCGCCGTAGTAACCGCCACCGCCACCGCCCCCGCCGCCGTTGCCATACCCTGATGGACGCGACGCACCGCCGGTGCCACCATCAGCCAGCGATCCGCTCTTGCCGGCGCGTCCGTTGGTGCGATGGTATATACCGGCACCGCCGGCACCGCCGGCTCCTCCATTAGATTGCGTGCCGCCCCGGCCGCCGCCACCGCCGCCGTCGCCCATACTACCGGAGCCGCCAGTGCTGCCGCCACCCTTACCACCATAACCGGGGGGAGGGATTGAGGTCGAAAACGGTTCGCCCAAGCCGCCGCCGCCACCACCACCGCCGACGACGAGAATGCGGTCGCTGAGCTTGTCGCCGACGAGCCGGATGTCGGATGCGCCTCCGCCGCCGTAACCAGTGCAGGAGCGACAATCGACGCCTTTGCCACCGGTAGCGCCGCCGTTGAAGCCGCCGCTAGCGTCTGACGCTGGCCCGGCGACGAGAACGAAGACCTTTTCACCGGGCGTGACTGGAATAATTGCATGGACACGACCGCCGTTGCCGCCAGGGCCGGCCGAAGTGCCGGCTCCGGCGCCGCCTCGTGCAACGACCGAGATGTGCGTCACGCCCGCCGGCACCGTGAAATCCTGCGCCGCGCCCGTGTAGTTGAATGTCTTATGATGCGGAAGAGAGGAGTCAGGGACACCGCTCGGCATGGCGCCGTTACTGGCTTGGCCGCCGCAGCCTGCAAGAAATGCTGCAGCAACGCACACCGATAGCGCGTAGCGGCCAAAACCCGAAACCCTCATTGCGTGCCTCCTGAAGCTCGAACCGATCGGCGGGTAGGATGTTCGACGCGACCGCTGGGCCGCCTCGGGTGCGGTTTACAAACGGCCTCGCTCCCAGAGCACGGAGGTGCAATGCACCACCCCCTGGCGCGCTGACGCCGCTCCTCGCGAGTCGCATGGGGAGGCCCTTGTCACGCGGGCGCACGCGCGCGGGTGCGATCACAATCTCGGCTGCTGGCGGGTCGAGCGCGAGATAACTGCGATTACGTCGCTTCTGAGATCGGCCCTTGAAGCAACGGGAAGTGAAGCGCAATGCACCCCTCCGGCGGGCGTCCGACACCCTCGCGACTGATTCTTGAGACACGGCTCGCAAAAAATTCCGAACTGAGAATAGGAATGCGCAACGGAAGCAACTACGGCTTGAACGCGTAGACGGTGCCCCAATCGCAAGGGCCGGAGTACGGGCAACTAGGGAGCGAAATGCCGCCCTGAGAAGTCGTGCCGTAGAGCGTCCCATTCACGTCGATTAAGCCTGCTTCGGGGACGACTCCGTCATTTGCATAGCCTTCGCCAAAGCTGTGCAACACGGTTTCCGTTCCACTCGCAGTGATGCTGAAAACGGTACCGTAGCCGTATGTACCGCCATTCGCCGTCGTGCCGTAGAGGATGCCGTTCATGTCGACCAGGCCCGCAAAGGGAAAATTTCCATCAGGCGTGCCGCTGAAGTCGTGCAGCACGTTCTCCGTCCCCGTGGTGCCGACGCTGAAGACCGTTCCGCAGTCCACGCCGCGGCACTTGTATGTGCCGCCCCCGGACGTGGTGCCGCAAAGTGTGCCGTTCACGTTGATCAAGCTCGCTTCTGGCCCGGCTCCGTCGTACGTGTAGGCGTTTTCTCCGAAGCTGAAAACAACTCGATATTTTGCTGCACCGGTGCGGTATTGCGGCCGCACAACCCGGGGCGATCGCGATACATGCACGCTGCTCAGCGGCATGGCGTCCGGCGCTCCGATCGGCGGCTGTGTTCCACCACACGCCGCGAGCAGTGCCGCAGCGGCGATAGGGCCCAAAGTATGACGGCCGAAGCCCGAACGTATCATGTCAACGCCCCCTATCGGAGTAGCAAGATTCGACGACCTCAATCGATGCCCCAGAACAGCAACGGCCTCGCGATCGCGAAGCCGTGCAGAGGGGAAGAGGCGGCGGGGAGCCTATAAAGTCTTCACTGCGTCGAGCGCGCAACATAATTCGAGCCATCGACTGCCCCTGTTGGCGGTCCGTACCCTTTGAAGTCAACCTTTGCAAAGGGTGACCCGGTTGGGTAAGCAAAAACGTCTATTACCTCTCCGCCGTAGTCCGTAACATAGGCGCGGGTATTCTCTTTGTTGATAGCAACGGCGACCGGTATGGTATAGCCGAAAATTGGCCCGCGGCCACCCAAGTGGCCCGAAACCTCGGAGTACGGCGGGTCAATCACGTCAACGGTAGCATTCGTTTCGTCGCAGACGACGAGATTGGCGTTCTTGTCGATCGCCATGCCGCCTGGCGCGCCAAGCGATACGCTGAGAGTGGTTCCAGGGCACCCGGCGAGACCGCCGGTATATTCCTCGATCGCTCCGCCGGAGGCTGTGCTATAACTGGCAAAAACGTCGCCTTGCGCATCCACCGCAATGCCTCGTTGGCCGCCGCCGAGTTGGGGGCAGTTTGCCACGACCGTGTTGCTGCCTTGGCGATATTCGGTTACGCCTGTGAACCAGTCAGCTTCAAAGACGTTTCCGTTGATGTCGGTCGCTACGGCACTCGGATACACCATGCCGCTGCTGTATGTGAACTTTAGAGAACCTGAGCGATCGTACTCGGTGATTGCTGCCGTGCTTCCACTATAGACGTTGGCAACGTAAAGGTTGCCGTCTTTGTCGACCCAGTTGCCATTCGGATACGAGATTCCGTTGGTTATCGCGCCGATTTTGTTCCAGCCTGGGGCTTGGAGCAACCCTTGGGGTGAAGATGTGGGTCCGCCGTTCGAGAAAATTTCGACGATGCTAGCGGTGGCAACGTCAACAAAAAGCCTGCCCTTGGTCTTTCCACCGGGTGTCTCCGCGGAACCGTTTGGAACCCACGACTTGCCACGATCCGCGTGCGTTGCGATCGCCGAGGTTTGCGGCATCGCGCCCGGTGCGCCGATCGGCGGCTGCGATCCGCTGCACCCTGCGAGCATTGCAGCGACGCAAATGCAGAGTGTGTAGCGCATCAACAAAATCACCCCGCTACCAACTGAAGACGACAAGGCCGTGGTCGGTAGCGTTTTTCCACCCTTGCCACATGTGAACGTTTGTGGCGCTTGGCTCAACGCACGAAGCCCCACCGCCACCACCACCACCACCTGCGCCATTGCCGCCGTACGAGCCCCCGGTTCCACCGGCGCTGCCGCCACCGCCTCTCATCGTAACTTCGTGCACGCGCCGATCAGTCTGCCCGGCTGGCATGCTCCGTTGGATGTCCGCGCCGTCGGATCCGACGGATCGCTCTGGGCATCGACCTGGACCGACGTGATTCACGTGCATTCGGATGGCCGCGTTCACAAAATCGTCCTCGCACCGCCAATTCTTGTAAAAACCGCGATACCGCAGGCCTACCCTCTCACGATGGCGCGCGACGGCGCGGTTTGGGTCAACGCTTCGAAGCTTTTCCGTATCAGCAACGACGATCGCGTTGCGGTGATCGATCTGCCAAACTACGAGGGCTGGACGCGCGGCCCTTCATTCGGCTCGGATAACACGCGTGGGCGACCGTCTCGGGAGAGAACTCCGGTGTCGCGCACTTTACCATCGCTCCGGCGCATCAAACCCCGATCGTCGTAACGACGAAGGCACAACCGTTGCCGAAACACATCTTAGTGGTAGCGCCGAACGTACCGCCGCCAACAGACATCGGCATTAGACGTGAGATGCTGGTCTTCGCTCCACTGCTTGGCGACCCGTGGCGCTGCACGGCGACGGCACGCCCTATGCCCGGCTTTCCGGCCTATCCCAAAACTTTTGCAATAGCCTTCACGCCATTCATGGGTAATACGTTAACCCGCGTGATGACTGGAGATCACTTTTTCAGCCGCACACTCTACAGTTCTAACGCTGGACCGATTTTTGAGGCCTACACCAACGAGGGCGGCGGTTTGAATTATGCCGGTGGCTACGAAATGCTCCGTTCGAGCGATGGCATAAGCTTTAGCGGCGAGAATCTCGACAAAACCGGACACGCGATCCCGGCAACCGACGTTACATCCGTCCCTCGGCGACGCGATTTGCCATTACCATCGACTTCGATGATGGCCAGCGGCACGAAGGCACCATCTCTTGCAGACGGACGCCAATCCCCGATGTTCCGGCCCTTTATGAACCCTAGTGGACTGAAAGCGTCCAAAACGAAGCTAGGAGTTACGAAGCTTCACGGTGGACAGTACAGACGAGTGAAGGTCGCATGCGTTCTACTCTATCCGTTGGCCTTCTGCGCGGCAATAGCGACGGCCGCGGGGTGCCGCGGACCAAGCGATCGACCCTCTCAGATGCTCAGGTCATCCGATCCCTTTAGCGTCGCCTGGTCATGGGGTTCCACTCCCGGTCTCGGTCGCCCAACCGGTAAGCCGCTTGAGGGTTTCGCCTTATCAGTAATTCCTGACCGCTTAGCACTACGCCTCAGCGACCCTCAGGGTTTACAATTTGATATAGATTTGAAAAACGTCTCAGGTCACGCGCAGGAAATGTACCTTGGGAGCCGGCGCTCCGTTTACAAGTTCAGAATACTGAACCTCGTAAATGGCAAGAGCCAGCTGCGGGAGTTGGAACAGGGGCCGTTTCCACCGGGTGCTCGCTTTTCTTTGCCTCGCGCCGGGTCTCTCATTGTCACTTACGTGGTCTTTCGAGAAGGCCTGGCGGCCTGGTTTCCCAAGGACGGGAAATACTCGATCAAAGCGATGTTCACAGGGCCGCCGTTAGCTAACAGCGAGAACGCCGCGTTAACGTCGAATTCAGCGACGATCACGGTGCTCAAGGACCCGTTAGAGCGTCGAGGCGTATTTGGCACCTCGCTAAAATCGAATAAGAGCGTTTATAGCCTCGGCGAACAAATCGCGCTCGGCCTCACAATAACGAACAATACCGACAAGGCCTACGCCATCGAGAATGCGCCACCGTCGGGTCTGTGCAACCTCCTTATCCTCGATTCGGCAAGCCATACGGTGCGACCGATAGCGGAGAGATACCCTGGCAGTCGTTTCCCACTTCCTGCACCGTACGAGATCGCGCCTAAAGGCAGCATCACGGCCACGACATACTACCCATTCCGCACGATCTCTGTTGTCGGCAACCCCATCGCCACGAGGCGCCTCCCGCCTGAGTGGGAGAGTCTGTTCTCCTTCGGGTACTCATTGACACGGCCGGATAACTATAGGATCAGGTGTACCCCAAGGATGCGGGTAATCGAAAACACTCAGTGGGGGCACGAGTTGTTTCTAACGTCAAATGCAGATAGATCAAATGAGATAACAGTGCACATTGCGCGGTGGTCCCTCTTCGGCTTTCCCTTCTTATGACAGGAGTAGTAACATGACCCGTCGGGTTCTTATCGGGCTTACCTGCACCGCGGCACTAGTGTTGCACCTCTCTCCCACAGTGCGCGCTCAGGAGCTTCCAGTCCGTCCCGGCCTCATTACGGCGCACCTTGACTCTTATAAATCGGTGTATCATGTCGGAGAGCCGATCCTCTTGGCCCTTTGGCTGATCAACAGGACGTCACAACAGATCGATGTCGGTCATAATGCGCCATATTATATGAGCGATCTGGAGGTTTTTGATGCCGCCGGAAAAGCGGTATCTCCGAGCGTCGGGCGAGGCCCATGCTGGTGCCAAGGGATGATACTAGCGATCCCGTTGCATTCCGCCCACCCGGTCCTCGTGCAGTACAATGATCCTCGCATTACAGAGCGAGAGGGCCTCGGCTATGCGGTCGGAGCGCTCCGAACGTGGGCGGACATTAAGTATTGGGGGTACGTTCTCCAGCAGCCGGGAAGCTATTCGTTAAGCGCATCGTTACGAGGCCTAACAGCGATCACTCCCGGAGGGACGGCATTTACTGCCTCACCATCCGACAAGTCTAACACGGTGCGCGTTACGATAATCCCGTAGCATCGCGTGCATCGCGCATGGAGCATGCATGTCGGAACCGCGTGAAAAGCGTTGTGACGTAAGGCTTTTTCGATGTGTGCGATTTTTTGCAAACACGCGCTGCAAAATGCACGACGCGCGATGCGTTTTAGCGAGATTCGAAAAACCCTTATTTATAGGCTTTTTCCGCATGCCGAGCGATCGAGGCGAGGCGAGCGAGGGTGGCCGGTTTTGGGCTCTAGCCTTATGCCCATCCGGCAGCGTTGTGGGCATAGAGGAACGAGCCAAAACGCCGCACCTTGGCCGCCGCTCGCCGATCGCCCGGCCCCTATCAAAAAAGCCTATAGAATAACGACTTTTCGCATCGCGCCTCGCGGCTCGCTCGTCGCGCGCGTTTTGCATTCGCGTTTGCAAAAACTCAGCAACGTCGAAAAAGCTATATGGTATATGGCGTTTGCGCATCGGGGCGGGATGCATGGCTGAGGGTAATGCATCGGCTAGTGCTCTTGGCCTCGCGCCCCTCCGTCCCGCATGGCTCTACGCGATTGAAGCCAAGACTAAGCGATGCCGCAATGCAATTGTCGCTGCGCAGTGATGCCATACAAACCCGCAATACAGCAGGGCTTCGCGAGCACGAAGCGTCCTGCTGCGGAGTCAGCTATAGTTGGGAAACGATCTGCTCGCTTTTCACGGCATCAGCTCGAAGACGGTTCCTTCGTCGTGCACGCCCCCGATTGCAGTCGTGCCATAAAGCGTGCCGTTGAGATTGACGAGACCGCCAACCGGGTCTTCACCGTCAGCCGAGCCACCTTTGAAGTTGTAGAGAAGGCTTTCGCTGCCGCCCGTCGTCACGGAGAAAACCGTTCCCCAGTTGTATTCGCCCCCGGCCCAAGTCGTTCCAAAGGCCGTGCCGTTCATGTTCGCAAGGTCGCCTTCCGGGCCTCGGCCGTCTTCCGAGCCGCCCCCGAAACTGTGGAGTACGGTTTCCTTGCCGGACAGCTTTATCGAGAAGACCATCCCATAGTCTTTCGCGCCCCCATTAGTGGTCGAGCCATACAGTACGCCCTTGACGTAGATAAGGCCGGCATACGGGTATTGGCCGTCCCCCGCGCCGTCGCCGAAACTGTGGAGCACCACCTCCCTGCCGGATCGCGTGATCGAAAAGACGGTGCCGCAGCCGCCACTCGGGATACAGTTGGCGCCACCATAATCAGTTGTGCTGTAAAGCTTGCCCTTGACGTCGATAAGATCAGCCGCTGGAAATTTGCCGTCCGAGCCGGCGAAGCTGTGGAGGACAGTTTCCTTCCCGGACACTGTGATCGAAAAGACCGTACCGCAACCCTTTCCATAGCACTTGTTCCGACCACCGTAGAAGGTAGTGCCAAAGAGCGTTCCGTTGACGTTCAGGAGACCCGGAACCGGCGCTGCGCCGTCGTGCGGATAACCTTTGAAGCTGTGGAGTACTGTTTCACTGCCCGACGTTGTGATCGCAAAGACCGTTCCGAGATGGTGCGCGCCGCCATGTGTTGTTGTGCCGTAGAGCGTGCCGTTGACATTGATGAGGCGGGCGTACGGAGTTGAACCATCCTTCGGGCCGCCAAAGCTATGGAGAACGGCCTCCGCCCCGGCCGTTGTGATCGTGAAAACGGTTCCGTGGTTCTTCCGACCGCCGCCTTGGGTAGTGCTGTAGAGCGTGCCGTTGACGCTGATGAGGCTCGCACGCGGGTTCCCGCCGTCTTCCGGCGGTCCTTCGAAATTGTACAACACTTCGTACGTAACACCCGAGTGCGTTTGCCGCGTCGTGGGTCCCGCAGACGATGCACCGATCGGCGGCTGCGATCCGCCGCAGCCTCCGAGCATTGCGGCAACCACGCAGCCCGAAAGCGCGTAGCGGCCAAACCTTGAAATCCTCATCGCGTGTCCCCTGAAGCTGAACGGATCGGCAGTTGCGATGGTTCGGCGCAGCCCGCGTAGCCGCCTCGGGCGCGGATTGCGGTAACGTGCCACCCCCGCGCGGGCACTTACTGCCTCTCGCGACCGATTTTTCGAAGACACACAGCCCGGAAAAGTTCTGAGGTCGGCGCTCACAATTCAAGCTCCGGCTCGGTCGGGTCGTGCAGCCGATCAAAGACTTTGCTACCGAAAACGACGGGACCGACAAGTCCGAGCTTTTCTTCGGAGTAGGCGCAGAGGAGCGCACGGGCTTCGGCGACGCCCGCTGTCTCGTCCGATTCGGCGATAGGATCAGGAGGTACGATCTGCGCCTCCGGGCTCGGGCGACGTGGCTCGCTTGCGTGATGAAGCCGGTCTCCCCAAGATCGGCCTCCACGGCATGAGGCATAGCTGTGCTAGTCTACTTTTGCAGTCCGGCACGGACCTCAAGACCGTGAGCACTGCATTGGGGCATAGCTCTGTCGCGATCACCGCCGATCTGTACAGCCATATCGCACCCGTTGTGCTTCGCGACGCCGCCAACCGGCTGAATGACCTCGTCGAAAAAGCGCCTAACCCGCCCGACTTGTTCCGAGTTGTTCCGAGTCGCGAAGCCGTTTGTGGTGGGCCTGGTAGGATTCGAACCTACGCGCAACCAGTTATGAGCCGGCCGCTCTACCGCTGAGCTACAGGCCCGCGCGATTTTGGTATTCGCGAGGGCGAGCGAGAGCCCTTAGAGGCTTGCTGTCTCCCGATCTGTAGTGTATAATCTCCAGAAAAGGATACCCGTAATGACCGCTCTTGCCTACCCCGAAACCCGCTACGCTCCCTCCGCGCTCGTCGACATCACGTCCCGAGAGGAACGCAAGCGGCTGGGTCCATCAGCCTTGAAGGCCTTCTTCAACATCATGGAATGCTGGCATATCCGCGACGAAGACGCAATGGGGCTCCTGGGCGGAATCGCGAGCAGCACGTATTACGCAATCAAAAAGTCGCCGCGGCGCACGCTCGATACCGATACGATGTTACGAATTTCGTATTTGATCGGCATCTTTAAGGCGCTCAACATTCTCCATAGCAAGGCGCTCGCCGATCGGTGGATCGGTCTTCCAAATACCAATCCGATCTTTCGCGGTACCGCGCCGCTGGAGTACATGATTCGCGGGGGCATCCCGGCGCTGCAGGCCGTTCGCCGGCTGCTCGACGCGCGTCGTGGCGGCATCTAGACCCTTCCCGAAGACCTCGCTCGTTCGCCGGAACGACACGCACCGCTTCATAGCCTCAAGGCATGGAGAGAGCGTCCTCGGGCGCATCGCCGATTCGAACCGGCATCTGGTCGATCTCTTCACACTCGATAACGCAACCAACGATCGCCTCCTCGTCGAAGGCGGAATTCCGACCGGCATCGATAGTCACGAGCTCGTCTTCGGCATTCCCTACTACCGCATCGTCAACGCAAGTTTTACGCATCCCCATCCGCTCGGCAGCCGATTCAACGGGCCGGATCGCGGAGCGTGGTACTGCGGCTTCGAAATCGAAACGTCACAGGCCGAAGTCGCCTATCACAAGACGGTCGATTTGGCCGAGGTCGGCGTCTTCGAAGACGACGTCACCTATGACGACTACATCGCGGATTTCAGCGCGGAGTTCCACGATGCGCGCGATGCCAAGCGCTTTGCTCGATACTTGGATCCCAGCAGCTACGTCGCGTCGCAGAAGCTGGCAGAGGAACTCTTAGCGATCGGCTCGCTCGGCATCGTCTATCCGAGCGTGCGGCGCTCCGGCGGCACGTGCATTGGCTGCTTCCGGCCGGCGCTGGTGATGAACGTTACCAAACAACTCACGTATCGCTTCGTGTGGGATGGCTCGCCGACGCCTACGATCGCGCTAGCGTAGGAAAACGTGGGCGCCGGCGTAGCGCGCTGCCGAACCGAGTTGTTCCTCAATCGCCATCAACCGATTGTATTTCGCGGTGCGATCGCTGCGCGAGAGCGAGCCGGTCTTGATTTGGCCGGCCGACGTGGCGACGGCGAGATCGGCAATCGTCGTGTCTTCGGTTTCACCCGAGCGATGGGAGATGACGACGCCGAAGCCGGCCTTCTGCGCCATCGCGATGCAATCCAGCGTTTCGGTAAGCGTTCCGATTTGGTTCAGCTTGATGAGAATCGCGTTGGCGGCGCCTTCGCGAATCCCGCGCTCCAGAAACCGCACGTTGGTCACGAAGAGATCGTCGCCGACGAGCTGCACGCGATCGCCGAGCGCCGCCGTGAGCTTCTGCCAGCCCGCCCAATCGCTTTCCGCAAGGCCGTCCTCGATCGAGACGATGGGGTAGCGGTCGCAGAGCTCCGCGTAGAGCGCGATCATATCGTCAACGCTCGCCGCGCGATCGCGCGCGAGCGGATAGTATTTTCCGTTCTCGTAAAACTCGCTCGAAGCGGGATCGAGTGCAATCGCGACGTCGCTGCCGGGCTTATAGCCGGCGCGCTCGATCGCTGCGACGATGAGATCGAGCGCCTGTTGCGGCGTCTCGAGCGGAGGCGCGTAGCCGCCCTCGTCGCCGACCAGCGTCGGCAGACCGCGTTCGTGCAAGATCCGGCCGATCGCGTGAAAGACTTCCGAACCATAGCGAACGGCTTCGGCTTCGCTCTGCGCGCCGAGCGGAACGATCATGCACTCCTGGAACGCAAGCGCCCCCTCGGCGTGTTTTCCTCCGTTGATCACGTTCATCATCGGAACGGGGAGCGTTGCCGCTGCGGGTCCGCCGAGATACCGAAAGAGCGGCATCGACAGGCTGACCGACGCCGCGCTCGCCACCGCAAGCGAAACGCCGAGGATTGCGTTGGCGCCAAGCACGGACTTGTTCGGAGAGCCATCGAGTTCGATCAGCCTCTGATCGATCTCGCGCTGCGCGGTTGCATCGAGACCTTCGATGGCTGGCCCGATCAGATCGTTCACCGCCATCACCGCTTTGCGCACTCCCTTGCCGCCGTACCGTTGCGGGTCGCCGTCGCGCAGCTCGACGGCCTCGTTCGCTCCCGTCGACGCACCCGACGGCACCATCGCCTCTTCGACGACACCGAAGTTCGTCGCCACCGCCACGGCAATCGTTGGATTGCCCCGCGAATCGAGCACTTCACGCGCGTGAACGCCTTCGACGGACGGATTGCCGCCGCCGCGCAGCGATTCGAGCGTCACACTTATTCCTTGATCCAGCGCTCGAGGTCGTGACGTCGCGAAACGAAGTCCTTATCTTCGAAGAAGATCGGCAGCTCGCGTTCGGCGCTGGCGCCGCTGTCGCTGCCGTGCACGAGATTGCGGCCGATCGTTTGCGCGAGGTCGGCTCGAATCGAGCCCGGCGCGGCGGCCAGCGGGTCGGTCGCGCCAATCATTTGACGGCAACCGTCGATCGCATGCTCGCCCTCAACCGCGAGCGCGACCAACGGCCCCTTCGTAATGAAATCCACCAAGTCGCCGAAGAACGGCTTGCTGCGGTGTTCGGTGTAGTGCTCGCGCGCGCGATCGCCGTCGAGCTGCATGAGCTTCATCGCAGTAATCACGTAGCCGCGCCGCTCGATGCGCGCGGTAATTTCGCCGACGAGCCCGCGCGAAACGGCGTCGGGTTTGCAGAGGATGAGCGTACGTTCAATAGCCATAAGAGCGCGATACGGCGCCTGGGTGGCTGGGTCATCCTTCGACCCTTCGACAAGCTCAGGGCAGGCTAAGCTCAGGATGACACCGAGAGAACGAGAAACTATGCCCTATCGGAATGTGGGCCAGCAGCTAGAAGATAGCCGGTTTGCTTCGATCGAGTATCGTGAGGAGACGGGGAGCACGAACGCGGATGCGGCGCAGCTGCTCGGCGATGATGCGTATGGCGGTCATACGATCGTCGCGGAGTTCCAGCGCCATGGCGCCGGCCGCAAAGGGCGATCGTGGCATGCGATGCCGGGGACGGCGCTGCTCTTCAGCACGATCTTGCCGCGAAGCATCGCGGTAGAGCGGCTTTGGCTCGTGCCGTTTTGGGTCGCGCTTGCGATCCGAGCGGGGTTGCGCGAGTGCGGCGTCCCGACGACGCTGCAATGGCCGAACGATCTGCTGCTGCGCGATCGCAAGGTGGGCGGGATTCTCTGCCAATCGCGCGTGACCGCGGCGACGGCACGCGTTGCCTGCGGCGCCGGCATCAACGTACACCACTTAGCCGGCGCCGCAACCGTCATCGAGCCGCCCCCGGCCTTCTGCGACGAGGTTGTGCCGGTCGATCGCGCGGCGCTACTCGCTGCAATCCTTCGAGCCTACGATGCGACGCTTGCGATGCTCGACGATGCGCCGGGGGTTACGAGGGATTGGGAAGCGGCCGCCGAGATTCCCGGACGGCGCTACCGAATCGCGAAAGACGACGGACGAAGCCCCTTCGAGGCAACCGCGCAGTCGCTCGCCGAGGGCGGCGGCTTACGCGTTATCCGCGACGAGGGGAATAGCGAAATCGTCGAGATGGCCGATGCGCGGATCTTACGTTAAGAGCTGCGCGCGCGGGCGAGCCGGCGGTCGCAAATCTCGCAAAAATGCGGCATCTTGTTATCCGTCTCGAAGATGGAGTTGGAGTAGTACATCGCGCAGCGCGCGTTGTAGCAGTGCTTGAGCCCAAACGTGTGCCCCAGTTCGTGGACGCACTCTTTGAGCGTCCGCTGGAAGAGCATATTGAAGTCGCTCGCCTCGCCGTAAAAATCGGAGCGAAGGCGGTGGACGGAGACGACCGCGATGGCCTGCGCCTCATCGGCATCGCCGAAGACGAACCGGTGCGAAGTCTTGTACAGGTCGAAATCGGTGATCGCCAACACGGCTGCTCCGGGCTCGGGGTGGGCCCGCTGGACTTTGGCAATCAGCGTGGAGACGAACAGCTGACCGCGCGTCGCGTTGAGCGTGCTGCGCGGCACGACGAGCGATCGTTCGACGCGCGCGCCGGCGATGAAACGTTCCTCGAGGCAGGGGGCGAGACGATCCAAGAACACGCGGTCGACAGTGTTGATCGGCACGATGCGGATATCGCAATCCATCTCGGAAGTCTAGCGTTCTCGGCCAAAATCTAGGTGACCTGCGGCGCGGGTGTCGAAGTCGTCGCGGTGATCGTTGGAGTCGGCCTCGACGTGGCGCACGTATCGCGTTACCGGTTCGGCGAGCGCGAGCTCGCGTGGTTCGCGCGAAAAGTCTATACCGAGCGCGAAATGGCGTACGCCATGCGCAAGCGCAACTGGGTGGAACGCCTCGCGGGATTCTTCGCCGCCAAGGAGGCGACGCGCAAGGCCTTCGGGCACGCGATTCCCTGGCGCAGCGTCGGCGTCGGGCACGAGCGCAGCGGCAAGCCCGTCATCGAGCTGTTCGGTTGGGCCGAACGCCTGCCCCACCAGCGCGGCGTGCGCGCGATCCACCTGACGATCACGCATAGCGCCGAGATCGCCGCCGCCGTCGTGATCTTAGAATCATGATCTACGTCCTGACGCCCGAGCAGATGCGCGCCGTCGATGCCGCGGCCGTCGAGCAGGTTGGAACGAACAAGTTGATGCGTAATGCCGGGCGTAGGATTGCGAAGCGCTTAAGAGCGATCGCGAAACCCGGCACGAGAATCGTCGCCTTCGCGGGCCCCGGCAATAATGGCGGCGACGCGTTCGCCGCACTGGCCGAGCTCGCACCGGAGTACGACTGTACGGCCGCCACCGATCCGGCGACACAGGGATCCGAGGCGCGCGACGCAGCGCGCGCTCGCGCGAAAAAGGCCGGAGTCTCGATCGTCGCGCTGCCGGCGGACGAGCGCGAAGCGCGCGCGCTGCTCGAGAATGCCGTCGGCGTAGACGGCATGTTCGGAACCGGCGCGCGGCTGCCACTCCCGGAGGCCTATCGGCACCTCGCGCGCGCACTCGATGGGTGGGAGCGCGCGGTGCTGGCGATCGATATCCCCAGCGGCACCGATGCGCTCACCGGCGCGGTCAGCGAGGACACGGTGCGCGCGACCCTTACCGTGACGCTCGCCGCTGCGAAGCCCGGCCTCTTGCTGGAGCCCGCGCGCGAATACGTGGGCGAGCTGTGGTGTGCAGACATCGGTATCGACGAGGCGCTGATGGCCGCACAACCGCGCACCTTCGCTACGCTCGATAACGGGGAGTTTATGAAACTCTTGCCGCGGCGCGCTCCCGATACCGAAAAGCGCGCGGCCGGCGCGCCGCTGATCGTCGCCGGGTCGGCGCAGTTCCCCGGCGCGGCGATCCTCTGTACTCGCGGCGCGGCGCGCGCCGGCGCGGGTTACGTGACCGTCGCGACCCCGAGCTCCGCGGCCGGCATCTTGCGCACGCATCTCGTCGAGCAGGTCGTCGTCGCGCTCTCCGACGACCAACAGCCCGAGGCGGTCGCGCAGGAGCTGCTCGACATTTCGAAGCAGAACGGCGCCGTCGCGATCGGCCCCGGGTTGGGGCTCGACGATCGCACCGGCGACATCTTCCGGCGTTTCCTCGAGGCGAACCAATTGCCGGCCGTCGTGGATGCAAGCGGTCTCTTCCATTTGAGCAAACACCTCGATCTGCTGCGCGACAAGCCGTGCGTCGTGACGCCGCACGCCGGCGAGTTCGCGCGGCTCTCGGGGGGCGGAACGATCGCGCCGGGGACGCGCGTGGAACGCATCGTGGAGTTTGTCGATCGCACGGGCATCACGACGCTGCTCAAAGGCTCCGATACGCTGATCTACGACGGCACGACCGTGCACATCAATCCCACCGGCACGAACGCCCTGGCGACGGCGGGAACCGGCGACGTACTCAGCGGCATCATCGCAACGCTCCTTGCGCAAGGCCTTTCGCCGGTTGACGCCGCGCGCGCCGGTGCATATTGGCACGGCTTAGCGGGCCAATGCGCCGCGAAAAAGCGCCGCATCGGCGTCGTGGCGGGCGACGTGATCGACGCGCTCGGCGAGGCGCTTCCGGGCTAAGAAGCGCGCTTCGTCGCCGGCGGTTTCTTCTTGCGCTTCTTGAGTTTCATCACGCGTTTCGTGTCGGCAGCCTCGATTGCCGCATGCCTTGCTCTGGATTTCCTAATCAAATCTCTGGGCAGCGCAACGATCTTGCTCAGGGCCTTTCTCAGGCGAGCCAATGGACCCGAGGGCTTCTTCCGACGCCGCTTCTTTGCCGCAGTCATGAGATTGGAAGTGCCGCAATAAGGGGAGCGACGAAGTCGCGGACGCGCGCGGCCGCCGATTGCGCGCGTGTGCCGGCGTAGGAATCGATCAGCGCGCTGCCCACGACGACCGCGTCGGCGAGCGACCCGAGGTTGCGCACGTCTTGCGGGCTGGTCACTCCAAAGCCGACGGCGAGCGGCTTCTTCGTCACTTCGCGCAGCGAGGCGAGCTGACGGCGCAGCGGCGCAAAATCCGGAGCTAAGCCGGCGCCGGTTACGCCGAGCCGCGAAACAACGTACACGAAGCCGGTAGCCGCATCGGCGATTCGCGCCGCGCGCTGGTCCGGCGTGGAGGGTGCGACGAGCAGCGGCATCGCCAATTCGCGCGCCCCAAGCGCGCCACGCAGCTCCGCGCTCTCCTCGAGGGCGACATCGGGAACGATCGCGCCGGCGACGCCGGCTGCCGCCGCATCGCGCGCGAACCGCTCGACGCCGAACTGATAGACGGGATTGTAGTACGTAAAGAGCACGATCGGCGCGCAGCTCTCGCGGCATTGCGACGCAAGCGCGAGCACGCCGCGCAGATGCGTGGCGCCGCGCAACGCGCGTTGCCCAGCCGCCGCAATCGTCGGCCCGTCGGCGAGCGGGTCGCTGTATGGGACTCCCAACTCGATGATGTCCGCGCCGGCGGCCGTCAATGCCAACAGAATGGCTTCGGTCGTCTCGAGATCGGGATCCCCCGCCATCACATACGGTATGAATGCCAAGCGTTTCTCGCGGCGCGCGCGCTCGAAAACGGCGCCTAGCATCGTCCGATGTCTTTGTCGCCCCGGCCGCTGAGATTCACCAAGATCAAATCGTCCGCGTCGCGCTGCGCCGCGAGTCTGCGCGCGAAGGCGATCGCGTGCGCGCTCTCCAGCGCCGGCAGAATTCCTTCGGAGCGTGCGAAGCCGTGGAAGGCTTCGATGGCTTGCGCATCGGTAACGTTCACGTACGTAGCGCGACCGCTCTCTTTGAAGAACGCGTGCTCCGGCCCAACGCCGGGATAATCGAGGCCGGCGCTGATCGAGTGCGTCTCACGTACTTGGCCTTCCGCGCTCTGCAGCAAATAGGAGCGCGAACCGTGCAGCACGCCGACGCTTCCCGCTTGCAGCGACGCGGCGTGCTCCTCGCCGTCCAGGCCTTTGCCGCCCGCCTCCACGCCCCAAAGCTTCACCTCGGCGTCGTTCACGAAACCGGCAAAGATGCCCATTGCGTTGCTGCCGCCGCCCACGCAGGCGATCACGTCGCTGGGCAAACGTCCGTAGCGCTCCAACGTTTGCCGGCGCGCCTCGATGCCGATGACCTTTTGAAACTCCCGCACCATAAACGGATATGGATGCGCGCCAACGACGCTGCCGATTACGTAGAACGTATCCTCGACGCGCTGCGCCCAGACGCGAAAGGCTTCGTTGGTGGCATCCTTGAGCGTCTGCGTGCCGCTGGTTACGGCGTGCACCTCTGCACCGAGCAGCCGCATCACCTCAACGTTGAGCGCCTGTCGCTCGATGTCGCGCGCGCCCATATAGACGTCTACCGGCAAGCCGAACTTCGCTCCGACGGTCGCCGTCGCGACGCCGTGCTGTCCCGCACCGGTCTCCGCCAGCAGCCGGCGTTTGTCCATGCGCCGCGCGAGCAACGCCTGACCGACGGTATTATTGATTTTGTGCGCCCCGGTATGATTGGTGTCTTCACGCTTCATCACCAGCGGCACGGACGATACGTCGGCGGCGTACCGCTGCGCGCGGTAGATCGGCGAAGGGCGACCGACGAAATCGCGCAGAACGGCGTGGTACTCATCCCAAAACGTATCATCGGCAAAGGCCGCCGTCATCGCTCGCTCGAGCTCGTCGAGCGCGGCGATCAGAACTTCGGGAACGAAGCGCCCACCGAAGTCGCCGAAGTAGCCGCGCGCGTCGGGTGCGCTCATGCGCCGCGCACCGCTTGCACGAAGGCGCGCATCTTCGCCGCGTCCTTTCGGCCGCCGCTTTCGATGCCGGTTCGTACGTCGACGCCGAACGGGTGCGTGCGCCGAACGCACTCGGCCACGTTTTCAGGCGAAAGGCCGCCCGCAACGACGACGCGCCGGGTGGCGGCGATCGAAACGATCTGATCCCAATCGAAGGTACGGCCGGTGCCGCCCGCCATTCCGTCTTGGCGCGCGTCAAAGAGCACGACGGCCGCCGGAAAGCGGTCGCAGCGCTCCCGGACCAATGTCGTGCGGTCGTCGATGTGGATCGCCTTGATCGCGCGCTCGCCGTAGCGTCCCACGAACTCCGGCGTCTCTTCTCCGGAAAACTGAAGAAATGCGTTTGGAAAGAGCTCGCGCACGCCGGCCACATCCGACTCTGCCGGATTTACGAAGACGGCAACCGGCGCAATCGTTGGAGGCGCGCGCCGCGCGATCTCAACGGCTGCCTCAAACGAGATGCGGCGCGGCGACGGCGCGAAGATCATGCCGAACGCGTCGGCCCCCGCCTCGGCGGCCAGCGCAACGTCCCCGAGCGACATGCAGCCGCAAAACTTGATCCAGGCGTCAGCCATTGAGGCCGATCTTCTTCGCGCGTTCGAAGGTTTGCCATGCCGCGCCGCTGCGCAGCAGCGTTCGCGCCCGCTCGAATGCGGCCGGAAGTTCGCTTTCGACGCCCACGACGTAGAAGACGACGGCTGCGTTGAGCGTCACGACGTCGGCGGCGGCACTGCGGCCGCCGTGCAAAATTTCCACGAAGGCATCGCGGCAGATGCCGACCGAACCGCCCACCGGCGTTCCCAAGTCTCCGGCGATGCCGAACTCCGACGGCTCCAGGCGCCATAACCGCGCACCCTCTTCGTCGAAGGAATAGATGAGGGTCGGTGCATCGCCGGCGACTTCGTCGAGGCCGCTGCAGCCATGCACGACCGCTCCGCGACGAACGCCCAGCGCGCGCAAGGCGGGGCCGACGCGTTCGACGAGTTCCTCGCGCGCGACGCCGACGACTTGATGCGTGGCCCGTGCCGGATTGGTCAACGGGCCCAACAGATTGAAGATCGTTCGCACACCGAGCTCGCGGCGAACGCCCGCGGCGTTGCGCATCGCCGGATGGTACCGCGGCGCGAACATGAAGGTGAAGCCGCACTCGCGCAGCATCGTCGCGGCGAGCTCCGGCGAAACCTCGATCGGAAATCCCGCCGACTCCAGCACGTCGGCGCTGCCGCACGCGCTCGATGCCGCGCGGTTACCGTGCTTGGCGACCGGAACCCCTGCCGCCGCGACGACCAGGGCTGCCATCGTCGAGATATTGATGGTGTTGGCATGATCGCCGCCCGTCCCGACGACGTCGACGACCATGGGTAAGCCGTGCTCGACGTGCAGGCTGCGCTCGCGCATCGCACGCGCGGCGCCAACGATCTCGTCGACGCTCTCGCCTTTGAACGCGAGCGCGGTCAGCAGCGCGGCGGCCTGGATCGGCGTCAAGGTGGCATCCATGACGTCGCCGACGAACGCGGCCGCCTCGTCGGCCGAGAGATCCTCTCCTCCCAGCACACGACGCAGAAGTGGTGCGAACTCAGTCATGACACCGTTCGAAGAAATTCGCTATGAGCTGTTCGCCGCTTTCGCTGAGCACCGACTCGGGATGAAACTGGACGCCGTGCACCGGCCGGTCGCGATGCGCGATGCCTTGAACGACGCCGTCCTCGCTCCGCGCGGTGACGCGCAGCGTGTCGGGAATCGTCGAAGGCTCCAAGCAGAGCGAATGGTAACGCGTTGCCGTCAGCGGCGACGCCAGGCCGGAGAAAACGCCGCTGCCGTCGTGCTCGATGCTTGAAGTCTTGCCGTGCATCAGATGCGGCGCGTGCGTCACGGTCGCGCCCATGACTTCGCCGATCGCCTGCAGACCCAAACAGACGCCCAGGACGGGCATTCCTCGCTCGATCGCCGCGCGCAGCACCGCTATCATCTGGGGCGCATGCTCGGGGCGGCCTGGCCCCGGACCGACGACGAGCGCGTCGTAACGTTCCAGAATCGCGGGCTGGAGCCGCGGATCGTCGTTGAGCAGCACGTCGGGCGCTACGCCGCGTGAGGCCAGCAGATGGACCACGTTGTAGCTGAAACTGTCGAAGTTATCGACGAAGAGCACGCGGCGTGCCTGCGTCACGACGGCGTTCCGAGCACCGCGCGCGCAATGCGCGTCTTGTGCAGCACTTCTTCGTACTCGGCAACGGCTTCGGAATCGGCGACGATGCCCGCCGATGCCTGCCACCATGCGTGCTGTTCGTGCACGTGGATGCTTCGCAGCGTGATGCACGAGTCGAAATCGCCGCCAAACGACCAGCGCCCGATGCTGCCGGCGTAAAAGCCGCGCGTCACCGGCTCGAGATCGTCGATGAGTTGCATCGCGCGCAGCTTCGGCGTCCCGGTCACCGTGCCCGCGGGGAATCCCGCGCGGAACAGATCGAGCGCGTCGCGATCGGCGCGAAGCTGACCGACGACGTTGGAGACGATGTGCATGACGTGGCTGTACCGCTCGATCTGCAGCAGCTCGTCGACTCGCACGCTGCCGTACTCGCAGACCGAGCCCAGATCGTTTCGTCCGAGATCGACGAGCATCACGTGTTCGGCGCGTTCCTTTTCGTTGGCGAGCAGCTCCTGCGCAATTCGCGCGTCTTCCTCATCGTCGTGTCCGCGAGTACGGGTGCCTGCGAGCGGGCGCAAACGCGCTCGGCGCCCCTCCAAACGCACGAGAAACTCGGGCGACGCGCCCAGCAACTGCCCGAACTCCGTGTCCACGTAGAACATATACGGCGACGGGTTGTAACGCCGAAGCGCGCGGTAAAGATCGAAGGCTTCGCCCTCGAGCGCCGCACCGAAGCGGATTCCCAGCTGCAACTGATAGACATCGCCCTCGAAGATTCGCCGCTTCACCTCGGCGACCAGTTTGAGGTAGCGCTCGCGATCGAGCGACGCCGAGACGTGCCCCGTTGCGCGCAGCGGCCCTGGAAACGCCGGCTTTGCCGCGAGCAACCGCCCAAGGTAGCCGTCGATCCGGCGCTCCAACACGTCTTCGCCGGCGCCGCTCGTCCAGATCGTCAGCAGATCGGTGAAGTGATCGAAGATCAGCCACGTTGCCGGAATCGCCACGTAGGCTCCCGGCATCGCCGGTTCCGACTGGATTCGAGCCGGCAGACGCGCATCGGGCCGCGCGGCATCGTACGAAAACGCCAGCAAGGCACCGCCGAGCGCGCCGCCGGGCGACACGATGCGATGTTCCGCGACAAACGCGCGCACGCGAGGATAGAGTTCGGCGTTGGCTTCAAACTCGGCGGCCGCGAGATAATCGAGGCCGATGAAAGAGTAGCGTGAGATGCGCCCACCGCTCTCCACGCTTTCCAACAAACACGCAGCCCCTGGGCTCGCCAGCGCTCGATAGGCGCCGATTGGCGTCAAGACGTCGGCCGGCACGACTCGCATTGCGGTGGTCGTCACGCTTCGTCCTTCGACAAGGTCAGGATGGCCTGCAGGGCGGGCTCATCGAGAATATCGATGCCGAGCTTCTCGGCCTTCGTTAGTTTGCCGCCGGGCTCGCTGCCCGCCACGACATAATCCGTCTTCTTGCTCACCGAGCCGGTAACTTTGCCGCCCGCCGCGACGATCATTTCCATCGCTTCCTCTCGCGTGAGGTTGGGCAGGGTTCCGGTTAGGACAAAAGTCTTGCCGCTCAACGCCCCGCCGGTTTTGACGCGCTTGGGCCCGCTCATGACGATGCCGGCCTCGCGAAGGCGCTCGATCATCTCGCGGTTGGGCTGCTGCTTGAAGAAGAGCGCCACGCTGCGCGCGACTTCAGGCCCGATGCCTTCACTGCGCTGCAATATCTCCTCGTCGGCATCGGCGATGGCATCGATCGTCCCGAAGTCGTCCACGAGAATCTGCGCCGTCTGCGTTCCGACGAAACGGATGCCTAAACCATAGAGCAGGCGGGCAGGCCCGCGCTGCTTCGACGCCTCGATGTTGCGCAAGAGATTTTCGATGCTCTTCTTTCCCATTCGAGGAACGTCTGCAAGCGCCGTTTCGTTTAGCTTATAGGTGTCGGCGATGTCACGCACCAGATTGAGCTCGGTCAACTGTTGCGCCAAAACATCGCCGATACCCTCAATGTCCATCGCCCCGCGCGAGGCAAAATGGCGCAGGCGCTCGTAGGCTTGCGCCGGGCAGGCCGCATTGGTGCAGCGCGACATCGCTTCGTCCGGGGGATGATCGACGTCGGAGCCGCAGACGGGGCACCGTTGCGGCATTTTGAATTTGCGCTCGCGGCCGGTGCGTTCGGAGAGTACCGGACCGACGACGCGAGGGATGACGTCGCCGGCGCGCGTCACCAGCACCGTGTCGCC
>PMTY01000168.1 GCA_003167155.1 Candidatus Cybelea tumulisoli
ATGACGCCGCCGGAGAGGCCCTTGGCAAGCGCCATGACATCGGGTACCACGCCATCGCGATTGCAGGCAAAACGATATCCGCAGCGCCCTAATCCCGTCTGCACTTCATCGGCGACGAGAACGGCGCCGCTGCGATCGCAAGCATCGCGAACGGCACGCATATAACCCGCCGGCGGCACGTTGACGCCGCCTTCGCCCTGCACCGGCTCGACGACGAATGCTGCCGCTTCGGCGAGCGCTTCGTCAAGCACGCTCGTTTCGCCATAGGGAATGCAGACCGAGTCGGCGAGTAACGGACGAAACGGCGACTGGAAGGTTTCGCGCCCGCTAATCGACAGCGCGCCGAGCGTTTTGCCGTGATACGCATCGACCGTTCCGACGATCTTCGCCCGTCCGGTAGCGGCGCGCGCGAGTTTGATCGCACCCTCGATCGCCTCCGTTCCACTGTTGCACCAGAACGTGATCTCCAAGTCGCCGGGCGCAAGCTCCGCAAGCCTTCGCGACGCGCGGCCGAGCAGAACGTTGAACATCGTCTTGCCGGATAGCGCGATCAAATCGAGCTGCGCTCGCACGGCCTCGACCACGCGCGGATGGCGATGCCCCAGCGTAAAGACGCCGTAGCCGCCGGCGAAATCGAGATAGGCTTTCCCCGTCTGATCCCAGATTGTCGCGCCCTGCGCGCGCACTTCGACCGGCGATCCGGAGAGCTTCATCACGCGCGCCAACGGCGGATTGACGAACCGTTTGTAGTTCTCGTACGTCTCCGCCGCAAGCTCTTGCGGCGACGCCGCACCGTAGAGATCGTCGCGCTGCTCGATCACGCCACGACCCTTGCTATTGAGCAGCTTGACGCAGACCAGTCGCCTGCACTAAAATCGAGATGCTTAGTCAGGACCGTGTAGTTTCTAAAGCTACAGAGAAGCGGGGCCGGAGAGATCCGGCCTCGTTTTTTATTCATGCTGCGGCCAGCGGCGTGGATTCGAGGCGCGAAATCGTGGCTTCGATCGTGCCGATCGTTTCATCCGCGCTCTGGGTGCGCATGATTCGTTCGCGTAGGATCGCGGCGCCCGGGATTCCCTTGAGATAGAGGGCCACGTGTTTGCGCATTTGGGGAACCGCGCGCGCTTCGCCGAGCTCTTCGACCATCGTGCGGTAATGCACGATCGCAAAGCGCAAACGATCGGGCTCACTGGGGAGCGCGCGCGCATCGCGCCCTTCCATCAAATCTCGAATTTGTGAGATGAGCCAGGGATTGCCGAGCGTCGCACGACCGAGCATGATCGCGTCGACGCCGCTTTCGCGCATGCGCTCGATTGCCAGATAGGGGTCGTCGAGATCGCCGTTGCCGATCACCGGAATGTCGAGGCCGCGTTTGAGCCGCGCGATGTGTTCCCAATCCGCCTCGCCTTTGTAGAACTGTTTGGCGGTGCGCGCGTGCAGCGTCACCGCCTGCACGCCGGCGCGCTGCGCGCGCTGCGCGACTTCGAGATAGACCAGCGCGTTCTCACTCCAGCCCAGCCGCATCTTCACCGTCACCGGACAATCCACGGCCGCGACAACCGCGCGGACGATCGCTTCACAACGATCCGGATCGCGCAGACAGGCCGACCCGCCGTTGGTCTTGGTAACCTTTGGCGCGGGACAGCCGAAGTTGATGTCGACGATGTCGGCGCCGCACTCGCGCACGACCCTGGCTGCGTGCGCCATCGTCGCGGGGTCGTCGCCCCAGAGCTGCGTTGAGACGGGTTTTTCCAACCCGTGCTGGTCGATCATCTCCATCGTGCGGCGGTTCCCGTGCTGCAGCGCGTTGGACGAAACGAACTCCGTCACCGTCAGGCCCAGGCCGAACGGACGATAGAGCGCGCGCATCGTCCGATTCGTCACGCCGGACATCGGCGCGAGAATCAACGGCGGCCAGATCTCGATCGAGCCGATCTGCAGCGGCTTTGGGCGCATAATGCTAGGTTAGACCAGTTTGCTCGTCACGCCTCGCAGCGCATACCGAGCGATGAAAGAGATTCAATCCAATCAGGCTCAAATAGGGATCGACGGCATCAACGACCGAGGTCTGCTTGGCAACCACGTCGGCCAGGCCGCCGGTTGCGACGACTTTGGCGCGTACGCCCATCTCGGCCCTGATCCGATCGACGACCGCCTCCACCTGTCCCGTGAAACCGTACACGATGCCGCTCTGCAGCGCCTCGTTGGTATTTCTTCCGATCGCCCGGCTTGGCGCCTCCAGCGCAATCTGCGGCAGCTTGGCGGTACGGCCGATCAGCGCATCGATCGATACGGCGATCCCTGGTGCGATCGCGACGCCGAGATATTCGCCGGCCGAAGAGATCGCGATGAAGACCGTGGCCGTGCCGAAACTCACGACGATCAGCGGCGCACCGAAGCGTTGCACTCCGCCGATCGCCGCTGCGACCAGATCGGCGCCGACCTCCGACGGATTCTCCGTCACGATGGAGATGAGCTGTTGCGTTTGCGGTTTCAGAAAGATCGGGATAGCGTTAAAGAAGCGGGCGCACGCGCTCTCCAGCACCGGATCGAGCTTCGGCACGACACTGGCGATCGTCACGGCGCCGATCGCCGCGATGTCGAGGCCACCCGTGGCAAAGAGTTGCGTGAAGAAGACGCCGTACTCGTCGGGCGTACGGCGCAGTTCCGTCGTCACGCGCCAGGTTTGCTGCAGCTCGTCGTGCGAGAAGCATCCGAGTTTGGTCTCGGTATTGCCGACGTCGATCGTCAAGAGCATTGCATCAGCTCCTCGAGCGCGTCGAGCAATCGCGCCGCCAGCGTTTTTTTATCGGAGCGTCCGAGCTCGCGGCGTCCGTCAGCGCCCCACAAGAGCACCAGCTCGTTGTCGCCGGTGCCGAATCCGCGCTCGCCGCGCACGTCGTTGACGGCAATTGCGTCGAGATGCTTGTCGGCAAGCTTCTCGCGGGCGCGCGTTTCGTGCTCGCCGGTCTCTGCCGCAAAGCCAACCAAGAACGTCGAGCGCTTGCATTTGCCGAGCGCGGCGAGGACGTCGGGGTTCGGCTCGAGCCGCACGGTCAAGTCTTCCCCGCTCTTCGAGAGTTTCGATTCGCGATGCTCCGCCGGGCGCCAGTCCGCTACCGCCGCGGTCGCAATGGTAAGGTCGGCGCCGACCGCGTGAACCAGCGCCGCCTCGTAGAGTTCGTCCGCAGTAACAATCCGAACCACCGAGACGCCGGCGGGAGGTTCGAGCTGCGTCGGGCCGAGTAGCAGCGTCACGCTTGCACCGCGCAGCGCGGCTTCGCGCGCGAGCTCGATGCCCGTGGAACCGGTCGATGCGTTGCTGAGAAAGCGTACCGGATCGAACGGTTCCCGAGTCGGACCGGCCGTGATGGCGACACGCTTGCCGTGCAGCGATTGCCGCCGGGCCAGCGCGCGGTCGAGCGCTTCGAGAATGCGTTCTTCGCTCGGTAAGCGTCCGACGCCGCGCTCGCGTTCGGCCAGAAAACCGCGCTCGGGTTCGACTATCTCGTAACCCCGCGAGCGCAATGCGGCGATGTTTGCCTGCGTCGCCGGATCTTCATACATCGCTTCGTTCATCGCGGGCGCTAGGATGCGCGGAATGCGCGCTGCCAGCAGGGCGGCCGTCAACAAGTCGTCGGCGATGCCCATCGCCAGTTTTGCAATGAGATTGGCCGTCGCCGGCACGACGAGCACCACTTGCGCCTCACGGACGAGCCGAATGTGAGGAATTCGCTCGGGGAGATCCCAGAGCGAAGTGTAAACCGGTCTCGCCGTCAACGACGCAAACGTTAGCGGCGTTATAAAACGTTCGGCTTCGGCCGTCATCACGACGTCGACCTCCACACCGTTGCCACGCTGGACCAGGGTGCTGGTCAGCGCCGCCGCCTTATACGCGGCAATCCCGCCGCTTACGCCTAACAAGATGCGAGGCTTAGCCACCATTCTTCAGCCTGTCCTGAGCCTGTCGAAGGGGCACCCACAGGTTGTCGATCAGGCGCGTTCTGCCAAAGCGCGCCGCAGCGATGACGAACGCCGGCGGGCGAAGCTCTTCGATCGGCTCGAACGTTTGGCCATCGACCATCTCGAGGTAATCGAGTTGAGCGCTTGGGCTCAGGGTTGCGGCGCCGGTCGCGAGCGCATCGGCCTTACGAGCGCCGCCTTCGAGCGCCCGCTGGGTCACGCAAAGCGCTTGGTAGAGGGTCACCGCCTCGGCCCGGCGCGTCGAATCCAAGTAACGGTTGCGGCTCGAGCGTGCCAGACCGTTGGGCTCGCGCACCGTCGGCACGACCTCGACCTCGACCAAAAAATCGAGATCGGCGATCATTTTGCGCAGCAGGACCGCTTGCTGCGCATCCTTCTGCCCGAGAAACAGCGCGTCGGGTCGCACGATGTTGAGCAGCTTGACGATGACCGTCGTGACGCCGCGAAAGTGTTCCGGCCGGTGCGCGCCCTCGAAGACGGCGCCCAACGGCTCGACCTCGACGAAGGTGGAAAAGTTCGCCGGGTACATCGTCGAGGCGTCGGGCTCGAAGAGTACGTCGATCCCAGCTGCGGCGAGCTTCTCGCGATCGTGCTCTAAGTCGCGCGGATAGGTCGCAAGGTCCTCGTCGGGCGCAAACTGCAGCGGGTTGATGAAAATCGAGGCCACAACCGCCGGACATCGCTCTCGCGCGCGCCGCACCAGCTCCAGATGTCCTTCGTGAAGCGCGCCCATCGTAGGAACGAACCCGAGAGGCCGCGGTAACGCAGATGCGAGCGCACGCGCCCGCGCAACCGTAGCGGCGCTTTCCATGAGCGTAATGTTACGCGCGCGTCACTCGCAGAAGGGTCCGGCCAACGACGAACGGCTCGCCGACGGGCAGCGGCACGTCGCCGACCACGGGCTGGCCGGCCAGGCGCGTTCCGTTGCGGCTGCGCAGATCGGTCAGCCGGATCGAGCTGCCGTCGATTTGCAGACGAGCGTGCTGACGAGAGACGTACCGGTCGAGCGAAAGACAGGCGTCAGCCAGCGCGTAATCGCGACCAATTGTGATCTCACGCTCGAACGACCAGGTGGTGCCGTCGAGCGGGCCGCTAAGCACTTCGAGCAGGTACATGGCCGCCAGCCCTTCTCTAGGGGCTCCGGCGGCCTCCTGGCGCGGCGCCACTAAGAAATCGCCGGTGAGGGGACGATACTAGAGAGGACCATGGACAATCGACTCGATCAGCTACTCGAACTCATCGAAGCCGAGCCGGAAGGATTGCGGGCCGCAGAGTTTCTGCAAGCACGAGAGATTCTTCAAAGCCTCGTAGGTAAGACAGTGACCGGTGCGTCAGTCGAAGACACGCGCATCGCCGTATCGACCTCCGATGGATGCCGCTATCACTTCTACGGCTTTTTAGGCTGCATGAGGCCGGACTAGCTTCGTTACCTAGGCACTTCGAGCGCGCGGGCGGCGAAGAGCGCCCCCAAGTAAGCGTGCGCGGCGAGCACACCGCCCTGTACGTACACTTCGTATGGCGGGCGCAGCGGCGCGTCGCAGGAGAGCTCGATCGTGGCCCCGGCTACAAAGGCTCCAGACGACATCAGCACCGGATCGACGTACCCCGGCACCGCTCCCGGCACCGGCGTGAAGCGCGCATTGACCGGCATCGCGGCTTGCAAGCCCGCGGCAAAACGCTCGAGCCGCTGCGCCGTTCCAAGGCGAATAGCCTGCACGATGTCGCTGCGTCGCGATCCCGCGACCGGCTCGACGCCATAGCCCAGTCCATCGAAGAGTGCGGCGATAAAATCCAAGCCGCGCAAAGTTTGCTCGATCACGAGCGGTGCCAGAAAGAGACCTTGGATGAAGGCGCGGCCGAAGCCTAAGGTCGGCCCGAGCGCGGCGCCCAATCCGGGCGCGTAGAGACGAGCCGCGACCCGCTCGACCAACTCGGAGTTCCCCGCGACGTAGGCGCCCGCCGGAGCGATCGACCCTCCGAGATTCTTGATGAGCGACCCCATGATCAAATCGGCGCCGGCCTCCGCCGGCTCGCGTTCCTCGACGAGTTCGCCGTAGCAGTTATCCACCAGCACCAGCACGCCAGGGGCCACGCTCTTGACCGTCGCGTACGCGGCTTCGCACTCTTTGACCCGCAGCGAACGCCGCGGCGCGTAGCCGCGCGAGCGCTGAATGAAGACCGTTGTGATCTCCCTTGCGCGAAGCTCTCGTTGCACCGCCGGCAGGTCGATCGTGCCATCCGCAGTCAAAGCGAGCTCGCGGTACTCGATGCCCTCGCCGGCGAGAGAATACGGCGCGTCGCAGATTGCGTTACGAAGCGTGTCGTACGGAGCCCCGGAGATCGAGAGCAGCGTCGTGCCTGGCCGCGTGCATGCCGCCAGCGCGGCGACGATGGCATGCGTGCCGCTGACGATCGACAGCCGTGCGATGGCGCGCTGCGCGCCTAGAACGCGCGCGAGCAGCGACTCGTAGTGCTCGCGGGCGGCATCATCGTAGCCGTAACCGGTAGTTCCGGCAAGATCGCTCTCGGTAATGCCCTCGTCGAGGAAGGCGCCCAGAACTTTGCGTTGCACGCTTTGCTGTGCAGGATAGGTCAGCGATGCGGTTTGGCGCTCTGCCTCGAGCGCCACCTCTCTGACGCGCCCGGTTATCGCAAACCGCTCGCACAACTCCGCGATCATTTGGCCTCCATGAGGTGGCGCTCGTATGCGCGAACGAACGGATAGTACATCACGGTTGCGAGCACGATGTTCAAGGCCGCGAGTGCTACGGCGCGTAGATCCTGCGTGGCGACGTACGTCGAGATGAACGTTGGAACCGACGAAGGGACGTAGAATGCGGCTCGCGCGACGAGGCCGGTTGCGACGGCGGCGTAGGTGACCGTTGCGAGCACGACCGGCACGCCGACGAACGGCAGCACCAGATGGGGGTTGAAGACGACGGGGGCGGCAAAGAGCAGCGGCTCGTTGAGATTGAAGAGCGACGGCACGAACGTGGCGCGCCCGACGGCGCGAAGGCGTGGAACGCGCGAGATCGCGAGCAATCCCGCCAGCGGTAACGTCGCGCCCGCGCCCCCCGGAAAGACGAAGAGAAAGAGCGAAACCACGACGATGTACGGGAGCGGTTCGTGCACGGTAAACGCGTGCGTATTCTGCATCTGCATCGTCAGATAGACCGGCGTTACGATCGCCGCCAAGACCGCCGGCCCGTGCACGCCCGCCGTCCAGAGCAGCGTTTCCACGAGCACGATTACGACGAGCGCGAGATACGTGTCGCCGAGGTTGGCGATCGGGTGCATCGCCGAAGCAATGGCCCCCGGCAAGGAGACGTGCAGGGCGATCAGCGCGCCAAATGTTGCGATGGCTAAGAGTGCGCCAAGCCAATCCGATAGCGGCGGCGCAACGCGCCGTCGCGCGAGCGCCGCCCAGGCAGCGGTAACGCCGCACGCCAGCATTGCGACGAACAGCCCGGCGGTGCCGAGTACGCGAAGATAGGTAATCGGATCCGGACCGAACGGCTGCGGCAACGCCAGCGCGAACCCGCCCACGCTTCCCAGCAGCAAGGGCGCGGCGATGTAATGCGTCGCGCGTGCCAGCCGAATCGGCAGTACGACGACGAGCGTGGCCGCCATCACGCCGAAGGCCGGCAATAGTGCCGAGGCTACGCGCAAGCCCAACGTCTGACCGTGGAAGCCGCCGCCTGCAAGCTCCGCGATCAAAACTCCGAGGAAGGCTGCCGCCAGACCGATGAAGCTCCAGGGCAACGCGTCGCGTAACGACGCAATGAACGGCAGCTCACCGACCCGGCGCATGACCGGCACGGCGCGTCGCTCGAACGCGAGAAAAAGCTTAGAGGCGGCGGACGACGGCTTCGACGCGACCGACGATCTCGACATCGCTCGCGTAGATTGGCGCCATCGCGCGATTCTCCGGCTGCAGACGGACGCGCCCCGCTTCGCGATAGAAGCGTTTGACGGTGGCTTCGCCCTCGAGCATTGCAACGACGATCTCGCCATTTTCGGCGTTTTTCTGAGGACGAACGAGGATGAGATCGCCGTCGAGAATTGCAGCCTCCACCATCGAATCGCCCTGCACGCGCAGCATGAACGCGTCGGAGGCGCGCGGCACGAAGCCGGCGGAAATCAAAAACTCGCCTTCGACGTCCTCTTGGGCCGTAATGGGCACCCCAGCGGCGACCCGGCCCAGAATAGGCATAACCACCGCATCGTGCCCCTGGAAGGACGCGCCCGAGCGCATCGCGCGGGGCTTCGTCGGATCGCGCGAGATCAGGCCCCGGCGCTCCAGAGCCTTGAGATGCGCGTGGATGGTCGAGGAGGACGACAGGCCAACGCGCTCGCCGATCTCACGCACCGAGGGCGGGTAGCCCCGCTCGGTGGTAAAGGTCCGTATAACGTCTAGGATACTCCGCTGACGTTCCGTCGCCGGTTTATCCAACGTCGCTTTGCGCATCGCTCCTCCCATCGGCAAAATGCCAAGCGTATGGCACAGATGACCGGTACAACCCTATCACAAATCATAAATTATGGCAAACATACGTTCGTAATCGCTTGACAACGCAAGGCGACCACATGCTAAAATGTAGTGGACGAACAGGCGTTTGGCACTAGATATAGGGAGAAAAAGCGGTGGGTAGGCGCAAACGGTTCACGCTCATGCCGGCGATCGCGCTGGCGGCCCTGGGGGTCACGGTAGCTTTTCCAATGCT
>PMTY01000032.1 GCA_003167155.1 Candidatus Cybelea tumulisoli
CCTTCGATCCGCTTCGAAGCGGCCTCGAGTAACTCAGCGACGCTCAGCGGCCGCTCGGCGCGCTGGAGCACGCTCACGAGCGCATCCCGCTGTTTCGTCTTCCGATTTGATCCCGTCACCATTTCTCGTCCTCGCTACCTACCTTCACCCGCGCCCTGGGCGGGAGCCTGCAGGAAGAAAGTCTTGACTATTTGATAATGATATTTTATTATCAAATAGAAAGCTATGAGACCGCTGCAAGTCTGGCCGCGTTATGGCGGCGCTATAGGGATTGCCGTCGCGCTGCTTCTCCTTTGCGCCGCGCCGTCGTACGCCGTCAACGCGAGTGCCTTTATCACCGGAACGGTGACGAGCAACGGCGTCCCGGCAGCGCACGTTGTGGTAACGGCGTCGGGAAATAATCTGACCGTCAAAACGACGACCGATGCAAAAGGACATTTTTCGTTCCCACCGCTCGCGTTGGGCTCCTACGACGTCGAGGCGCGGAACGGTGACCTGCGGGGCCTAGTGCGCGTCGATCTTGGAAGTGGCGGTGCGAGCATATCCATCGCTCTAGAGAAGCTTACCGAGATCGCGCATGCCATCGTCAGTCAATCACAATCGCTCACCGTTCAGGGCAGCGGCAGCGACATAGTCCTGAACGGCACGGCCCTGACCCGGCTTCCATTCGATACCAGCTTTACTCAGATGGAGGCCCAGATGCCGGGGGCGGCTCAAGGCGCCAACGGGGTCGTCCACATCAATGGCGACCACGGCGTCATCAACTATATGCTCGACGGGGTGCCGTTGCCGCAGGAGCTGAACCGGGATATCGGCAGCGAGATCAATCTCAACGATCTTTCCTTCGTGGACCTCATCGAGGGCGCGTATCCGGCACAATACGGCCTGAAATTCGGCTCGGTCTTCAACATGTCGACTCGGGCCGGTACGGGTCCGCCGGGCTTCGACGGCTATGCGTCTTACGGTTCGTACACCGACGCGCAGTCGACCATCGGGTATCACGCGCCGATCGCGGGCGGCGGGGGTTACGACGTCGCGTTGAGCGGTCTCACGACCACGCGGGGCCTCGATCCGCCCGACGTCAACTCTCCGCATAACGATGCAAGCTCGTTCGGCCAGTTCGCTCGCTTCACGCTCCCCGCCGGCGGCAACAACTTCACGAACATTACGTTCTTCAATAGCCACGACACGTTTCAGATTCCCAACGACATCGCCTACGGCGAACCCGGCGAGACCGACGACAACGAAGCGCAAGCCGACACCTTCCTGTCGGTCCAGTTCCAGCATGCGCTCGGAAACACGGGTACGATCAGCTGGGGTCCGGCATACAACGAGTCGAGGATTCAGGACTTCGGCGATCCCTCCAACGATTGGATTTACGGCGAGTCCCTCAACCAGACGCCGCCCCCCTTCGGCAACGGCGGCACCTCGACGGACTGTGCCAACGCTTTCGTCGTCGCTCCACGCAATCCGACGGGGTTCCCGACGATGTGCGGCTTATCGCTCGCCGATCGGCGAACCGAGCTCGACTACATCATGCAGGGCGACTACACGCAGAGTTTCGGCAGCCATACGATCGGCGCCGGCGTCTCCTACGATCTGAGCCGGGTCTTGAAATACTATTCGTTCACGCTACAGCCGAATAACTATCTCTCACCGATGGAAACCCCAACCACCCCCAACGCGCCCTATACGGTAATCGATGATTCGCCGAATCTCGGGAACACGTACCAATCGTACATTCAAGATAGCTGGCGGATGAGCGGCCTATGGCAGGCCGACTATGGGCTCCGCTACGACTTCTTTACCATCAAGTCGACCGCTTTCGGAGAGGGCTTCGGCGCGTTTAGCCCGCGCTTCAAACTGACGCGCTTCTTCGGAAAGCGGGCCAGCGTCTACGGATACATCGGCCGATTCTTCGAACCGTTCTCGTTTGAAAACGTGAGCCCGGAAGCCGCCTACGTGCTCAACCTGCCGTTGCAGCGAACCGAGGCGCAGTTCGACCTCAAACCCGAACGCGATACGCAACTCGAGCTCGGCGGCCACATCCCCGTCGGCTCGGGGGACCTTGGCTTTCGCGTCTGGCAGAAGAATGCCAACGACTTGATCGACGACACGCAAGTCGGCGTGACGCTGCTGCATCAGGACATCAACTACGTCCTTGGCCGGCTGTCGCAGGAGGCGCTCAACTACGTCCAGCCGCTATCGCTCAACAGCCGCGCCTACCTTACGGTGGCTCACGTCGTGTCGCTCAACAGCGGCTGCGAGACACAGCTGCTGGCGCCATGCTTCGGACAGCCCACCGGCTTTACGCCCGCCGACCACGAGCAGCGCTACACCATCACCAGCGGTATCTTGCTCAACGACCGGCGCGGGGGCTGGTTTTCTGCCGACGCTTATTACGGCGGCGGCCTGTCGTCGGCTTTTTGTCCACTCGGTACTCCGGGATACTGCAAAGAGACGCCGCACACGATTTTCAACGTGGAAGACGGAATCGCGCTATCGCCGAAGACCGCACTAACGTTGGATATCCAGAATCTCCTCAACGATCGCTATTACGTAACGCTTCTCAACGCCCAAGGCAATCATTTTGGGGCGGCCCGCGAGCTCGATATGGGCGTCCGGTTCAGGCCCTGACGAAGGACTCGGCGCAAAGCCTGGGGGATTATGGGCCCTCACAGCGATGCACGACCTCAATCACGGAAGAATCGTCGTTACCGGCGGCGCAGGCCTCATCGGAAGCGCCGTCATTTGGGCCCTGAACCGGCGCGGACTAGAGGATATCCTGGTCGTCGATCGCCTGGACTCCTCGGAGAAGTGGCGGCATCTGGTCCCTTTGCGCTTCGCCGATTGCCTCGACGCCGACGACTTCGCCGCCCGGGCGACCCAGGGCCGCTCGCTCGGCAAGATCTCCGCGATCGTTCACCTCGGCGCGTGCTCCGCAACCACCGAGCGCGATGCCGGATACCTCCTGCGCAACAACTACGAATACACCAAGAACTTGGCGCATTGGGCGGTCGAGCATCAGGCACGGTTCGTCTACGCTTCGTCGGCAGCCACCTACGGCGGCCTCGAAGCCGAGCTTTCCGACGAATGCGACTTGCACGCGCTGCACCCGCTCAACGCCTACGGCTACTCAAAACAGCTTTTTGATCTCTACGCGAGCCGGACGGGGCTCTCCGAGCGCATCTGCGGCCTGAAGTACTTCAACGTTTTCGGGCCAAACGAGGATCACAAGGGCGACATGCGCAGCATCGTCCACAAAGCGTACGAACAGATTCGCGAGGCCGGCAGCGTCCGGCTTTTCAAGAGTTACCGGCCGGAGTATCGTGACGGCGAACAGCGGCGCGATTTCATTTACGTCAAGGACGCCGTCGCGATGACGCTGCACTTGGCCGAATCGGATGCCGTCGGCCTCTACAACGTCGGGACGGGTTCCGCGCAGACCTGGCTGGAGTTGGTGCGGCCGATCTTCCACGCTCTCGAGCTGCCCGAGCGCATCGAGTTCGTCGAGATGCCGAACGTGCTGCGCGGCAAGTATCAGTATTACACCTGTGCCCGCGTCGAACGCCTACGTGCGACGGGCTACGATCGGCCTAGTACACCGCTTGCCGACGCCGTCACCGATTACGTTACGAACTATTTGGTTCCACAGCGGACGCTCGAGCTCGCCGATGCTCCGATCGCCGCACCGCTCAAGGCTCCGTCGTAGAAGGGACTCCATGCCACAACCCAGTCGTGCCGAGCGCCGGCGTCAAGGACGCAGCGGCGCCGCCCCTCCGCCGCGACGCGATCCAATGCGCCCGATTTATATCGGCGTCGGGATTGCGTTCGTGGCGATCATCCTTGGCTTCGCCGGCTATAACTGGTGGGAGAATCGCAGCGTCCAACAAGCCTACGCGACGCCGACGCCCGGCCCCAACGCGAGCCAGAAGCCGATCGTGCTCGCCGCCGGTGTAGCGGTCGGATCAAAATACTTTAAGCCAAAGTATCCCGATTCGCTACAGGGCGGGCGCGGGCAAGTCGTCGACGGCATCGGCTGCGGTACGCAGGAATACGCGACGCTGCACGTGCACACGCACCTCTCGCTTTTTTATAACGGCAAGCAGATCCAAGTGCCGCAGTACATCGGATTTGCGCCCAATCCGGCCGGCCCGTGCCTCTACTGGATTCACACGCACGATGGCAGCGGCATCATTCACGTGGAGGCGCCCGACATTGCGCCTCCGCAGGGCGGCCCATTCCTGCTGGGCATGTTGTTCGATATCTGGGGACAGCCGCTGCAGCCCGACGACGTTGCGGGTTTGAAAGGCACCGTTACCGCCTACGTCAATGGAATGAAGTACGATGGCGACCTAACGGCGATTCCGTTGCGAGCGCATCAGCAGATCGTGCTCGAGGTCGGGACGCCGGTCGTCCCGCCGCCGAACTACACATTTCCAGCCGGCACCTAGGAGCCTAGCGAAGAGCGGACCTAAGCGCGGAGTCCAACTCGCCGTAGGCAATCTCGCCGTCGTCGAGATACCGAATCTTCTTGTTGGTGCCGATGATGGCGATGGTCGGAAAACCGCCCTGCAGATAGAGATTCGCCACGTTGAGAATCGGGTCGTACGCGACCGGATACTTCACGTGGAACTGGCGAATCCAAGTGAGAACGTCGAGTTCCGACGAGGCCGAGGTGCCGTCCATCGCGGTATCGCTTCCTGAGACGGCGACGAAGTCCACGCGGTTATGGTATTCGGCATAGAGCCTGTCGATGATCGCCGTTTCTCGCTGACAGTGCGGGCACCACGTCGCGAAGACTTCCAGGAAGACCGGCTTGTGCGTTTTGCTCAGATCGAAGTAACCCGCCGTCGTCGCAACCTCGAACTGCGGCGCCGTCTTCCCTTCCTGCGCCTTGCCGACGACCGGCGACTGCGAGGCAATCTGCACCGAGCCATGCGTCGGGCCTCTGGAATAAACGACCACCGCCACCACGACGATGGCAACGACCACTACGGTCGTAATAGCTGCAAGCGCTCGCCGATTCATACGCGGCGGAGCATCCTGTCGATCGCGAGCGCGCCCGGCGCGGCGAACGCCACCACGCCGCTGGCCGCAGCAAGCGCGAGATCAAAAGCGACGTGCGGCCAATCGGCGAGTGCGGTGTCCTTGGGGCCGAAGCAGCCGCAGCCCGCCGGGATACGGCGCACCACGGCCGAAGCAATCGCCACCGCGTAAATCAAGAACTCGAATGCGGCGATCGCGGCGGCGATTCGAGTGAAGAGGCCGGCGATCAGATAGGCTCCCAACAGTAACTCGAGGTAGGGTAACGCCAACGCGAGCGGGCCGACGATCGCCGCCGGAAGCAGCCGAAAGTCCGCGATGCTCGCTGCAAGGCTCGACGCGTGGCCCACTTTGAGCCCTCCGGCAGCCAAGAGCAAGCCACCTAAGAGAATACGAAGGATCAGGACAGCGGCATTCACCGGTTCCTTCGTTGCGCTCAATCTCGACGAACCCCTGTCCGCCCGGATGTACAATAGCGATATGCTGCTGGCGGTATTGCTCGCGCTCATCCCCATTCATGGCGTCGTGATCGATACGCTCGGCGACCGCACGGCGATCGTGCGCACCGATCCGGTACCCAAGATGATGCCGGCGCAAATACGGCGGTACGCCTTTGCCCGGCCGGCGAGCTTTCGCAGCGGTACGAGCGTCGATGCGTTTCTCGATCCCTCGACAACACCGCCGACGCTGCTCGATCCGCTGCCGGCAGCAGTCTTTGCGCCGGGCCTCCCCGATTCCGGTCGCGTCGTCCCCGTCGAGATCGGAAGCGCATTACCGGCAGCGGAGCTGGTCGATCAGAATGGCAACCCGGTTGCGCTCGATCGCGCGTTCGCGGGAAAAACGCTGCTGCTCTCGTTCGTCTTCACGCGCTGTCCCGATCGTGATCTCTGCCCAGCGATTAGCGGCAAGTTTGCGTACCTGCAGAGCCGGCTCGATCCGGAACGATTTGCTCTGGCAGAGATAACGCTCGACCCGCCGTACGACTCACCGGCAGTGTTGCGCGACTACGGCGCCTCCTACGGCGCCAGAACCGGAAGCTGGACGCTGCTGACCGGCACCGGTTCGACGGTCCAGCATCTGCTCGACGAGTTCCGCATCAGTTCGATGCGCCTGAGCTCCGACAACTTTCTTCACAACGATAAGCTTTTCATCGTCGCGCCGACGGGTCGAGTCGCCTCGATCGTGCAAAGCGGCGGCTGGGATCCCGCGGGAGTTCTTGCTGCGGCCCGGACCGTTTCGGGATTGGCCGGCAATCCGTTCGAACGGTTCAAACTTGCGTTGGTCTCCGGCGCGATTGCCATTTGCGGCGGCAGCCAATTCGCCGGTATCGCGCTGTTGGAGCTCTCACTTTTCGCGCTCCTGACCGTCCTCGCGGCCCTCGGCATGTGGGCGGTCGCGCGCGTGCTCTGGGCGTCGAGAAGCTAAGCGGAGCTTGCGAGCGGAGCACGGAAGCGTAGCCGCTCGATGGAACAGACGGCCTTCTTGGAGAGCGCCATCAATGAATACGGCAAGGCGACCTACAACTACGCCTACCGTCTGACCCAGAATGAGGCGGATGCCCGCGACCTTTCCCAAGAAGCCTTCATTCGTGTCTATCGCGCCTGGCGCAGCTTTAAACCCGGGACCTCCTTCCTCGCCTGGATCTATCGAATTGTCTCGAATCTTCATCGCGACGAACTTCGCCGCCGCAAAGGACGTTATCAAGAGGAGATTCCGGAAGATCATGAGCTCCAAGAATACGGTGGCGGCCGCCCCCTCGCAGTCGAGCCAATCGAGGAATACGTCGAAAGTCAACTCAGCGAACCCGTGTCAAAGGCACTCGCTGACTTGGGAACCGAACAGCGTCAAATCGTGCTGCTCGCCGACGTTGAAGGGTACAGCTACCAAGAGATCGCGGAGATCGTTGGATGCACCGTCGGTACGGTGCGCTCGCGCCTTCATCGCGCTCGTGGACAGCTGCGTGGGCTTCTCACTCGTTATATGAAATCGCCATCATGAGTCAATTACATCCGACGCCCGACGAGCTCGTCGATTATCTGCATGAAGAGCTGCCGGCAGCTCGTAGCGCCGCTATTGCGGCGCATATCGC
Organism: Candidatus Cybelea tumulisoli; assembly: GCA_003167155.1. Lineage (GTDB taxonomy): Bacteria > Vulcanimicrobiota > Vulcanimicrobiia > Vulcanimicrobiales > Vulcanimicrobiaceae > Cybelea > Cybelea tumulisoli. The sequence goes on from PMTY01000032.1 coordinate 7,136, forward strand.
CGGCTGCCCCGAATGTGCCGATGCTCGCGACGCGGAGGTCTCGCTGACGCAGACCTTGCGCGCCCACGCGCGAGCGCAGGAACGTGAGTTGCCGCCGAGCGTCGTTTCCGGGATATGGGCACAGCTGCGAAGCCGCCCGCCGACGGTTTGGGAGCGTTTGAGCGCCGCGCTTCGTCCGGCAATTGCCGTGCCGGTGGCGATCGCCATTGCCGCGTTTCTCTTTTTCAGCATCAAAGTCGCGCACGGTCCGGCACACGCCGCGACCATTGACGCCGGCTACTACGTCGAGAACTACGCGACGCTCGACGCCGCGACGCCGCTCTCCGCAGACGATCCGATACCGCAAACGTTGGCCAACGATGTTAAACCGCGCTAGCCTCGCCGCGCTCGCGTTACTGGCCTGCGGTGTAACGCCGGCGGGCGCCGGCTCTCGCAGCGACGCCGGCGTGCCGCTGCTTTCGCAAGTTCTCGCGGCGCCCACTACGGTTTCCTACAGCGGTATCGTGGAAGTCGTACGCATGGGAAACCGCGCCGCCGTCTCGTCGGTTTACCGAATCGAGCATCGCGCACCCGATCTTACGCGACGCACGTACAGCTCGCCGCCGGAGTTCTTCGGCGACTCTGAGATCGCCAAGGGAGACCTAGAGTTCTCGATCGATGCCAAGAATCACCGCATCATCGCGACGCGGAGCGATACCCTTATGACCGGCCCCGCGCTGCGCGACCGTGAAGCCCTGATACGCGCAAACTATCGAACGGCTTGGCGCCATAACGGAACTTTCGGGGGCCGGCCGACGATCGACGCCCTTTTGATCAACAAGCACACGAATCGTCCGGCGTTGTTCGTGCGGGTCGATCGCGAAACCAAGATCGTGCTCGACAAACAAGAGTTTGCCGCCGGCGGCGGGATAATCAGCGAGACCCGACTCGACCAGGTTCGTTACGCGCCCGTCTCACCAGCGGTGTTCGACCTTCCGAAAGGCTACGCCATCGTGCAACCCCAGCGAGTGAACGGATCTTCAAACGATCCCGATCGCGTCGTTCGCAGCGCCGGTTTCGCCGCGCGCAAACCGGCACTGCCCGACGGCTTCTCGCCGCTCGACGGCGATCTCGTCGAGCTGCGCGGGATCCGAACCGTTCAGCTGCTCTATTCCGACGGTATCCAGACGGTGTCGCTCTTTGAAACCGCAACCGCCGTAACCCCCGACATGGCTCCGTTCCATCCCGACGCGCTTAACGTCGGCGGCCGGCCCGCGCAATACGCCGAAGACGGGACCGTCGCCTTGCTTACGTGGAACGACGGAACGCTCTACTACACGCTTGTCGGAGAGCTCGGCAAAGCCGAGCTCCAACACATCGCCACAACGATCACCCCGTAACGAAGCCGCACGACGAGGCCCCCGCCATACGACGGAGGCCTCGCAGTTCCTAAAGCGCGTTATCGCTTACAGTTTGAGGTTTGCCGTGATGTAGAACTGGAGCGGCGTTTTATACGAGCCGTTCAGCGCTGAGATGATCGCCGGCCCCAGCTGCGGCTCGTAGGGGAACTTCCGAAACGGCTGGATTTGCGAGCCGGGATAGCCCGGCGGATTGACGATCGCGCCCGCCGTCCCGTACGGTGCGACGGGGTAGACCGTACCCTGTACGTTGGAGTAAGAGCAGATGTTGCCGTCATTGAAGGTCCACGGCGTCTTCGTACCGCCCCAACAATAGTTCACGATGTTGGTGAGCTGTCCGACGAGCTGGATCCGCGGGCTAACGTCGTAGGAGAGTTGCAAGTTGGCGATCACCTCGTTGGGTTCCGTGAACCCGCCGATCGGATCGAACACGCCGGTGAACGGATTGGGAATGTCGACGACGCCCAGGCACTTGGATGCATTGTAACGGTCGCCGAAGAGTGGATAACCGCAACCGCTGGCGGGGTCGATACCGGCCTCGGTAATCGGGATGCCATACTTGCCACCGCCTTGGAACTGCATCGACGGCGTTATTGCGAACCGCTGATGCTTGTAATTCACCAACACGGTTCCAACGTACGGCGAGCCGAAGCCTTGCGCGGCGAGTCCGAGCGAGCCCGGGAACGTGTCGTACGTCGGGAAGTTCTGTCCCGTGTTGATAAGCGCTTGCGGCGCTGCGTTCCAATAGGGATTCGCGATATAGCCCGCTTTGCAGCCACCGCCCGGCAGTGGGGCCTCGGGCATTCCGTCGTGGTTGTAGCACGCGTTCGCCGGGCCGTTTTGCGTCGTGCTGCCTCCGCACATGGTGTTCGGGCCCCCCGGATGCATCGCACAGTACTTCGTGTAAGCATTGTACTGAGCGATCGAGCTGTTGATCGGCGCGAGCACCGTCGATCCCGACGCACCCGCGGCGATCGGCCCATAGTGGACGTAGGAGTTGGTGTAGGCAAACGAGAGCAGTCCGGAGATGCCGTCGCGCGAAAAGTCACCCTTTTGCAGCTGGAACTCGACGCCCTCGCTGCGCTGGCTGCCGACGTTCAAGCCGGAGACGAACCCGTTTTGCGGGATCAGGAAGAACTGCTGGATTTGATCTTGGGTCTGCCGCAAGAACGGCGTCAGCTTGAACGACCAGTCGGTGTTCTTTACGTGATGCTCCCACGAGAGGTCGTAGTTGATCGAGGTCGGCGGCAGAATCGGATAGCCGGGGCTGTTACGGCCGAACTGCAGGAAATGCGAGCCGATGTAATCCGCCAGGTCCTCCTGGCGTGTGTTGTACTGCTCGAAAGCCGTGTTTGGCGCTTCCGTATAGCGGCCGTAGGAGAAACGGAAGACGTCGTTGGGATTCGACGTATACGTTCCCGCAACGCGAGGTTGGTAGATATTGTAGGTGAAATTTGCTGGAGCGTTCTGTACGTTGGCCGCATGCGAGCCCGACGGGCACGCCGTTCCCGGGCTCGGATTGGCTTCCGGGGCCCCGGTCGAGTTGATCACGCAGTTGTCCAGATTATAGGCATTAAACCAGAACTGCCGCGCGGCAACCGAGCCGCCGAGAGGCGGAGCGGCCGTGTTCTCACCGATGAAACCGAAGCTATCGAGCCGGAGGCCGACGTTCAACAGCCACTTGTCCGTCGGGCGGTATTGGTCGGTGATGGAGGCGCCATAGAAGTTCGGAATGGTGCCGCTGTAAGTTCCGTTGAGCCCGTTCTCCGAAATCATGTACGTGCAGGCGCTGCCGTCTTGCGGCTTGCCCGGAATCGCGCATGTTTCTGAGTATTTCGTTCCGCTTGTGGTCGTTCCGCTAAAAGGCGCTACGCTGTAGCCCGGACCGAGAGCGACCATGGTTCCGTGGCAATTGGCTACGTCGCTTGGCCCGTTGAAAGGCGGAGCTGCGAAGCAGTACCCGCCGTATGGGTCCTTTGCGTTTACGATGTTGGCATAGTTGCCTTCACTGCCGAGGTTATAGAAGCCGTTGTTGTCACGCACGATTCGCGCCGTCGTGAACGAACCCGCAACCGTGAGCAGATTCTGCGCGTTGAGCTGATCTTGGAACTCGAGGCTGAGGCCCCGCGAGTGCGTGTTCAACTCGTAGTCGGGTGCGAGCGGACAGAAGAAGTAGCAAAAGCCCGTATTGTAGGGGCCATTGAGGAACCAGTCGCTGTAGAAAGTAAAGCCGTAGAGACGGAGGAACGCGCTCGAGCCGAAGTTCTTCGTATACTGGATCTTCGTGATGGCGGTGTCGTTATACGAATTATCCGGCGATCCGGCGGGTATTACGGAAGGATTCGTCGGCGAGCCGACGTTGGTGCCGTTCGGAAAACCGTAGGGCTTCACGCATGCTCCTAGGCTGTTGAGTCCCGTGGAGCTGAACGTTTTGCCGATGGACGATCCACATCCCCAGGTGTAGGTGTTCGTGAACGTCACCGGGACGGACGTCCCGTACGGAACGCCGCCGTTGGTCAGCGTGGAGAGCGTCTCGCCGTTGACGGCGTACATGCAGTTGGCTCCCGAGAGCGAGGCTGCTCCCGTGCAAAACGGCGAGGCGAAGGCGTTGGCACCGTAATAGAATTGATTTTTCAGCGACTCATCGTCGTAAAGCAGCTGAATGTCGTCGCGACCCGCGTCGTTGCGATGCGGAATGCCGATGTGGAGGTTGACGACCGTGTCGCGCCCGTAGATCGACGCCGTCCCGAGAGACGCGTCGTTGTTCGGCCAGTTAATCGGTCCGAGCGGGAAATACGTATTCCCCAGGCCACCGTAAAATAGCGACCACCCGGGCGCAAAGTTTTGGCTGTACGGGTTGGGAGTCTTGGAGCGGAGAGGGTTGCCGACGATGCCCATTACCGGACCGAGCCAATTATCGTACTCCGAGCCGTTATTACCGTTGATGTAGCTGTACGATTGGTTGAGGCCGGCGATGCCCACGTAGTACGAAAAGAGCCGATCCGGCGTCGATCCGCCGACTTCGATTGCCGCTCGATGATAGAACGATGGCGTTCCGATTCCTAGATTCGCCGTCCCGTAGCCGGGAAAGGTTCCGGTTTTAATGACCTGATTGACGAAGCCCGAGAGGCCTTGGCCTTCGGAGTTCGCGGGATTGGCGCCGGTATAGACCTGGACTTCCGCGTTGCCCAGCGACGAGGCCGAGCTCGACGCATAGTTGTCGAACGAACGGTTGACGGGTACGCCGTCGAACTCGTAGCCGACCTGGTCGTAGTCGCCGCCGCGAATATTGATCGTCGCGTAGTACCCGGTCTGGTTTGGAATGACATAGGCGCCCGGAACGGTCGAAATCGCGGAATAGGCCTGATTGATGAGTCCGCCGCCGCCCAGCGCGGCGGCGGAGGCCTGCGTCGAGGCGTTGATTGAATAAACGTCAGACGTCGTGCCGGACTTGACTAAAGCGCTACCCGCGGTCGAGGTAACGTGTGCGATCGTCCGCAGCGTCTTGAGCACGCGCACCGCCACGGATTGAACGGTGTCGGCAAAAACAACCTGCCCGGGAACGCTCACCGATTGATAACCGCTCTTTGAGACGCTTATCGTGTAGGTGTCCGGCCCGAGCGTCAGAAAACCGAAGTGCCCCGCGGCGTCCGTCGTCGTTGTGGCGGACTGCGAGGGGCTCGTCGCGGTAACTTGCGCTCCTGCAACGGGAGCAGACGTGTCGGCATCGGTGACGTTTCCCGTGAGACCGCCCGTCACGCCGGCCAGTGCCCATGTTTCCTGGCAAACGAATGCAACGAGCAGTGTCAGCGCCGTAACGAGATGCCGGAGTGATCTCCGTACCATAGCGTACCTCCTGAATTTTTCAAAAGAGCGCACGGTTTCGGGCCTTCGCCCGTCGTTAAAGCGGGCTAGTTCGCACTCGCTTTTATGCTTCCTTGAGAAATTCCTGAGAACGCTGAATGCTCTGCGGCAAGAACGTAAGCAACCGACCGGGCACCTATGTTAAAAGCTTCCCTGAGCGCGCAGAAAAGTGTGCAGCGCTTGGCTCAAGTCCGAAGGAATCGAGGTACGGTCGGCCTCTCCGGATGTGGGCTGCGCTCCGTCGCTCACCGCTGCAATAGCCGCGATCGAGCGAGTCAGCGCCGCGATGCCGTAGCCGCCCTCCAAAACATACGCGACCGATCCGCCACAATGCTCGGCGGCAACCTCCCGTATCACCGCTGCCAGCGGCGTGGCGGCATCCACGTCGACCCCAAGATCACCCACGCTATCGCCGGCAACATAATCGAATCCCGCGCTCACGATCAGCAAGTCTGGGCGTGCGATGCGCGCGACGGCAGGCAACAGATACTGCCACAAGGCGACGAACGCTTCGGTTGAAACTCCGGCGGCGGCCAGCGGAGCGTTGACGATTAAATCCGCGGAACGACGGTAGCTCCGCGCGCCGGTTCCTGGATAGGCCGGATAGGCGTGGGTCGAGACGTAGGAGAGGCCGTCGCCCGCAACCGCTTCCGTGCCGTTCCCGTGATGGTAGTCGAAGTCTACGACGAGAACGCGGCCCCCGGAGGCGGCCTGGAAGGCGCGCGCCGCAATTGCGACGTTGTTGAAGAGGCAGAAGCCCATGCCGCGATCGGGCTCGGCATGATGGCCGGGAGGGCGCACCAGCGCGAAGACCGCTTCTTTACCTTCAACGCTCGCGAGCATGGCCTCGATTGCGCCGCCGGCCGCGCGGCGAGCCACGCGAAGCGAGTTCGCGTCCACCAGAGTATCGCCGGTCGAAAGATATCGAGCCTCGAGAGCCCCTTCGGTCTCGCGCCGGGCGAGTTCGAGATACGCCGGCGCGTGCACCCGCAGGATCTCGTCATCGCTGGCATCGCGAGCGGCGAGGCAGTCGACGAGCACGCCGTCCGCTGCCAGACGCCGTGCGACGGCTTCAACGCGATCGGGCCGCTCCGGATGGACGACGTTGCGCAGATGATCCCCGTAAAGGGGATCGACGACGAACTTCAGCCGGACTTCTTACTGGTCGGAGGCTTACACGGATCCGCGGCGGCCTTTTGCACCGTCGCGTAGTCCTTCGTACCCTTCTTCATCATCGGCAGCAGCCGCTTATAAGCGGCGACCGCCTTCGAGCATTGGTTCGAACTCGCATACGCTTTTGCGGCCATATAGAGCAACGGTGGATTTGCATCGAGAAAGCTGTGCGCCCCGCTGTTGAGGGCGTCGAAGATCTGCGCCGCCTCTTTAAAGTTCCGTAACTCGAAGTCTGCGCCGGCAACGCAGCTCAACGTCGCCGGGGAGCGCTGAATCTCAAAGCTCTTCCCGCAGGCGTCGCGCGCGCCGGAGTAATCGCGGACTCGCGAATACGCCTGACCCAGCATCGCAAAGCCCTGCGCGTCCGGCGAGACTTGCGTGTAACGGCGCAGATACGTAATGCTGTCGTTCAGCTTGCCGCTTTGCATCGCGACCTCGCCCATCCCGAGCAACGCACCCGAGTCGTTCGGATCGATCGCCAGTGCCGCTTGCCATTGCGCGATCGCCCGGTCGAACTGGCGGACGGAAGCATAGTAATCGCCGAAAGCGGCGAACCCGGCGGCAACCTTCGGAAACGTCTGCGCCATTTGCGTAAAGATCGCGACGGCTTGAGCATCCTTCTTTTCTTGGACGAAATACGCCGCCTTACGAATCATGATGGCAACCTTTTGGCCGTCGGTCGGGGCGGCGACGACCGCGTCGTCGTACGCCTCGCTCGTATGCGCGTCGTCGTGCTGCTTCGCATAAAGGTCCGCTTTAAAGACGAGGGCTTGGATGTTACGAGGATCGATCGCCAACGCCCGCGCGATCGTCTGCAGCGCCAGCGGAATGTTATTTTGCTGCGCGTACGTGGTCGCGATTTGGAAGATCGGCGCTGGGTCCTTTGGGTTCAGCGCGAGCGCCGCCTCAAACTGCGCGCGGGCATCGTCGTAATGCTGCTCGGCGGCATAGACGCTTCCAAGCGTCATCAATGCCCCCGGATCGGTCTTGTTGAAGGTGACCGCGCGCCGCGCAATGCGCTCGGCGTCGTTTGGCCGCTGCGCCCGGATGTACAGGTCCGCGAGGGACGCCAGCACGCTCAAATTTGTCGGATCGAGATTGGAGGCTTCCTCCAGGTCGTTCAAAGCCGCCACACCATTGCCGAGCTGCTCTTGCCCCAGGGCGTCGTAGTAGAATACCTGCGCCGTCTTATCACCCAGCTGCAGCAGATGCTGGGTGTACTGGATGGAGATATCGGGACGGCTCACCTGAAGGTACTCGGCCGCGAGCTGCGCCATAGCAAGCTGATCGGTCGGATTCGCTTTGAGCTTCGCAGTCAAACGCGGAATCGCGATCGACGGCGGTTCGGGGCTTGCCGTCGGCAGCGCGGAGGGCGAGGGAGACGGGCTCGGCGTTCCGGATTTGCCTCCGAACAGCCCGGCTTGCGCGGAAGGCGTCGTCGTAGCGATGCCGAGGCCGAAGGCGAGTGCGATCAGTGCGATCAGTGAGATTCGTTTCAAGAAAGACTTCCTTTAGAGGTTTCGACAAGTTTCGTCAGTTCGGGAACGATGCGGAAGGCGTCGCCCACAACCAGCAGGTCGGAGAATTCGCCAATCGGCGATGCCGCGTCCTTATTGATCGCGACGATCGTTCCGGAGGCACGCATGCCGACTTTGTGCTGAATCGCACCGGAAATCCCCACGGCGATGTAGAGGGTCGGCGTGACGGTCTTTCCGGTCTGCCCGATCTGAAGATTATACGGCACCCAGCCGGCGTCGGCCGCGGCCCGCGAAGCGCCGACGGCGCCGCCCAAAGCCCGTGCCAGTGGTTTCAGCAACGTATCAAAAGGTTCCGGCCCGCCAAGCCCTCGCCCGCCCGCAACCACGACGGGGGCCTCCTCGAGCGCAAGCTCGCCGGCGCCCTCCTCGACGTCGCTCTCGATCGCGGCGCGATAGCTCTTGCCCACTGATTTGGCGAGCGGCTCGAGGCGCGCGCCGGCACCCCCGGCTTGCACGGCGAAAGCATTTGGCCGAACGGTCACGATGCCATAATCGGCGGGGCGCAAGGCACATTGCGTTATCAGCGCGCCGCCCAACTTTGGCGAGGTGCAGACCACAGCGCCTTGATCGGGCTTCAGCTCGACGACGTCGGCGACCATGCCGGCGTCCAAACGCGCCATCAGACGCCCGGCGACGTCGCGGCCGGAGAGCGTATTTGGAATCAGGATCAAGGAGGGGCCGGCGATCCTTGCCGCAGCTTCGAGATAATCGACGATCGGGTCCAGCAGAAAGGCTTCGACGTCGGCGTCATCGTTGAGGAATATCGTGTCGAGCGGGTAGGTCTTCAGTTGCTCGGCCAACCGTTCCGAACCCGGTCCTAAGACGACGGCGTGTGCCTTGCCCCCGAGCGCCGCGGCAATCTTGCCGGCCTCGCTGGCCAGCTCGAAAGTAACCTTGCGAGTCTCGCCGTGCCGGTGTTCCGCGTAAGCGATAACGTTTTTCACGCTCAGACGAGCCTCTTCTCGGCGAGGAAATCGAAGATTGCCTGCGCGCCGGAAAGCCCGTCGCTTGCCTCGACAACCTTGCCTTTGCCACGAACGGGGGGCGGCGCGAAACTGCGCAGTTCGGTCTTCGAGCCGGCCGTGCCCACCGGACGATCGAGCGAGAGGTCGCGCAACGAGATCGTAGCGATGCTCTTTTTCTTGGCGCCCATGATGCCTTTGAGCGACGCGTAACGCGGCTCCCCAAAGGTGAGCGCGGTTGTAAGCAGCGCCGGGAGGGGGCCGCGAACCGTCTGATACCCCGAATCGGTTTCGCGCTCGACTTCGATCGCGTCACCCTTGATCTCAACCTTGCGCGCGTTGGTGATACAGGGCAAGCGGAGATGCTCGGCCAGCGCCCCCGGAACGGCACCGGTGCTGCTGTCGTCCGTAAGACCGCCGACGACGAGCAGATCGAACTTCAGCGTCCGTAACGCCGCCGCCATCGCGTACGCCGTCGCCGAAACGTCGCTGCCTTCGAGCGCTTCGTCGCTGAGCACTACCGCGTCGTCGGCCCCCATTGCCAGCGCTTTGCGCAACCCCTCCTTCAACGAATCCGGCGCCATCGAAAAGATCGTGACGGTGGTGTCGCCGCCGGCGCGTTCTTTGAGCTGCAACGCTGCCTCGAGCGCATACGCGTCGTAGGGATTGAGCACGGTTTCTACACCGGTGCGTACGAGTCGCTTCGTCTGCGGATCGATTTGCTTTTCAGCGTTCGGATTGGGGACGAGCTTAATCGTCACCACGATCTTCACGTAGTAGAGCGACCTCCGTTCGATAAGGAAGGATGAAAGAGCGATAGGCTCTTGGTGGTTCTCCATCGGCGGACCTGCTTGCGTCGCCCAGGGGGGCCCGATAATCGGCGATGCGAAGCGGCACGAAATGCTACGCCCCGCCATCCCCTTGATTCTCCTGGCGCTGCTCGCGCCGGCGCTCGCCTCCGCCGCCGAGTTCGTCGCGAAGCCGTCGCTTGCTACCGAGCAAGACCCCGCAACGCTGGTCCTCGATGCCTCGCGCGCGGCCGACGGCATCATGGAGGTCCGCGAACGGATACCGGCGTCCGCGGGAAGCTTTACGGTCGTCTACCCAAAATGGATTCCCGGCGAGCACGGCCCAACCGGCCCGCTCAACGATCTCGCCGCCCTGCGCATCTCCGCCGGCGGAGCGCTACTCGACTGGCGTCGCGATCCGAACGACCTCTACGCCTTTCACGTCTACGTTCCAGCCGGCGCCGGTTCGATCGACGCAGACCTTTACGTGTTGATGAACGCGCCGGACGATGTGATGTCGTCGCACTCACTGGCAATCGTGAACTGGAATCGAGCGCTGCTCTACCAAGAGGGCATCGACTCGCACCGGTATTTCGTCAAGCCTAGCATCGTGCTGCCTCCCGGCTGGGACTTCGCGACGGCGCTGCGCGGCGCGACGCAAAGCGGCAACCGCGTCGATTTCGCGATGACGCCGCTCAACGTGCTCGTCGACTCGCCTCTGGATCTGGGGCGCTACGTGCGGAAGTGGAATTTGTGGCAAGACGCCTCCGCGTTCGTCCAACTCGACGCATTCGCCGATCGTCCACAGGACCTCGATATTCCAGGAAGCCTGCTGCGCGCGTACGAGCGCGTGCCCGATGAGGCCTTCGCCTTATACGGCTCGCGCCATTTCGCCGATTATCACGCGTTGCTGTCGCTCAGCGACGCGATCGGCTTCCAAGGCATCGAGCACCATCAATCCAGCGACGATCGGGCCTCCGAAGATTTCCTAACCGACGCGGATGAATCGCTCGCGAACGGCGACCTCATAACTCACGAGTTTTCGCACTCCTGGAACGGTAAGTACCGCCGGCCGGCGGATCTGACGACACCGAACTTTCAAGTGCCTCAGCTGACGGATCTGCTCTGGGTCTACGAGGGCATGAATCAATATTTGGGCGACCTGCTTTCGTTTCGCGCCGGCATTCGAGAGCCTAAGCAGTATCCCGAGTATCTCGCGACGCTCTATTCCGAGATGGATACCGAGACCGGTCGCGCGACGACGCCGCTGATCGACCTCACCACGGGCGCGCCGTATTACTACGTAGCGCGTGGCGACTACGGCGCGATACGGCGCAACGCAAACGACTTCTATACCGAGGGCGAGCTGGTTTGGTTAGACGTCGATACGATCATTCGCGAGCGCTCGCACGGCGCGCGCTCGCTGGATACTTTCCTGCATCGGTACACGGAGCCGGCGCTAACCGGACCGATCGTGAAAACCTATACGCGCGCCGAGATCGAGGCACTGCTCGAGCAGGTTGAGCCGTACGACTGGCATGCATTGTTTGACAAGTACGTCTATCGCAGGAGCGTTCATCCGCCCTCAGACGAGCTCGCGCGCGCCGGGTGGAGGTTCGTCTACAGCGAAAAACCTAACGCCTTCATCACGGCAAACGAAGCCGACGACCACGGGATCACGGGGTGGTATTCCTACGGTGCCGACCTGAACGCCAAGGGTGTCGTGCACGACGTGCGCGACGGCTCGCCGGCCTGGCGTGCCGGGCTCGCGCCGGGGATGCACATTCTCGCGGTCAACAACCAAGAGTTTTCCTCCGACGTTTTGGAGTATGCCCTCAAAAGGGCGCAGCAGTCCAGCTCCCCGATTTCGCTCATTACCTCTCAAACCGGTTGGTTCCAGACGTTGTCGCTCGACTACCACGACGGCATCCGTTACCCGCATCTCGAGCGCATCGAGGGCACGCCCGACATGCTGGCCGCGATTATGGCGCCGCACGCCAAGTAGATGGGGGCCGGTTGCCGAAAAGCCGCTGCAGGAGGTACCGAACATGCTTTCTCGTTGTGTACTGACGGCCGCGGCGTTTGCCGCCCTGTGCGCGACCGCGCCGGCCGCCAGCACCCCGATAGTCGTTAACTCGCAGGCGGCCACCTGGCAAGCGAGCCCGTTGAAGGGGACGCAGATGGCGCCTATCGTCGGCAATCCGAGTGGGGCCGGCGGATACTATGCGTACCTTTTGAAAGTTCCAGCGGGTACCCGCGTTCCCGCGCACTTTCATGCCATGCGTGAGACCGTTACCGTTATTAGCGGCGTGATGATGTTCGGGATCGGCGATGCGATGAACACCGCTAAAATGATGACGCTGGGTCCAGGTAACGTCGTTTCGGTTCCGGCCGGTCTTCACCACTACGCGATGGCCAAGACGGACGCGATTATCGAGATCAGTGGGATCGGTCCGGATACGACTACGCTTATTCATAAAATGTAAGAAGTGACGATGCGCGGCCGCGTTGCGGCGCTTGTCGCGATGCTCGCAGTTGCCGGTTGTACGGCGGCGCAGGCGCCGGCCGTACCGCCGCAAGCCATCGGCTCCGCGAAAACGCCAGGTCTCCAAGACCATTCGACCATCGGCTTTAGCGTCGATACGCCGAAGCGAGCAGCGAAGGCGGCCAGTGAAGGCATCAGCACGACGGTCCTGTACGACGGGTCGCCGGCGCCCAAGAGCGCCTTGGAGGCGGCGCTGCGGGCCCATTCGATCGACGTCGTGGACGCCGGCATCTCCGGAATCTTGTTTTATTGGGAGTGCCATCGAACGCATACGGTCAAACCACCTCCCAGCAGCTATTCGCAGAACTACTATTGCCGCACCGACGAAGACCCCCACATCAAGAGCGAAGCGGTCGTCTTACGCGACGTCACGGCGTTGCTGAAGCGCGATGCCGATCGCACCTACGTCGCCGCCTATTGGGTGCTCGACGACTGGCCGGCCTGGGATCCGGGAAGCGCGCGCGAGCTGCTTGCAAAGATTCACGCGCTGATCGTGGCAGAGACGCCCCGGAGGCCGGCGATATGCGGCTTCGGAGCCGGAGTAGCCAAACCCGGAAAGATCAACTGGGATCCGGGTACCGCGGCCAACTACTCCAACGGCGGTTGCGACATCGTCGGATGGTATAACTACTCGCCGTTTGGGCGCCGCCATCCATCCTTGGGCAAGAAGTTGGACTGGACGATGAAGGCGCTACTGCCGGCCATGGCGCGCAGCCTCGAAAAGCAGGGCTGGAATATCGCCAAGACGCCGCTTTACGGAATCGGCCAAGCGTGGTCGGGACCCTACGACAAGCGGCATTATCAGCCAGGACTCACTCGCGAGGAAATGCTGGCGCAGGCCAAGGCCTTCTGCGACTTCGGCGCCGACTACATCGGGTGGTACGCGTGGGACGACAGCGAGGACGAAGCCGGTACGCAAACCCCCCAACGACTCGCCGGTAATCGCCGCCGGCATCGCGGCAGGCATCAAGGCCTGCCGCCAGGTTTGGAACTAACCTAACCCGAGCGCTTGCGCGCCTTCTTGCGCGCAGTCGCCTTCTTGCGCGAAGCGGTTTTCTTTGCGCCCCCGGTGCTCTCGCGCTTGCGGGTCGCGGCGGCTTTGCGGGCCGACTTCTTGCGGTCGGCGACCGTCCGTCCAGTGCTCGGCCGGGTTCCCAGCTCCGACGAGCTCGACTCACCCATCTCGACGCCATAGTGTTTGGCGGCTTTCTTGATGTTCGCGAAGGCGAGCTCGCGTTCGTCGGCGGTCACGCCTGTCACCTGATCGTAACGAGCGATGGCGTTTCTCACGTGGGACGCATCGGTCATCGGCTCTTTGCGCTTCTTCGGATACGCGAAGACGCTGTCGGGCAGATCNNGGTTTCCAAGTCGCTCGCATGTAAATACCTCCAATAGGTTTGTGATCGTCTTTTACCCAGCTGTAAACGTTGCGCCGGGCAGGCGAGGGGCGGTTAGTGGAATTCGCCGTAGCCCCTCGCCATCGCGGCAGCGAAGATTGGCAAGAACGCCCAGCCTTTAGCGGCGAAAATCGCTCGGGAAAATCCCACCACCAGAATGGCGCCGGCGAGCACTCCGTACCAGGCGTCGACGCGCGTGATCCGGGCAACGGCATCGAAGCTCATCTCGCGCCGCACGAGGACGAGCTCGACTGCGAGAACCCCAAAGNNGTCAAAAAGCGGCGGTCGGTCGAACGAACCGCACGAGATGGTCGAGGTATTGGCCCGGCTGTTCCAGCATCGCCATGTGTGCCGAGTTCGCAAACGTCACGAAGCTTTTGCGCGGCGCTTCAAGAGGGTCGTACCAAGCCTTTGCGACTGCATACGAGGTCTCGTAGTCGTGCTCACCTTGAAAAATAAAAAGGGGACAGCCGAGCTGCCTTAACGAGTCAAAGTTTCAGGGCTTTGAAAGGTCCAGCTTTCAGGCATCGTCGGCGAGCCCGGGCCTCCGCGAATGTAAATCTGCGTCGCTTACGTGTCACGAAACGCTCTTGTTTCATGCGATCGGCGTGAGTCGCGCCGGCTCCGNNTCGGCGCGACTCCAGAGCTTGAGCCTAGTAAAAGCTCTCGTGGAATTGGAGCTTAGAGTAGCCCATAGACGTCTTCCCTCGCGAATGATCGACACTGTACGCCACGCGCGTGGCTTTGAAGGAGTCGCTCTTGGACGCCTTGTGACAGCCGCTGAATCCGACCATACCGTGGCGCTTCTTTACCGTTCCGGCAAACGTTTGCGTCCCCGATTGCACTTCAAACGTTTCGGAGAACTGGAACGTCTTCAATAGAGCGAAGTCTAGGACGTTGCCGGAGGCGCTAAACGTTCCTGTTACCGGCCCGCTCGCGGATCCCGTCGCCGTGTATTTGAGAAGCGGTCCGCCAGGTGTAAGGAGACACGAAGCGCTTACGCTAGTCGACGTGAATTTCTCGCCGGCAAAATTGATTGCCGTGAGGTGCACAGTCGCTTGCGTGGCCGCGTTTTGCGCCACCGGGGCCTGAAAGGAGCCGCAGCCGGCGAGGACCGCTGCGGCAACGGCGACGCTTACCGTAAAACTAGCAAGGGTTCCCATCTGTAGTCCCCCCGAGATCCAAATTCGACCAGGTCGAACAGCGTTTCGCCGCGTAGCGACCTTTTCCATCGCGGGAGGCGAGGGGGCCCGGCGGGGGCACTCTCCTGAGTCAGGCACCCGCGAGTCGTTGCGGGGCGAGTGCGCGCGATGCGGCCTGGGCGCGGGCATGAGCGAAAACGATGCAGTGCCCGATCAGAAACGTTGGTACGAGAACCAACGGCACGAGAGACCATGGTAGCGTCGTGATGGCAGCCGATCCGACTCCGGCGTGGATGAGCTGCAACGGGAAGCCGTTGTTCGATGTTAGCGCGAGCGATACGGCGACGACCAAGTCCAGCATACCGAAGGCGTTCCAAGCAATGACGCGAGGATCGTTGGACGCCGTGCGTGCCGCGAGCCGCGCGACGGGAAGGGCGAAGAGCGCCGTGAGCATGTCGCCGATGCCCGCAAAGTAAGGGAAAGGACCGCTGAGGCGGCCGGCGATCGCGAGCAAGATAAATAAGAAGCCTAAACCCCGGATGACGTTCAGGCCGATGATGAGCGGCACGGGGATCTCGGCAAGCACGGCGCGCGTTGAGGGAAACGCCGCCAGAAGAGCCGCGACGAGTAGCGGAAAGCTAAACAAACCTAACAGCGTGAGCGGTGAAAGCGATCCGGCCGCCGTTACCGCGATCGCGACCCCGATCCAGGCGCCAACGACTGCGGCGACGATCAGGCGTGAGCCGAACGAGACTTGGATGCTACTGAGAATAGCTACGAGCAGCGTGGCGGTGGCGCTCCCGACAACGAGGATGTCAAAGTTATCGAGCATGGTTTGATTCCTTCTGCCGTTGGGACGGGGTTTATAGCGTGATGCAAGTCAGATTCTACCGGATGTACTTGCATGATGCAAGTGGCTGTGCTACGCTACCTGCGTGCGCCACGTCAGCTTGGCTGCTATGCCATGCCCGATCGCCCGCACGCTCGATCTCGTGGGAGAGTGGTGGACGCTGCTGTTGATTCGCGATGCGCTGCTCGGCGCGCGGCGGTTCGAAGATTTTAAAAAGACCGGCATTGCGGACAACATCTTAACCGCCCGGCTGAAGAGGCTGGTAGAGGCGGGAATCTTCGAGCGGCGCCCCTATCAAAGCCGCCCCGACCGCTATGAGTACGCGCTAACCGAAAAGGGGCGCGAGCTCGCTCCGGCCGTGTTTGCACTGCGCGCTTGGGGCCGCCGGTGGACGAAGGGAGTCGACCTCAGTGAGATTCGCCACGCCGATTGCGGCGGCGACGTCGTCTTGGGCTTTCATTGCGCGAAGTGCGATCGGCAAGTACGGAAGACCGAGATCGCCATCGCGCCGCGGCCGCAAACTCCGACCAAGAACCTCAAGGCAAGCGTAAAGCGCGAACGCCGTTCGAAGCGTCCCGCTTCAACTCGCTGATTTAACGGAAGGGGGCCCGGCAAGTACCGGACCCCCTTTATTGAGGTTTGATGTTTTGGGTAGCGATCAGGTCTTCGGGGCGAGGGCGATCCCGAGGTATAGGATGCTGCCGCTGCCATTGGCGCAATCGCTTGCCGTGAATCCAATGCAGTAGATGTCGGTGAATTTTACCGTTCCTGGGCTCTTCGGACCCTTTCCTTTATAGGTGATGTATTGCGAGGTCGGATCGCCGGGGTCCGGATAGAAATAAGTCTTGAACTTCCTGTCGGCCTTGTTGTTCTTGACTTTGACGATGGACGCCACGTTGTAGAGTGGTGAGGTGCCGTCGGATGTTGTGACGTAGGGTCCAGAGTCGCCTGGATAAACGTAGAAGCAGAAGCTCCACTTGGATCCGCACGTCGGACTTGCGAGGATCTTCACCCCTGCCGCCGGGCGAATCAGGAATTTGTGGCCGTTGTGCATCAAAGTGACTTGGGCGCCAGCCGCCGGCATGTCGGCCAATGAGCCGGCCGACGAGCCGGGACTACTGTTGCTGCACGCTGAAAGTGCTACGCCTAAAGCGAGTGCGGCGCTAACACTTAGAAGGCTTAACCGCATACTTAACTCCTTCGCAACTTCTTGAAGCGCGCCCGCCTTCTCGCGGGTCGCCCTTAGGCAATGCGAGGTCCTACTCGGTTTCCCCTTCGGCGGGGGGCGTGTCCGGTGGGGTCTTGCACGTGTGAGCGCGGCGGAAACGCCCTATAAAATAACGACAGTACTTTTTGGGATGGCCGGAAGTCGAACCCAAGCTCGGGGATTCCAGCCGATACCGACCGCGTCCGACCTGTCCGTGACGAAATAATTCGCCACGCAAAGGCGCGTTATTTTGGCATGCTGACGGCCGCTGCAAATGGAAGTGGGGCGTCGTAGAGGTTCTGGAGGCGCTTGCCGCCAGCCGGATAGCGGTAGACGCCGACGCTTTCGATGCTGCCTCCGGCGATCGGGGCGTAAAGCGTTTGGGCGTTTCCGTTCGATGTAATCCAGAACGGGCCTAACACTGCGCTGGTATCGTCAAGTCTTACGACGGCCACCCTGGACCCGGTGTTGCCGCTGATTTTGTATTGGTAGATCGCACCGGAACTCGTGCTCGCGATTGCAAGGTGCTTGCCGTCCCAAAAGAGGGGAGAGGTGGCGTCGGTGATGGCGGGCCTCAAGGAAAGAGGGCGCAGCTTGCCGTGGCCTTTCGGTAGCTCAAGGAAGATGTTGCCGCCAGGCCCTCCGTCAGTATCAATGGCGTCGGCAAAAAGGTTCCCGTCGCTGTCGTACGTGCAATACCAGAAGTTAGCCGCGCCGGAATATTTGTAGTAGTGCGCTCCGCCTTTGGCGTTAAGGTAAACCGCAATGCTGCCTTCGGTCTGTGTCCTCCGGATATTACAGACCGCGAGGTTCCCCGTCTTCGGGTCCACTGAACATGCGTTGGGACTCCATGAAGTATCGTTGAGAACTCTAAAGGCGCTCCTGGCGCCATGCGCGTAGGCACGAACCTGGCTCTCCGCGTCGTTGTCGACGAAGACGTTTCCATGCTGGTCGATGCAGTCGCCCGCTGCATAAGAGAATCCAGTTAACTTCCCCACCAATCTTCCCGACGGCAGAGCAATCATATAAACATCGCCAGCTTTTGGATCACTGACGTAGAGAAGGCTCTGGTCTTTGCCCAAGATTGCGCTCGAAGGTCCCACGGAAGCGCCGATCGCCCGCCGCATGTCTTCCTGAGCCTGTCGAAGGGCGCCGCAGCCTGCGAGCATTGCCGCAGCTACGCAACCAACTAGCGCGTAACGGCTGATATGGTAGGGCATTTCTCGACCTCCTGTGTTCTCGATTTAGTAGACATGAATCTCTCCCTGCGATGGTTGAGGTTCAGGTGCATTGGCCGGCGGGGCGATCCGGGCGTACCCTCCTCTTCATCGAGTCGGTCGACCTCTTTGCCGATCCGTGCGAGCTTCTTCGACCGCACCCGTAGCCCCCAAGGAGCCCAACCGTCTCCGGTCCCGCGGGATTACGATCCCGATCGGCCGCCTTGGCTTCGGGATACCGCCGGGTTTGGATCGGGGGGAGCGCAGAATCGATTCAGTGCGGAGCGAAGGGGCCCAGCCTTAACCCCTAACGTTTTCTAGTGCGCAGGGGCGCTCATGTTCAACCCATCGGAGAGATCGTGAATCGCTTCATAGCGACCCTTCCTGTTCTAGTGCTCGCTTTCTGCGTGGCGTGTTCGGGCACCGTTTACGGCACACGTACCTCAGAGGTACCGATGGCGCCGGCGGCTGTGCCATCGCGGACAACGCAGAGCGGCGCCGTCAGCTGGCCCGTTTGGCCGCCGACCCGTCGGGGACGTGGATCTACGCGCCCGGTGTCGACGGAAAGGTTCACAAACTCGACGCTTCGACTGGCGCGGAGATTCGGGCCGGGTGATTCCCCGTACTCATCTCGCTTATGCCGAAAACCGAGCTCGACGAGTCGCCACTCAACATCGCCAACGGGTACCTCTACGCGACGCTCGGGGGCGACGGCAGCGACCTCCCGCCCTATGACGGGCACATCGTCAGCGTGAACTTATAACACTACACTGCCTCCGAGATACGCACGCGAGCCTATTCGCAAATAAAAACGTAGCATTAGAAGTGGTGAGCAAACGTCTCGGTCACGCGGATATCAGGACCACGGCCGAGCGCTATTTGCATGTCTTTCGGGAACGGGACGCGGCTGGGATTTCGACCCGTCCGTGACAAAATGTGACACGCACCCTACGGGCCGGCGCCCACGGAGGTCCGTTGCGTCTCGTACGACGGACTCCGCATGAAAACTCCACGGTGGCCAGGAACGTCCTCTTGACGCCATACTTGACGCAATGCCTGCTAGGGAGTAGAAGTGAACCGCCTTATCGCTCTTATTACCGCCGTTGCGATTGTGCTAATCGGTCCGGCTTACGCTAGTGGGTTTCGCCCGTTCGTCACATCCGCGACGGCGCCCATCACTGTTGCCGGCTTCATCGGCGAGGACGGGAGCATCATTCACGGTCGCGGGTTTACCGTAAAGCACAATTCGACGGGTCACTACCTCATTGAGTTTGATCCCGGAGTCCTTCCGGGTGCGCCGCAATGACAGTCGAGAGGTTTGAGCACCCCGTCCTGAGCGCCGTCTACGTGTATCCGATCGCTGATTGCCGCTTTCCAGAGTGGCACGTCGGGCTCTCCGACCCCCGAACAAACGCCCCTATCGACGCTATTTTTGGGCTCACCGCTGTCGAGGTTCCACAACGCCGTTAGCGAACCGGAAACCCGGGTCTCGAGAATGCGGAGTAACGTCCTGCGACGTCCAGCCTTATGGCGATGGCGTTTGGGTGCTAGCCGAACACAATGCCTTCGGCATTTGCGGAGATCTCGTAGCTCTGCGGACAGTTACCCTTCGACGCATGGGCCTCGCTGCCGGGCAAACCGCACACGGCGAGATTGGCGGGATCTGAAAAAACTTGCACCGCTTAGGAACGGAATCGCCGAGTGCAGGAGAGATAAAATCGATGCGAAAGGCTGCGCGTTGTGCCAAATAGGAGACGCGTTATGAGTCGTGCCACTGTTGTTGTTACCGCATGCTGCAGCTTGATGGTCGCGGGTTGCTCGCAAGGCCCGGCGACATCGCCGCCAATGCATTCGACGCAGGGCGCGGCCGCGCCCATGATCACGCGCTACCAAGTTCTCAATAACTTTAATGGGGCCGACGAGGGCGCATATCCGACCGGCTCGATTACGCCGTGGCTCAAGCTCCTTTACGGCACGGCGAGCGACGGGGGTAAATACGGCTTCGGCGTGATCTTTCGCGCACGTCCCGACGGAAAAGATAACTATCCCTTACACTACTTCGACGGCAAGCAGGAGGGATGCACGCCGATGGGAGGCGTCACGTTCGGCTATCGCAGCAGCGTATTTTACGGCACGACGAAGTCCTGCGGTAACTCGACCAAAGGCGGTACGATTTGGTCCGAGCACGCGTCATCCCGAAACATTGAGGTGCTGCACGCGTTCGATCTGGCTAGCGACGGCGGCAATCCCGAGAGCGCCCCGGTACAGGTTGGAGAAACGCTCTACGGAACGACGCGCAACGGCGGCGCTCATGGAAGAGGAACGCTTTACAGTATCGACATGAAGACGTCGGCTTTTAAAGTGTTACATGCCTTTGGGGCGGGAACCGATGCTGGGTATCCGGTGGGCGGCCTCGTCGAGCTTGGTGGAAAGCTGTACGGAACGTCGTATATTGGAGGCTCCCTCCGTCTGGGAACCGTCTACGAGTTCGACCCAAAGAACGGCACTGAAAAAGTGCTGCACGAATTCAACGGTGACGACGGCGAAAGGCCCACGGCCCCGCTCTTATCCTGGGCTGGGGCGCTGTACGGCGTCACGCCGATCGGCGGCGCCCGCTTTGCCGGAACTATTTTTAAAATCGACCCAGCGAACGGAAACGAAACGACCCTCTATAACTTTGGGAGCGATGCGTTTGCTCCCGACGGATCACTTATTATGTGGAAGGACGCGCTCTATGGCACGACGCGACGCGGCGGCAAGAGTGGAAAGGACTTTGGGACGATCTTTCGTTACACGCCCGGAACGAATAAGTTCGACGAGCTGTACGCCTTCGGCGGCAAACCCGACGGTGCGCACCCTCGCGGCGGCCTAGTCTTTCTCAACGTCGACAGGCAAGATCAATTCTTCGGCACCACGTACGACGGCGGTAAAGAAGGCCTCGGAACCATTTTCAGCATGACTCCGTAGAGACGCCGGGCGAAGGCTCTCATGACTACGGAACTTGAAGGCCGCCGACCATCACCTTACTTTAAGATGCTCACCGACGTACCGAAAGCCTTGAAGCCGAGGCTGAAGGTTTTGTACTGCCCACGCCTCCTGATCCGCAGATGGTAACCAGACGCTTCGCGTCGAGCAAAGCCTTCAGATCGGCGAGCTCGTCCTCGCGGTCCACGAACGTCGTCAACTGAAACTGCAAGTTATTCGCTGGAGCGTCATGCGAACGTGCAATGGCGCTGGTCGATGCGGCGAGCAAGCCGATCCGTGCCGCTTCGGCGACTGCACGGCTTCTCGTCGTCGAGCTTTCGCAGCACGTGATCGACGTGGGTTTCGACGGTGCGCCGGCCCAGGGTCAATCGCCGCGCGATCTCTTTATTGCTGAGCCCAAATGCGACGAGCTCCAGTATGTCTCGCTCGCGCTTCGTCAGTAGTGAAGATGCGCGGAGACCGCTCTTAGTCTGCACGGCGCCCGACGCAGTCATCGCGGTAACGCCCAAGATCGTCGTTTGTCACACCGTTGGGAGTTTTCTGGTTCGCTCCCGGCATCGCCCTACTTGAAGCAAGTAGTCGGTTGTCTTCCACAAAGCAACAGAGACTTCCGCCAGGGCGAGGACCTAAAGGCTCTTTGAGTCTAGCCTAGCCGCCGTTCCGTACCGCCGCCTCTCTTGGCAAGCAGACCAGCCAGGTTGATTTCACGACCGGACCCACTAAAAAATGCGCCCTCGACGTGCATAAGCGAGGGCGCTCTCGGTTTCGTCTCACCGCGCCCTCCGTATGAGCTGCGCGAGGCTAGAACTCCAACGATCGCAGCAATAGGTTGCCGCCGCATCTTGCGCGCAAAATAACGGTAAAGGTTCTTGGGTACTTTTGGGCCGCGCGGCGAGCGCCCCTCAACGGGCCTCCCATGATGCATCCGAACAACACTGATTCAGCCAACCGGATTCGGCCATCGGGATTAGCGCCGCCCCCGCTTGGTATAGGCCCCGCTGCGATGAAGGACGCGCGTCGGACGGCGATAATCCCGTAACTTCTTCACCTCGCCAAAACCGGTCCGTGCCAATACATTCAGCGCGAGGATAACGCGGTCTGCCAAGGCCGGCCCGATTCGTTTGAGGTCTCGGCGGGCAGCCGGTTCGTACCGAGGTTCGCTCAGGTATTCAGGCCGAGTTCTCGACGTACTTCTTCGGTTGAGGCCCTCGAGCCATCGTCGAATCTATCGGCTTCGCCTAGGGCCTCGAACTCATCGGATTCCGCCTCAGCCTCGGGAGCAAGTAACATCGAGATGCGCGCGCGGTCGCCGGCTTCGTAGGCAAGGATCAACTCGGTCACGTTCTCGATTTCATGCTCGGGAAGCTCGTCGATAAGTTCCTGAAGTGCGGCACGCGTCACTCTCATATCATACATTGGTCCTTCGTCCAATATGGTTCCCAAGACCATAACGCTCTGTGACAAACTCTGGGCGCGGCCTGATGGACAATCCTACGAAATAAGGAAAAGTTTTGGGATAGCCGGGAGTCGAACCTACGCTCGGGGGTTCCGGGTAGTCCCGTCCGTTACCGAAAAGCGTTATTTTGTTTGGCTTTTTCGCTCCCAGCTACCCGACCGATACCGTCCGTTCCCGGCCGTTCCCGACCACTCCGTTAGGAAATGTTAGAAAATCACACGGACATCAGCTGCCCAACTTTGACATTTCCGAGCAGCTTCGTTAGATCTCGAGCCTGAATGTTTTCCAGCGAGAGCACCGCATCCTTAATCTCCCGAGCCAGCACATCGTCGACGCGGCCGGCGACGAGCCGGTCGAACTTCGCCACGGACTCTTCCCACGTGAACGGATCGGAAGCGAGGCCTGGGTAGTCCTGAACCTCGTGCTCGATCACTTGTCCGTCTTGCAGCCGTACCGTAATTTTGGCGGGCATTTTCGCCGGATACACCTCGGTGAACTCACGGCTTGGCCGGACCGACACCTTTTTCAGCAGCCCCTGTACGTCGGATTCGATGATGCGGTCAGGCGCAAACTGCGCCGGCATCACATCGCCGTCGAGGAGGGCCACCGCAAGCAGGTACGGGAGGCTGTGATCCGCTTGTTCCTTCGTGCGGATGACTTTGTCAATTCCATACAGGCCACCACCGGCAAAGTCGTACGCGAGTTGAATCACCTCTGCCTCAACGGAGATCACCTTGCCCGGGTCGATTTTGTTCTGGCTGCCAAGTTCGACCATACAATGGACGGCGGACTGCGTATGTATCATAGAGTTGTACTTCTTGATGCTGCTCTCCACGACGCCGTCATATCCCACCTTGTCCCAGTCGATATCGATTTGCATCCGTAGGAGGTGGTCGATGCCCATCGGCCCCTCGATCACTTGGAGCGGTCCCTCAACACCCCGGCGCGCAAGGAAGAGCGTGTTCATGGCGCCGAGCGCCGACTGCGCCGAAGCGAGGCCCTTCCATTGCGATAGTGGCTTCGCCCGAATGACGGCGAAGGAGGCGTCGCTCGCCGCGGCCATCCCGATGGCATTTGCGATCTGGTCCTCGCTGAGTCCAAGGAGTCGACCGGCAGCAGCGTTGTGCGAGAATGCCAGTTGTGCCGTATGATCGAAGCCGCTACTCATGAAGTTGGCGTGATCGACGAACCGCGACTGGACTGTGTAGGCCAGTGCCACCGCAAGCATGAGGTCGCGCCCGCCGGCCCCTACGTAGTCGGCGATCGTAAGCGCCACGCCGAAATTATCCGCCGTGTGGCACGTTTCCGTTCGCGCAAGGAAGTTGTCCATGAAATCGACGTAGCGCACGAGAGCAGTGTGCCAGAATGCTGCGTAAACCGGATTTGCCTTTCCGCCGCCAATCAGCGCACACGGGCCGATACCCCCGAACTCGCCGACCTGATCGCGACAGGCGTCAACGGGACCGGCGCCTAGGGCCGCAATACAGCACCCCAGCGAGTCCAAGATGTGGATCGGCAGCTGCTTGCGCGATTGCGCCGAGAGATCGGCGAAGGAGGCGCCGACGGCATATTTGGCGAGGGCTTCAACTTGAGTCATGATTTGAATCCTCTCTTGGTTCGTGAGTGTACTTGTCTATCGTGTTAGGGCGATGAAGGCGCCCATCGTGATGACCGAGCCGATCACGCTGAGGAATACAGCGGAAGCGGCCTCTTTCTGCACGACGCGGTACTGCAGAGCGAGCATGATCACAATGGGCATGGTTGGAATGGCCGTGGTCAAAACTGCCTCGCTGACAGTGGGATTGCCATAGCCGAGCCCTCGCATACCGACCAGGACCACTGCGGGCTGCATAATATTTTTTAGGAATACGAGTAACAGGACGAGCCGGTTGATTGTGATTTTGCCCGACGCAAGAACGATTCCGGCGGCGAACAGCGCGACGCCCCCTGATGCATTTCCCAGCAAGAAGAGCGAGTGGACGATGAGCGCAGGAAAGCGAAAGCCGCTCAGCACGATCACAAAAGCGAGAACTGGTGCCCAAACGATCGGTTCTTTGAGCGTTTCGGCGAGTTTGGACGTGACTGAATCTCCCTGTGCCGTACCCAATGCGAGCAAAAGAATGGTGATTGGTACTACCGTGAGGTTGATGATGAGGCTGGCGATCGCGATCGGGATGGCGCTGACCCCACCGAATAGGTCGCCGAGAACGGCGGGACCTATAAAGGGAACCGCCGGCGCTGAAGCCGTCAGCGCAGCCAGCGCGCTGATGCCCACTTGCAGCCGGGCGATACGGCACAGCACGAACACTGCGCCGTACAAGCCGATGATACCAACGCACAACGCGATGACCAGTGGGATATCCGCAATCAGCGCCGCGCGCGATGTCGTAACGGTTCCGGCAAAGAGCACCAGCGGCACGGCGTAAAGCAGCACCATCCGATTCAGCGTCGTGGCATCTTTCGATCCGAAATCGCGTCGCCATGATGCCACGAAGCCAAGAAGAAAGGTGATAACCACCGGGAGTAGTGCAGTTAAAACGGTGTTTAACACCCGCTAGGCCAGTACTTGCGCTACCGCTTTGCGCTCGAGCGATGCGCCCAGCAATTGCGCGAGCTCGAGCGTAGCTTCAAGGCAGCGATTCGAGTGACGAGTCATTTGAATGAAAGCGTGCGGCAGATCGTCATAGTGAACGTACGTTAAGTCGTTACCGGCGGCGGCAAGTTTACGCGCATAGGCGTGCGCTACATCCCGCAACATATCGAAGCCGCAGGTGACGAGAAGCGCCTTTGGAAGGTCGGCATGGCTGGGCGCATTGAGTGGCGTGATGTACGGCTGTGAGTAGTCCGCCCCTTGGGGAATATACGACCAGGCGAAGAGCAGCACGCCCGCGGTGTCGACGTACGCTCCGCTGCGATTCTCAACGCCGGCCTTCGTTGCAAAGGGCAAACCCGCCTCAGGATAGATCGGCATCTGCAAGGCAAGTTTCGGACCGCGTTCATCGCGCAGCTTTAGAGCGACGACGCACGTCATGTTGCCGCCGGCCGAGTCGCCGCCGACGGCAACGCGATCTGCGTCAACACCGCGTTCTTCCGCGTGATCGATGAGCCAGCGAACGACGAACTCGGCTTCTGCGATCTGCACCGGGAATTGATATTCCGGAGCGAGCTTATAGTCGACGGCATAGACTTGTGCACCGCTGTTCTCGGCAAAGAGGCGCATCGCCGTATCGAATTGATCGAGCGATCCTACGATATAACCTCCGCCGTGCAGATAGACGAGCGCACCGCCTTCGGCCGCGCCGGGTTTTGAAGGATGATAACAGCGGACGGGGATCGTGCCGTGTGGGCCGTCGAGGCCGAGAAACTCCACCCTGCCGATAGGCGGCTTGTCAGCATCGATGAACGCATCGTGCGCCGCGCGCTGGACGTGAACCGGCTCGTGTGCTCCGAGCACAGGTCCGGTCTTCAACCAGGCCATGATCTCGGGATCCATGATTCCCGAGCGAACTTGCTCCGGAATGGTCCGGCGTGTGTATATGGCCATGTTTTACTCCACTCTTTTCGAATGCGGCGGTTAAAGACGGTTTTTTGAAACAGTTTAGATGGGGGACGTGCGGTTTCCGATTTTGTCGGTCGTCTCCAGCGGCACTCTACAACCATTCAGGAACCGGCTAAGAAGATTGAACCAAGCGATCATGAGCACGAGCTTCCGGCAGATCACCTCATCGTATCTATCCAGCATCTCGGTCAGGGTCTCATCGGTCAACGTGGCCGTGGTCGAGAGCTCGTCGGTTGCCTTACACAGAAGCACATACTCCGGATTGATCCCGCTTACGGGACCCTCTTGGGCGGCGGCTTCAATTTCTGCGCTCGAGAGGCCGGCGTTGGCAGCCATCTTCGTATTGGCTTGTGCCTCGTACGGGACGTTCAGAATCTTTGCCGACCGTAAGATGATCATCTCTCTCGCCTTTGGATCGATGCCTTTGGCGCGAAAGACGGCGTTCACTAAACCGATGGTGGCCGCGTATAGGTCATCGGCTCCGGCGAACATCTTGATGACATTGAGCGTGGTGCTCGGGTCGTACGTGTCACCGATGATCTTTCTAACTTCCTCGTCGGAGGGCAGCGGCACTGAAACCTTTGAGGTATAGCTTGTCGGGAATGCTCCAGCGCGAGTTTGTTGAATCATTTCATTCCTTCTTTACAGAGATGAGCGAGTCGAGGTTCGGTGCGAGAGTCAGGGCTGCGCGTGCTGCGCGGCCTCTTCGATGACGGCCGCCACGGTCTGCGGGCGCGATTCGTAGACGGAATGGCTCGCGCCGGGCGCGACGATCGTATGGCTGTGGGCACGCGCGTAGTACCATCTCTCGAGATTGGGATTGATGATCTTGTCCGCGCCGGCGACAATCGCCCAACTCGGCTTCGTTCTCCAGGCGGCTGCGGTCAGCGGCGTGTTGAAGACCTTACCTGCCGTCAATATCTGAGACTGTGCCTCGAATACGGCTTGCTCGTGCGGCAGATCGGGGGCGAAGTCCGCGGGAAAGTCTGCGCGGTTCAGGTAGGTGAAGCCGTCCGGCGTCGCCACGATCGCTCCCTTTTGCTTCGCCGTAAAGCTGGGCATGCGGTTTGCAAGCTCGCCTTCGTCCTCTCCGACATCGGCGGCAGTTGCGGCAACGTATACCAGGCCGACGACCTTCGGATCGACGCCGGCCTCGGTGATGACGGATCCGCCGTAGCTGTGACCGACGAGAATCGTGGGGCCACTCTGTTGATCGAGGATTCGCTTCGTCGCGGCGACGTCGTCTTGAAGCGACGTGAGCGGTTCCTGCACCATGGTCACGTGGTAGCCGTCCTTGACGAGTATTTGGTAGACGGGCTTCCACCCTGAAGCATCCACCCAAGCGCCGTGCACGAGCACGATGTTCTTCACTGGCGCCGCGACCGCCGGCGCGGTTGCGCCTAGCAAAAGGATTGCGGCAATGCCTAAGTTACGACACAATGGTTTTTTCACGAGAAGTTTCCTTTCTAAAGCGTCCAGGCGTCACGCCGACGTATCGAACGAATTGGCGTGTAAAGTAGCAGAGGTCGGTGAATCCAACGGCCTCGGAGGCGCCGGCGACCGTCACGGTGCCTTCGCCAAGCAGTTCGCATGCGGCGTCGATGCGGCGTTTGATGATCCATGCCGTCACCGGGCTGCCGGTGGCCAGACGAAACGCGGTTGTTAAGTGACTCGGAGAATATCCGATAGCGAAAGCGACATCGCGGAGGCTTATCGGAGCCGCATAATGTCGTTCGACGTATTCCAGAACGCGGTCGGTCACTGAGTTGGAAGGCATGGGCACAGCGTAGCGCGGCCACGGCTGCCCTTCCACGCTCAATCGTAACAAAAGCACGCACTTTTGGAGCAAGAGAGCAACCGGCGGGAGCCGTTAGAGTGGTCGCGAAAGCCGTCTGTCCGGCACAGGGGCGAGGGCCATGGCAATATGACGAGCAAGTTCGGAGAGCTATTGAGGCGCCATCGCCGGGCGGCCGGGTTCTCTCAGGAGTATTTGGCCGAGCGTGCGCTTCTTAGTGCCACCGCTATCGGCTTACTGGAGCGTGGCCTTCGTCATGCTCCGCGTCGCGAAACCATCGCTCTTCTCGTGCAGGCCTTGGCCCTTTCGCAAGCGGAAAGCGCCGAACTCGAGAACGCTGCGAACTCCGGCCGCGCACGGCTCGGTCGCGATATTCACGACGAGCTTCCCGAGCCGATCACCAGCTTCGTTGGACGCGCGGACGAAATCGTAACTCTTTGTGGCCTCGTGCTTGGAAACGAACGGCGCCTGATCACGATCACGGGGCCTGGTGGCGTCGGAAAGAGCCGTTTCGCCCTCGAAACGGCACGACGAGTCGTCGACGGCTTCGAGGACGGCGCTTACGTCGTACCGCTCGCCGGCGTTACCGATCTGCAACTCGTCGCCCTCGCGATCGTCAACGCCGTCGGAGCACGCGAACGGGCCGATCGTTCGCTCACCGAACTCTTGCAGCGCACGCTTAAAAACCGAAGCGCGCTCATCGTGTTGGACAACTGCGAACACCTTCTCGAGAGCGTCGCGCAAGTTGCCGTCTCTATTGTCACGGCATGCCCCCGAATCCGCTTGCTCGCGACGAGTCGCGAACGCCTGCGGGTTGCCGGCGAGCTTACCTTCAACCTGTCGGCGCTCCCGTACCCGCTCGTAGCCCCACGAACTTCGGCCGAAGCCAAAGCCTATTCGGCCGTTCAACTGTTCCTGGATCGCGCTTCGCATCTCTGTGCAGATCGGCTCGAAATCGGCGAGGAGGGTATTGCCGCCGTAGCGGAAATTGTCCGCAAGCTCGATGGCCTGCCGCTTGCCATCGAACTCGCCGTCCCGATGCTGCAAGTGCTTAGCATGGGCGAACTGGCAAAGCAGCTGAAGCATCGTTTCCGATTACTGGCGACCGGCGAACGCGCCGCGTTACCCCATCACCAGTCGCTGCGCGGGATGATCGACTGGAGCAACGAGCGGTTGTCTGAAGAAGAACGCGCCCTGTTCCGGCACTGTTCGGTCTTCGCCGGGAGCTTTTCGCTTGCAGCAATTAGTGCTGTCTGCAGCGATTCTATCCACGAGCCGGACGTGCTGGGCCTATTTTCGGCGCTTGTTGACAAATCGCTCATTCGAGTTGTAGACAGGGCCCAAGGGCGATATGAACTGCTGGATGTCATTAGAGAATACGCTCAAGACCTAATGCGCGGTGCGGCCGAGCAAAACGAGCTCTCGCGAAGGCATGCGGAGCACTATTTGGCAGTCGCAAGAGAAGCCAAAGCGATGAGCGAAGGCCCGGATAGCCTCGAGTACTTCCGCCGGCTGAAGCTCGACGCGCGAAATCTCGAGTCGGCGCTGTCATGGGCATTGGTGGAGCGGGGCGCGCCCGACATAGGTGCCGAGCTGGCGATGGCGCTAGACTGGTTCTTTTTCCACGATTCCTATATGCGGTCGCGACATTGGTTCGAGGCCGCGCTTGGAACCTTGGATCGAGCGACGTCTCCCGAGCTCTTCTCGCGTCTGACAATCAAAATCTGTCTCTTTACGCAGTTGAGCCCCGAGATAAAAAATCAGATAGCGAATCTCGAGCATGCCGTTTCATTTTACAGAGGCGCCGACAACGCGAAGGTCCTAATGGATGCACTGGGCTGGCTCGGATTTGCGCTCGCCTCAGCCGGCGATTTCCGACGAGCGCAAATGGCCGCGAGCGAGGCGGTCGTCGTTTCAGGAAACGCTAGCGATAGGGACCGTGCCTGGGTTTTGCATCTGTACGCGCGAATTCTCATGTTAAGCGATCTTGAGAGAGCGCGCGAAGTGCTGGAAGAAAGTGTGGCGATCTGCGCGCAGGCGCCGGACCAGATTCTCAGCGACGCGCTTTCCACGCTGAGCGAAGTCCTGTTTCTCGGGGACGATGTCGACCTTGCGATAGAGCACGTCCGGAAGGCGCTCGGTAACCTAACGGCGCATCCCGCGGTGATAACAACGCAGTCCGCCGGGTTTTTGGCGAACCTTGCTGGCTATCTCTTGTCGCGTGGGGACGTCGATGGCGGTATCGCGAAAGCGCAAGAAGCGTTAGAGCTAGGCGTAGGGATGGGCGATGCCTTCCTCACTGCCTGCATCATCCAGCATCTGGCGATCGCAAGTGTCCTGCGAGGCAACCCGCGTCGCGCCACCCTTCTGCTCGGTTTCGTTCTTGCGCGAACGGGATCGGTCAACAATCTCGCCATGCAGCTCGACCTCCATTTCCGCGCAAAGCTATCCGAAATGATCGCCTCCGCGCTTTCCGAAATCGAACGCTGCTCGCTGTTAAGAGAGGGTGCAGAGTGGAGCGAGGATCGCGCGGTCGAAGAGGCGCGAGCCGTTAGCTGAGGTCGGGAACGAACTGAGTGTCCGCGCCGGCCCTTAGGGCCACACAAACTCTCTTCCAAGGCTCGTCATTAGTGAGCCGCCATTTGTGACCCGAACCGTAGTGATCCATCATTAGCAAGATATCGCCCGGGTGGATCGTAAAGCTTTCGCCCCGTTGCGTCGCGAACTCGAGTATTCCCGCAATCGTGATCACATATTGAGCGAGTGGATCGTTATGCCAGTCCGAGGACGAGTATGCCGGCGTTTCCTTAAAGAACGTGGAGTCGGTTTCAACCAACGCGTGGTCGGCGATCCTTCCGCGCTGCACGTGGGAGTTGCCGTCAGGACCCGTGTACAGGCAAAAAGCTTTGATCATGTATGTGGCTCGACGCTCACCATGATAGTTTCTGGGGTAAGCGGAGAGTAGAGCTAATGTTTCGATTCGGAGGCCTACTACCGGGCTGCTAACGGGAAAAGATTGTCGGCTTTCGCGCCTTGTAGTTTATTGCTATATTTGAGAGCGCTTTCACTTTTGGGAGGAGATTGGGCAATGCCTATCATTAAAACTAGCGACAATACGGAGATCTATTACAAAGATTGGGGCTCCGGACAGCCGGTGGTGTTTAGCCACGGTTGGCCGCTTGATGCCGACGCCTGGGAAGATCAGATGTTCTTTTTGGCGTCACGCGGGTATCGCTGCGTTGCTCACGATCGTCGTGGACACGGTCGGTCGAGCCAGCCTTGGGCGGGCCAGGACATGGACACGTACGCGGACGATCTTGCCGCAGTAGTCGAAGCGCTCGACTTGCGCGATGCGATTCACGTTGGCCACTCCACCGGCGGCGGTGAAGTTGCGCGTTATATCGCGCGTCACGGCTCTAAACGAGTTTCCGGAGCGGTGCTCGTCAGCGCAGTCCCGCCGCTGATGCTCAAAACAACGGCTAATCCGGAAGGGACGCCGATGGAGGTCTTCGATAACCTGCGCGCGGGCGTGCACGCAGACCGGTCGCAGTTTTTCAAAGACCTCAGCGCTCCGTTTTACGGCGCCAATCGGCCGGACTCGAAGGTCTCGCAAGGCGTACGCGACGCGTTTTGGCTTCAGGGCATGATCGCGAGTTTCAATGCCTGCTACGACTGCATCAAGGCATTCTCGGAGACCGACCAAACCGAAGACCTCAAGAAAATCGACGTTCCTACACTCATCATACAAGGCGACGACGATCAAATCGTACCGATCGCGGCGGCGGGATTGAAGCAGGCGAAGCTCGTTCCCAATGCAGAGCTGAAGGTCTACGAAGGTGCGCCACACGGACTACCCACTACGCTCAAAGATCGCTTGAACACCGATCTGCTGGAGTTCTTCACCACGCGCGTCAAAGCAAGGGCCTACGCGAACTGAGGCTCCCTAACAACCGCCGGGACGCCCCGTAACGCCGGGGCGTCTCTTTTTTCGTAGGATTGCGCTCGCCGGGGCGATTCGGTGACCCAAAGACAGGCCCGTCCCTCTTTTGCGCATCGCTGCTGCTACAGCACCTACTGCGCTTGTGCGGTACGAGGCGCCGGAGCCATTCATTCCGCGTTCCAGCGGCCCCGTACCGTGGACTGCAACGTTCGCAGCGTCTCGCCCAGGTATCACTGTAGATTGAGCTTGGGGCGCAGCCGCCTATTCGCAGTTCGGTCCGGTTGGGACGTTCAAGCTCAAGCCGCTGTCAGGGCCTATCGCACAGATTGACCCTAGGCCGGCCCGCCGGACTTGTACGAAAACGCCGACCCCGCCGGAACGCCGGAAGCCTACAAGCAGTACGTGATCGCCGGCGCAATGGGCAGTGGAGTGCCTCAATACACGGGAGCGCGCAGCGAAACGGCAACAGTGCAGGCGTGTTCCGGCATTTTCGCGCCGCGCCGGCGGTGGCGACGCCGCCCTACCTCGTCGGACCTTTCCCAGCAGCACCTTTGCGCGCGCCGCCTTTGCCGGCGCAAGTAACGCCATCGGCGTATGCTCCATCGAGCGGCATGTCAGCTTTCGATTGGATTGGGTTGCTCGCGGCATGGCAGGCTTCGTCGGGGCGGCAATATCCATCTCAGCCTACCGCCGCGATCGAGCAAATGTACAGATCCCCCTCGGAAGTGACTTTGTGGTGATCAGTGGTAAGGACCGGGACGATTTCCTACGTGAGCGACGTGCCTAGATTAAAGTACGAATCCCGACCGACAGCCGACACCCGTCGCCGCAGGGGCATTAGGTGCACTCTCCGGCTAACTCGTGCTTTCGCGGCCGTTAGACGAATGTTAGAAACCGAAGTCTAGGACAAACTAGAGTGGCGAAAAGCCTTGTGAAATAAGGACAGAACTTTTGGGATGGCCGGGAGTCGAACTCTATTTGACGCTCGGCCGCCTCCGGTCGCACGCGGTCGCGATAGGTCAAAACCGCTTTTGCGATAAGACCTTTTGCGGGATACAGTGGGTCGCCATTAGGTGAGGCCGGTCGCAATCGACGGCAACCGTTTGGCAACCGCGAACGCGCATCCGAAATGGCAGCCGTTGCAGCGCCGCTCGTGCGTGTGGATGATGCCCAACCTCACCCGTGCGCCAAGAACGCGATCCTAGGCCGCGCAAACGCCCAAGGCACACGCGATGCGGGCGCCCTTAGACGCTCGGCACTATGACAGGCCCGCACTATTGGAGAGGCGGCTCTCATCACGTCGGCACAATTGAGTGGAAGGTTGCGCCTCGCGATTTGGGCGCTCATCCTTTAGGCACCGCGCTCGCCGAGCGAAGACGCAGCACTAGGACTCCGCGAGGCTCGAAAAGGTGTTAGCCTCGTATTCGTACCGTTTCGGTAGAAAACGCACCGAGGTCGGGCGTTGCGCCGTCGTTTCGTTCCGCCAAGCGTGGCGATCGCAATCCGTCACGGTACGCTGAACGGGTCCCGACCGCGGTGCCAGGCGGGGACCCCACAAGGCGCCCCCGTCCGCGCGCTTTTCGGGAGGTCAGCGACTCATTCGCGGGTCTCGCGGTAGACTAAGCGATGGCGGCTTAAGCAAGCAAGGACCCTCAGCCCTGGAACGCGAAATCATAGGGTAGGAGGTCAACCATGCGAATCATTATGCTCTTCGCGCTTTTGTGCATTGGCGGCACGGCCATCGCGAGCGCGCAGTACAGTCCCAGCGGGCAGTACAGTCCTCGCTATTTTATTGTGATGCACCCTAGCTTCCAGGATCGTCAAGCCGCCATTGCGGCCGGCACCTACGCACCAGACAGGGTCATAGCTGGGCCTTACGACAGCTACTCTGACTGCGCCGCAGATATCCACATCTACCGAAGCGGGGACTACCTGCATGTCTATTCCTGCGAAATAAAATCGTAAGGCGGCGTCAAGGAATCCCAGCGCAGAAGCCATCATCGTCGTAATGCTTGGGTCGTAGTCATTGGAAGGCTGTTTCCAAAGACACGCTCCCGTCGATCGCGCGGCTCCTACGCCGCACAACGCCCGCCGCAGGCCCGTTCGCCGAACCCCGTCCGGCCCCCAACAGCCGTGCCCAAAACCGCAATCACGCCCGCGTACAAACCTGGCAATTTTTCTCTGCATTGAATTCGCCCCCACCGACGGAGAGCCAGGCCAACCACGCGAGCGAACTGTACTTTCCACGTGGGGCTACGGGGCGCGCGCGCGCGATGCGGCCCGCTTCTTAGACGGTTCGTGCTGCGCTCGCAGCGAGCCGTGCGGGGCGAGGATTGCGTCTTGAAGGAGCCCTTTGATGGGCACAGCCGCCATGAATGGTATGCCGGTAGGGATGACTGGCGATTTCTAAGCGTCCAAAAGGTCCAAAAATGGCCCGCAGCGCCGAGCAGGGAAGTTGAGAGCCCGGCCCTTAGGCGGTTTGCCATTCTTGCTGGCATCCAGTCGAGTCTGGAACTAGTCCTTCCGTAGAGAGGTCCCTCGAAATAATGTCACTAGGAACTGGATGCACACAACTGGCCCTTGCGACGAAAAGGAACCGGCCTCTAAGAAACATGACCAAGATGCGCCGGGCACCGGACGCGATGGGCGCAGCGCGGGATTTACTATGCGGCCTGCATCCGAGCATTTCTGTGCGTTCCCTGGACAGCAGCTACAATTGCATGGGAATGATCTTCGCGGCTCGTCGCACGGTCCTCGATACTGATGTGCTCCACTACATCATCGACGACGATGGCTACAGCGACCTAGCGTCACCTGACAACTTAGGAGTTGGAGACATCGTCCTATATGCTGCAGACGAAGAGCTGACCCATGTCGCGATGGTTGTGAAGGTGGGCTTGGCCGCGACTCAGGACAGGGCACCCGACCACCTCCTTCTCAGCCAGTGGGGATTTGATGGCGAGTATTTCCATAGCCTCCACGACATTCCATCACTGTACGGAGCACCTGTACGCTATTTAACAGATAGACTGCGTCCGTAAATGCCAGTCAACGAGCTGTTTGAACAGATCGAAAGCGCCGCTTTTGCAGCGAGGGCGAACATCGCTAACACTTTTCGCAGCTTCATCCGAGCGCTGGCGATCGACAGCGCCCAGAGGGGGCTCTACCTTTTGGCGTCGGAAGCCGCGAATGCGGAGCATGTCTTCTCGCGGGTAGAAAACCTGCTTAGGCACGATTCAGAGCTGACCTTCGAGAACCCACATGATACAGCGCTTGCGGCGTACCTGCACATCCTTTTTTATGCGCGATCTGAACTAACTCTGCAAGCTGCAAAGCTGATAGCGGACGCGCCTCGACTTTGGTGGGCGGAAATGGTGGCTCGCATCATTCTTCAGAATCAACAGATGATTGCGCTTTCAAGCTCACATGTTAAGACGGAATCGCTGGCGAGTCCCGCGGCACCGACGACTAAGCAGCTTTTGCCCGGAGAAGGAGTTAGCTTTTTCTCCCTTACCCCCAACGTGGTCGAGTTGTCTACGGCAGATTGGAAACAGTGAAATCATGCGAAACATCTGGTCTCTACTAGCGCAAGGCAGTTCCGTCGACTGCGAGACGAATCAAGTAAGCATATTCAACGTTCTTGAGAACGTTACGTTGCCGGGTGCCCCACCGAATCCTAATGCGCTGTCGTTCGTTCCCTTAGGAACCGTATTGATTTCGCACTGGGAACGTGCCATCGACGATTCGCGACCGTACTTCTTGCGGGCCCAGATAGTGAACGCGCAAGATGAGCCGCTTATAGCTGTACCGGTCGTGAAGCAGATCGACTTCAAGAACCTAGCGAAAGCGCGCACGCGAGTCCAAATGCCGGTACTGCCGATAAAGGGCGAAGGGCGATATCATATTGTGTTGGACGTTGGCGGGACGGAAAATGGACCGTTCGAAGAGGCAAATAGGATCATTTTGGATGTTTTCTTTGGTCAGCCCGAAACGACGCTCGCCTTCTCGCGGTAAAGCGCGTAGCGGTTTGCGAAGCGCAAGATGATTGAAACCAGTCATCCCGGTGGCCTCGAACGGCTCCTAGGTGACGCAATGGCCGGGCACGTAGACAGTCGTGCACGTTCTAGTGGTTTAGACACTTGGCCCGTCGCCGCGGCTGCTATTCGCTGAATTGCTTAGCCACGGCTTCGCAAGACTCAAGATTCCTGTCAGTGAGGCATCCCATTACGCCGCCGATCTCAGCGCTCGACGATTTCGGGTTCCTCGCATAGAAGTCACTGATTGCCGAGGCATAAAAGCCGATAGTGTGCGAGAACATGGGATAGAACTTGGCAACGAGCTTGTCCGTCTGAGCGTATCCTATGCGCCCCTCGCCAAGGCCAAACGTCATTCCATCCCTGTATCCCGCTTGGTAACTCGTCATGCTGCCCTGTACCGCTACAAGTTGGTCTGCCCGATCGAGCCCGTTCCACCACGCCGCGTCGAACCTCACTTCCGTCGTGGACCGTGCCGGCAAGACCATAACAAGCACGAAGCAGCAAAGCAGGCCGAAACTTCTCATAGCACCATCCTTCGTCGAGGATTTGAAGCCGCAAAGCCCTCGCTTTGCCGGGGTTCAAGTGGTCAACGGTTCGCAATTGTGCCGCTCCGAAGCCCCCGACCTTTCGGACGGCGGGACGGCTGACCTAACCCGGGCCTAACTAAAGATAAGTGATCTACCGCCTAACCGCGCGGAACGGAGGGCTTCGCAAGCGCGCCGAATAGCCAATCCATGTCACTAGGTATAGCAATTAAGAGCGCCGAGGGTATCGTTTTGGCTGCGGACAGCCGGGTTACGATCACCGCGCAAGCTCCCCCGGGATTGTTCAACCTGCCGCCCGGCCCCGGCGGTCAACCCCCGGTAGTCGTTCTCCCGGCTACCTACGACAACGCTACAAAGCTGCTGCACTTTCCGGGGCGCAAGGTCGGGGTGATTACTTTTGGGACTGGCACCATAGGTCTACTTCCCAAGCACCAGCCCCGCACCGCCAGCAGCTTTGTGACCGAATTTGAGCAGACATTACCGCCTGTGCCCAAAGCTGGGGAAGCCGGAGAGGAACTGTCCACCGAAGAGTTTGCCCGTCGTTTGGGGAGCTTCTTTCTGGAGCGTTGGAAGGACGGTGGGATGCCGACCCCTGTGCCCAAAGGCGGCGACATGATCTTCTACGTCGCCGGGTTCACGGGGGACGAGCCAATCGGAAGGCTTTACGAACTCTCGGTCCCTAGCCATCCAGAGCCGACGGAGCAGCAGAAGGGCGTCCTCGGGGGCATATGGGGCGGCCAACGGGAGATTGTAGATCGGATAGTCCAAGGCTTCGACCCCAACGTCCTAGGCTTCACCCTCTCGGAGCTGAAACAGACGCTCTCCGAGGCTGAACAAAAAGCACTCTACGAAAAGATGCGCAACAAATTCGGTCAGCCTATCCCCTGGCCGCTATTGCCGTTGCAAGACTGCGTGAACGTAGCCGTCTTCTTAGTGAAAGCGACGATCTCTGTCCAAGGTTGGAGCTTTGGCCTTCGAGGTGTCGGCGGAGCCGTTGACGTTGCAACGATAACGCGCTCCGCGGGTTTCCAACCCGTCGTCATCAAGGAAATAAGAATTGAGCGAGAACTTTAGCTATGCAAACCATAAGGAGAGTCCACCATGACCCTGACCATCAATGAGGGAACCAATGCGACCCGTCCAAGCGATCTTGTCGAAGCCACGAAAGACTTACGTTTTCTCTCTGTTGGCGAAACTGCCACGCTAATGGAATCACGCCCTACCGAGGAGTCCTTTACAGGCTCCGACTTCATGCGAGATTTGAAGAAAGTTGTAAACACTAAGCCCTAGCCTGCAGTCAATATTGTCAAAATTAACGCTGCGCTCGATGCGGGAGCAAAGGGTCCTGAACATCGGGCGCAGGTCGCGGCAGTGATTGTACCTGAACGAATGCTCGTTCAGGTATTTTTGCAAGTGCTTGGCTGAAACCGCGCGATAGACCGCTCTTCGAGCTCCTCGAGGCGGGAAAGCACGCGCCAAGGCGCCCGCCGGGGAAATCAGGTCTGCGCCGCGCGATCGCGTCTCGATGAAGGTCCGCCGTCATAGGTCGAGCTCGCCTTGGGCTGTCGGCGCGTCGTCTTTTCGTCGAATACGCCTTGCCGCGTAGGCGAAGAGTGCGTCGGCGGTCTGAGCCGCTAGATGCTCGTTCCCCGCGCCCGTGATTCCCGTCTCCGTGTTAGGCGTGTTGCCTGGAGGGCGGGAACAAGCATCCGGCTCGATTTTACTGGCTTTTTCGACGATTTTCCGATTCTCGTTTTCTTGTTCCTCACCATAGTCGGGAACAAGGGAACGAGGAAGGCCGTAAAGATACCGATCGCCCTTTTTTCCTGTGCCGATGCGCTCGATCTCGCCGGCCGCGACGGCCTCGCGAAGCGCTTCGCGCTGCGCTTTGGTACGCCCACCAACGCCAGCTTCGATCGTCGGCTCGTCGGTGAAGGGTAGCTCTGGTTCTGCCTCGGCGTGCTGTCGTAGGAAAGCGACGATAGCCTCTCGCGTCGCTTTGCGGTCTGCGTCTGCCTTCGTTCCCGCCTCGCTTATTCGACACGTCGCAGGGTGCATCGCGAGCACGGTCTCCGGCAGGTTCTCACCGAAGCGCTGCTCACTCGCGAGCGTTCTGCATCGCTCCGATCGCCGCAGAACGAGCACGGTATCAACCGCCGCTGCCCAAGCCGTCGAGCCCATGACTTCGTCGACGATCTCGGCACGCTGAGTCTTGCCAGAGTGATGAAGCATGACGAGCGACGCATTTGCCAAACGCGCAAGCTCGATCACCGCATCGGTCGCATTCGAGCCTGTTGCGTAGTCGTTGCCGTCCTTGACGCGCAGTAACCGTTGCATCGTGTCCAGGATAACGAGCACGGGCCTATGCTTTTCTATTTCCTCGCTCAGCCATGCGATCGCGGCTTCCGGTGCTCTGCCGATGCAGATGAGTAAGTCATCGCCTTCCGTCACACCCAGCTTACGCAGAAGGGCTGTCCAGCCACGCGGCGCGCCCTCAAGCGCAAGATAAAGCACGGGGCCCTTTCGCGTTCCGCGCCCTAGGAACGGCTCACCGCGAGCGACCGCCAAAGCTAGGCTCAGCGCGAGCGTTGACTTGCCGCCTTTTGGCCGGCCAGCGAGCACCGCGGTTCCACCAAGCGGCAATAACCCTTCGACGGCATATTCAACGCCGAGGTCGTCATCTTGCGCGAGAAGCTCGCTCACACGGACGAACGTAGGCCGCTTAGCCTGTTCGCGCGTGGCGCGACTCGATAGCTGCGAGGTGGTCGCCTTTTCGCTCGCCATTGGCGATTGCCCGACTCGCGGGGCAGCTTCGACCAGCGCGTCGATTTCCGCGAGCGTGTGGCCCTCGCCTAGCCAGTCCGATACGTCGCTGCCGTCGTCGCGGGTGGGGTAGAGGTCGATAATCCGCACGTCGCATTGGGCATGCGCGCTTGCGACCGCCTGTGCGCGATCCGTCGCAGCACCGCATCCGGGAGCGTCTGAATCAGCGAGAAATTGTACCGCTCCCGCTCCGGCAAGCGCAGCGATATGATCCTCTCGAAGTGAAGCGCTTGCGCCGCCGGCGATTGTCGTCACCGCCGCCCGCGATCCGCTAGCGTGCAATGCGGCGCGGAGGCGATCGCACTTGCCCTCGCCCTCGACGAAAAAGATGGTTTGCTCGGCCGCGATCGCGATGCGCACTTCGTCGAGGTGATAGAGTGGGAGCTTCGTCCCGTGCAGGCCCGGCTTTTCGTGGTAACGACCCTTCGATGGGTTCCAGAGGTACGGCAGAAACGACTTGCCGGCGCCATCGAATCCGGGCTCGATGCGGTCGATGCGCGCAAGCGGTTCGCCGGAGGCATCGCAGTAAAAGTATGATGTGACGACGTTGCTCACGGGTCGGCCCTCGCCGCTTCGAGCAGTGCCTCAACCGCGTCAGGCGTGGCATCGTCCCTGAGCACTTCAAGTGCGGCGTCGCGAGAGAGTCCGCCCCACGCGAGCGTGTCAACCATTGGCGTGCAGCTCGCGCAGGCGAACGTGATACAGCGCGACAAGCGAGGCCGTCAGCCCCATCAAGC
>PMTY01000161.1 GCA_003167155.1 Candidatus Cybelea tumulisoli
AGAGGGCGTGAAGGTCCCGATGCGCATTCGCTTCGTCGACCTGCCGCCGCAGCGCCGCCCGCACAGCAAGGGCGCGGACTTTACCCTAGCCTGGCAAGCGGACACGGCCGATACCGGATTCATCGAACGCGGCATCCAGCGCTGGCGGACGCAAAACAGAACCTAACGCGGTCACCAAAATGCTTCGCCGACCCAAGAGGTCTCGAGTTCGGCGACGCGTTCTCGTTCTAGCGTGGTCAGGCAGTCGCCGCGCTCGAGCGCGCAGGCCTTGTCGCGGTAGCCTATCCACGCGAGCTCGGCGGCCGCGAGCGCCGAGCGCTGTGCAGCGGTCAGGCGTGATGCGTAAAGAGCGTAGACGCGATTGAGTTCGGCATCCGCCGCGGCTCCGACGGGTAGTTCGGGCGGCTGCGCATCTTTGGTTTGCAACGCGGCCAGCAGTGCCGCTAAGCGTTGCGTGCGAGCGCGCGTCATTCGAACGTCGCACTCGACGCCAAGCTGCGGCGCGATCGTGCCGGGAAGGTAGAGCTGGTACTCAAAGGCGCAGGTTTTGTCGCGCGCCGCAGCCCACGCGGTTTGAGCCGCCGTAAGCTGCGCTGGATCGATGCCTGCTTTGTGGAGCGCCGCCTTGAGTTTGACGGAAGTACTCTGCAGCTTCGCATCCGCCGCAACGTCTTGCTTGCTCCAGCACGTTCGCATGTCGTAGGTCGTTCCTTGATTGCATGCGGACTGCGCTCGCGCCGTTCCGGCAGCGAAAAGCGCTGCTAGAGTTAGCAGCGCTGCGAGAATTCCCGCACGGGTCGGAGTCATGAAGTATCCCGCAGTTCGCCAGACTCTACGGCATCGCGATTATGGCTGACGCATTGTAGTTCGTGTAGTGAATCGAGATCGTTTGCTCGGACGATGCGATGCGAGCGGCCACGGGAAGGTTATCCGCATTGATCCAGACGGTTTCGTCGTACGCACCTGCGGTGTCGGAAAGCCGATATCCGCGAACCGGCGCGCCGGCGACGCTTTTGGTCCCGAGCGAAGTAACCAAAAAGAGTTGGTGGATATCGAGTTCCGGAGGTCCCGCGAGCTGCCAGGACGCCATCAGCAGCACTTGATGCTCGGCGCCGTCGGGCGATCGTTTCCAAGGCCGCCCGGGTTGCTTCGCATACTCAACGTTACCGGTGAGCACGATCTCCGAGCGGGGCAGCGCGATGTGAAAGCGGTTCGGAGCAGCGTATTTAACGACGACGGTTTCGCCGGTGTTGAAGCGTTCGGTTGCGATAACCGATCGAACGTGCGTGAACGCGATGCGCATGGCGTTCACCTCGGCATACGGATCGGGGCCAGCCACGGCGTTCTGGCCGTTCAGCGCAAGGGCGGCGAGCAGGATCGGGATGGTATGCATGGTTTGTTCGCCCTTTCTCACTCTCGCCTTCGTCTTTCGAACAGCGAGGGGGCTTCTTTCTTACCCTTGCACCCTGTGGATTAAGCGAACCGAACGGCTGCTTACCGGAGATCGGGGAAGGCCGGTAGAATGGGTCCGCCGTGAAACTTGTGTTTTATTATGACGTCTGTTCGCAGTGGGCGTACTTCGGCGATCTGGCGCTGGACCGGCTGCGCGAGAAATACGCGAGCGACCTCGACGTCGAGTGGCGGATCGCCATGGTAAAGGATGGCGAACCGATCGGCTATTCGGCGGAGTCGCTTGGGTGGATGTACCGGCGTTCGGAATCCATCACCGGCATCGCCGTTACCTCGAACTGGATTCGCGGTAACGATCGCACGCTCTATGCAAACCTTGCGGTGGCTGCGGCTGCGCAGCTGGGTCACGACGTGCGCCGTCAGGTCGCCGAAGCAATCCTCCTGCGCGGTGAGCCGCTCGGTTCGCAGGCCGGCGCCGTCGCGGCGGTGTCGCAGATGATCGGCGTTGCGCCGGCAGGGCTGGAGGCGTCGATGCGAGCGGTCGAGCCGGCCGTCCGCGCGAGCACGAAGGAGTTTCGCGCGCTGCCGGTCACGGTCGTTCCGGCCTTTCTGATTCGCAACGCGGTCGGCGACACGGCATTGCTCTCCGGATTGTACGAGTTCGAAACGCTCGATCGGGCGATCGCGGAGATGCTTCGCGCGGAGCGCGCCTACGCTTCGTTCGAGGCGGCCAACGAGCCCATGCCGGCGTGAGGCGGCTCACATGAGTCCACTCGACCTCCGAAAGCAACCGCCCCGCGGCCCGCGCGAAACGCTGCTCGGCGTTTATCTCTTACCGCGGACCATCGATAAGCTTCGCGCCGAGCTTCCCGGCGGAAACCTTGGGCGATACCTCAATCACGATACGGGGTTCAGCGCTTACGTTGTTCGACGATTGGGTCTGGACATGAACGAGTTCCGCGAGGCGGTTGCGGGCGCTGCTGACGAATCGGCAGTTGTGGAGTGGTTAGCGGCTCGAGTTGATGCCGCGTCTGCACCCGCGCTCAATGCGAAGCTCGAAACATTTGTCGTAGAACGCATGTCACCCGATGACCAGGCTCTCGTGCGCGAACGCCACCCCGTAATGCAGGCTCGCCCCGATCTTACGAAGATTCTTGACATCCTCGAAGCGGATGACAAGGACGCATTCCCGTAGCGTGTACTCTTGGCGATAATCCTTTTCAACGGCTCTTTAACCGACGAGCTGTCGGAAATGGGAAGTCTGGGTACCGAGGGCACCACTGGCCTGGCCTCTCGACGCAACTGCGGGGCGGAGACAAGTACAAAGGATGCCACGGTGTCGCAGCGTTGAGGGCATAGAGGAACGAGGCAAAACGCCGCACCTCGGCCGGCGATCGTCGCGCGCCGGGCATCGCCAAAAAGCCTGTAACATAAGGGGTTTTCGAATCTCGCGATCCGGTCGCGCGCGTCGTGTATTTTGCAGCACGCGTTTGCAAAAAATCGCACACGTCGAAAACGCTATATGGGATAAGGCTTTTTCACGTGGTCCCGATATGCATGCTCCAGGCGAGATGCATCAGCGTACAACAGCGCATCAGACGAAGACCTCTTCAGTTCAACGTTCGGCTGTGTAGGGTTTCAATGCGAAAACCGTTCCGTAGGAGTCGTACGTGCTAAAAGTGCCGCCCGAACTTGTAGTGCCATAGAGCGTACCGCTCACGTTGACCAAGCCGCCCCACGGGTACTCGCCATCCGACGGGTAGCCAGCGAAGCTGTATAGCACCTGCTCCGTTCCTTCGGGAGTGATGCTGAACACCGTTCCGTCACCGTGCGCACCACCCAAATAGGTCGTTCCGTAGAGCGTCCCGTTTACATCGATCAAGCCCGCCGTGGGGTTCACGCCATCCGAGCCGCCGCCAAAGCTGTGCAGACGCTTCGTTTTTCCGTCAGCGCGGATCTTGAAGACGACTCCATCGTTAAACGTGCCTCCGAATTCTGTTGTGCCATAAAGCTCGCCGGCCACATCGATCAACGCTCCCGACGGCCTCCCTCCATGCGGGCTGCGGCCGCGGAAGCTGTGTAACACCTGCTCCGCCCCTTTCGCGCTGATGTTAAAGACCGTTCCGACGCCATACGTGCCGCCTTGATTAGTGGTTCCATAGAGCACGCGGTTAACATCGATCAAGGCCGCTTCGGGATGCCATCCGTCGGAGATTCCGAAATTGTGAAGAACCTGTTCCTTGCCGTTCGTGCTAGTTTTAAAGACTGTACCGAGACCGATTCTGGAGGTAACATCGCCGCCGTAAGCTGTGGTCCCGTAGAGGATGCCGTCGGCGTCGATCAAGGCCGCGTAAGGCACTGCACCATCGGAGCCGGTGCCGAAACTGTGCAGCACTTGCTCCGTGCCGGTTGGAGCTATACTGAAGATCGTTCCACAACCGGTAGCTCCGTTTGCCGCGCAGTCCCCGCCACCAAACGCGGTTGTGCCGAAGAGCGTGCCGTTGACGTCGATCAAACTGGACGTTGGGGCTATGCCATCAGCGCCGTTTCCAAAACTGTGCAGCACGTCCTCTGCGCCGGTCGTCGTGACGCTAAAGACGGTGCCGCAGCCGTGGCCGTTACTGTCGGTGTTCTCGCAGTACGCGCCCCCAGCTGCAGTTGTGCCGTAGAGCGTGCCGTTGACGTCTATCAAGCTCGCCTGTGGATTTTGACCGTCTGCGCCACCGGCAAATCGATACACGACCTGATACGACGACGAGGTGGTTCCCTTGTGATGCGCGATGGCGCTATGCGGTGCGATCCCGGGAACTTGCGGCATCGCGCCCGGCGCACCGATCGACGGCTGCGATCCACCGCAGCCCGCGAGCAATGCTGCCGCGGTGCTGATGCTTAGAACGCGAGGGCGAAGAGCCAAGGTTTTCATGCGGTGTGCCTTCCGGTAGCTGAACGGACGAACGGCTGAAAACTGTTCGGCGTTAGCATCAACGCTCCCCGCTGAAGGGCGGCCCGCTATGTTATCCTATGATGGTGGAACAAGAAGACACCATGCTATCGAAGGCGCTAGCGTTTTACCGGAAGCTACTTGAAGAATACAGCCACCATGTCGAGTGGATGCGCAGGGCCGGCATTAGCA
Organism: Candidatus Cybelea tumulisoli; assembly: GCA_003167155.1. GTDB lineage: Bacteria > Vulcanimicrobiota > Vulcanimicrobiia > Vulcanimicrobiales > Vulcanimicrobiaceae > Cybelea > Cybelea tumulisoli. Next base: position 4,544 of record PMTY01000161.1, read on the forward strand.
GCGGCGACCACCACGACCAGCAGCTCGTCATTGGAATGCTTGCGATTTCAAACTACAATTCTGGCAAGAGCATGCTTGCACTATACGAAGCAGGCCAGGGCGACCAAACGCTCATCTTTGTTCGGTCTCAGTTTGAACAAGCCGCAAAGGCGGAGTATTTTGCTAAGCACAAGGCTCGGGCAAGAGACTTTCTAGACCTCGAACCGTTTGAGCGCTACAAACTCACGCAAGGATACAAGATAAGGGACGCACTTCGAAGCGTAATCGTCAGCGAGTGCAAGAAGGCCGTCAGGAATAACCCTCGGCTGTTGCGCCACCAAAGCGAGAAATCGAAGGGAGCGGCGAGAGCAGACTTCCTAGCGATTCGTCAGGCATTGAAGCCGCCTTCGATGGAGCAGCTATTGAAAACGCTCAAGTGGGACCCCGCACTTTACGTCACCATTTTCCTTTTTGGCAGCCTTCGCATTCACGGATCGATCAACGACTTGCGAGATTTCTTCGAGCAGAATGCAGATGGGTCCATCACCTTCGCTCCCGAGCAAGACCTGCAAGGGCCACCGGACTATCTTTTGCAGAGTAGTGCGTACCTGGTTGGTTTTATCGGTAAAATTGCCGAGTGGTTCCCGGGCGCGGGGCGTCAGGCTCAAGCCCTTAGTCTGCGAGATGAGCTTAGTGCGCTGGCCAAGGAGCTAGGCATAAAGTAAATACGTCGGTCGGCGCAAGCGCCTTTCGCAGCCTAGGCCCTGCATTCTGTTCTCCCAACGAGCATAAGCAATGCCTCCCAATGGCGGGGATGCGGTACGCGCGCACCGGCCCGGTAACGAGAGCAGGCCGCGAGGGAAAGGCCGGTGACGCCGGCGATCGCGCTCAAAGGCACGTCGTCGAGCTTCGGCATAATCTCGCGCAGGAACCACGCGCGATCGTGACCGGCGCCGTTGGGATTCTCGCGCTTCCATTCGCGGCCGCGTCGCCGCTGCTCGACGATCGTCGCGCCGCGTTTCCGGTTCGTCTCTGCGTCGGCGCGATGGTCATTCCCCGCGAGCGTTTGGAGACGTAGCGCCTGGCGCGCGCATTCGATCGCGCGTAGACCATGCTCACGGCGCGCCTGCGGCATACACTCTTGGCAATGGCGACGGCGGCGCTTCTCGACGAGTTTTCCGCATCGGGCGCAACCGACAGGAACGAGCGGGGGCGCCTCTGGGCGCGGAGTGCCCCAGGCTTTGCTCGCATATGGTCGAGGAATCGTTACCTTGCGAGGTGTCGCATTGAGTGGAGACTGCGCCGAGGATGGTAAGGGCACGGCGAGCCCTTTCGGCGACGGAAAGCGGTCGTTTGTGCGGGGAATCTCGGCTGTCTCGCGGTTCGTCCGTAGACTCTCAGGACTTTCTCGACGCCCATTCTGCCTGGTATCTGCGGCGCGAGGTCTTGTTTCATTAGTCTTGCCGCGAGCGAGGAGTGCCGCGCGAAACACTTGCGCGAGGTGGGTCACGATCGGCGCCAGGAGTAATCGCCAGCGTCCAAGGGTCAGAGCAAGCTCGTGGGTAAGCGGAGCACGTACGCGGCAAACGCCGCTGGAAAGCTCAACAAAGTCGCGCGAGGTAAAAACTCGTTCTTCCAAGAGGCCCAAAACAAAAGCATCGACCGCGGGGCGAACCGCTTCCATCGCGTCGAGCGCGAACGAGTCTCGATTACGCTGGTCGGCGTGGAGAACGCCAAGCGTTGGGTCGAGACCGACCGAAAGAAGTGCGAGGCGCGATTCCGATTCGAGCAGGGCATAAAGATAGTTCAAGAGCGCATTGACGGGGTTGGTCGCGGCGCGAGGTGCGCCGGTTAGGACCGACGCGCGTGAGTCGTAGCGCGCCCAATGCGCGGGCATTCGAGCGAGGTCACGACCGCGCAGGCGTAGCGGGACGGTGCGCCAGGCATTCCAATAGATTGCGGCGGCCTGCGCCTCGCAGAGACGTACGTCCTCGATCGTCGCGGCGTGTTTCAGCGCCTCGCGCAATCCATCGAATCCGCGAAGGTCGTTCACGTGCAGGCGTGCGAGGTTGGCGCGCTGCCCGTCGAGCTTTTCAGCGATGAGATAACATGCGAGGCTTACATCGAGCCCGCTGGTAGCCGCCAGCGCTTGTGCGCGCCGGATTGGGTGACCATCGTAGCCGAACGGTACGGAATGCGCGAGTAGCGCGCCGTCCGGTCCGAGGTGCACTAATGCGGCGCCGATCGCTCGCAGCCGGGAGAGGGCTTCCAAGGTGAGCGAGCCCGTCTTTCCGAGCAGCACGAGCCGTTCGAGACCGGAGCCCGCGCGATCGACGACGAGGGAACGCCGATGCGGGCCGATTCCATCTTCTACGTGGAGGCGACCGTAGAGCACGCGTAAGCTGGTGCCGTAGCCATCGGCTACGAGCACGCCCGCGCGAACTTGCAGGGGCGGATAAGGAAGAGTAAAGTTCTGGTCTAGCATCGGGAGATTCTTCCTCCTGGTGCGACGCCTCCGGCTCGTTGACGCGGGCCGGGGGCACCTTTTGTGCGATTAGTGGTAGGTCGTGAGCATCTCGATTTCAGGTAAGTCAGCTAACTCGTTTTGCGGTTGCATAGCGAACGCCGAGGGTACCGGAATACGTACTTCTTTCACTTCGTTGGGAGCTGTATACAGTTGACCGATCGTTGTCGTCCAAGACCTTCCGCCTGCTTCGCCCCAAAAGTCGAAAGCAGCGAGACGCGCGTAACGTGTGAACGGCCGGCATAGGGCGTCCGCCCACGTGACGACGTATTCTGCCGCGACGGGGCGCCGGTAGTTGAAGGGAACGCCGCGGTCGTCGAGTGCATCGCAGGCCCGCTGCAAGCGCGAGTGGAGGTTTTTCGGCCTCCCTGCCGCCCGAAGTTCCGCGCGTAGCTTTGTCGCCTCTCTGACGAGAGCGCCAGCGGCTTTCCCAAGATTGTAGCGGTACTCCGGAGCACCTTCCTTGTAACCGTCACCGCGCAACGGAAAGGCGAGCGCCGCGAGCAGAATCGCTACAGCAATCGGTTTCGGAACTATCGTTCGCCCATGGTGCTCCTCGACGGTAACAGTTTCTCGCTTTAGTGACGGGTTAACTCGGTCTAGCGTGTATGGCACAGTTAGAGAGAACGTGCCCCCTGCCACGAATTCTATGGGCGGAAACGCGACGCGCACGGCTTGGCGCTCAGGCACAAACCACGAGGCGACAACGTAGCGGCGCAATAATTCAGGAGTGCGCTCTGGATCGAGCCCTGGTTTATCCCGCCCTGGAAGCTGGTGTCCCCACGTTATCGGTTCACCCTTCCAATAAAGGACGCCGGTGTCACGCAGGGAGTTCAAGCGCGTCGTTTTCTCACCATGCCAGCCGAGAGTTCCACCTCGTGCGTCGTCTTCTTCGAGCCATTCCCCCCCGAGACGAACGAGATCATCAAAGAGTCTGACGATTTCCCGGTAATATCCGAAACGATCAACGGCCTCGACGTATGAAATGTCTGCGGCTTGGCATATCGCTTCAAGTGTTTCGGGTTCTGCGAGGTGCTCGCCGCCGAAATAACTTTTCAGACGATTCGAGCTGCTCGTAATTCCGAGTTCGGCGAGTCGATCGAGCAGCTCCGTCTTCGAGAGCCCGATCGAGGCCTCAAGCCACTTGCCTGCGGCCGCCCATTCGTCGCGGGTCAGGAATGTCGCTGGTCGCCGGCCGCTCTTTGCAGCCGGCTTTTCCTTTTCGTACACAATAGTCTCTTATTATGCACCTTACGCTGGGTTTTCCTTTGTGGTATGAGGAGAGGGATGCGAACAGAACAACCAAAGAAACTCCGCCTATGGCGCCTCTTGGCCAGAAAAACGCTCGCCCAGGTCGCCCGGGAGGTCCGGCTGCCCGCCTACGTCATTTCCGCGATCGAGCGAGGGGAAATCGCCCCTCCCGAGCGGTGGGCGAAGCGCTTTGCCGAGGCCTACGGTGAGGCCGTCGCCGCGGACCTTCTCACGCCGGTCGAGCCGGTTGAAGTGCTCGGCCCCGCGGCGGGAAACGCGGCTCTCACGGGGTCGCGCGGGGTAGCCGTCGATGAGTAAGCCCGTCAACCGCGCCCTCGTTGAAGAGCTTCTGGCGGACGAGAGTCTTTCGTACAAAGAAATAGCGCGCCAGGCGGATTGCAGCGATTGAAGCGTGCGTTCAATCGACCGCGAGCGCAGCGGAGGTCCGCCAATGAAGACGCCTCGCAGTCCACGCCATGTTGATGAGAGTGAATTCGAAGAACCTCCTCGACCGCTCACCGGCACGGAAAAGGCGATCGCCTGTGGCGTCGTCGCGCTTATCGTCATCGGTGTCGTCGCATTAGGCTGGTATGTCCGGCGCGACGACTTTCCGCCGTACTATCCACCGGAGGAGCCGATGACATGAAAAAGGCCCCTCGCAGCAACGAGGGGCGCAGAATCACGTTATCTGACTGTCGCGATTCCGCGCTCCCCTTCGCATTGCCTTCTATCCGCGTGAACGCGGCGGACTCGTAACGTGGCGCAAGCGAAGCGCGGTTCGTCGCCGCATACCAAACGCCGGCACGCGCTGCAGCGAGTTGCCGAGCTGGAAGCGCGACAGGCGAAGCTTGAACGATCCAGGCCCCGAACGCCGGGCAAGAAAGGCGCAAAGACGCGCGCGCTCAACACGGTCGCCCGACAACTACGCGCGGCACACGGCGCACTCACCAAGGCGCGCAGCGCGATCGCCAAGGCCGCTTCGGGGCATGGGGCTGCGAAACGTGCCGCGACGGCACAGCGTTCCGAAGCTGCAAAGAAGGGTGGGGCGACGCGGCGCGCACGGGCTAGCGCAGCCACAGTGCACGCGCCGATCGCGCCGTTCGAACCGCACGGCCGTGCCGAATTCATGCCGTTCCTCACCGAGAGCGGCGTCGTCTACGTCAACCCCGTCGGCAGCGATCGCAGCCTTGTCGGCAAGCATTGGAACGCGATACGCCGCTTCTTGGAGAACCGCGGCGCTGACGCCCTCGTCCGCTTCGAAGGTCAAAGCATTTTCGATACGGAGAGCGGGCGTCGGTTACCGTTCGTCACCGACCCGAACGTGATTCTCGAACACGAGGCCGAGCTCGACCTCGGTCCGGGCTTCTACAAGCGCCGGGAAGAGGTCGCGAGATTCGCGGCATGATGAGTCTCGACGACGAGCGCGCGCGGTGCGCCGCGATGCTGCCCGCTGGCGCGACGTGCGAAGCGTGCGGCGTGGACGACCCGCTCGTGCTGAACAGCGACGACCGCATGATTCTCTGCGCAGAGTGCGATGCAATTCGCGATGGGAGAGGCTCAATCGAAGCGCATCACGTTGCCGGTCGGCGTTACAGCGCCGTCACGCTCTTGGTGCCCGCAAACCTCCATCGACGCCTTACTGCGATGCAGCGCGTTCGAGCACGCAACAAGCAATGGCGCGGTAAGGATGAAGCCCGCGAAACCGCGTAAACGGCCGGTGCCGAAGGTGCCGCAGCGAGTCGCTGACTCGAAGCAGCCCGTGGCGCGCGCGCCCCTCGTATCCGCTTGACGTGCTCAGCGATGACGCCGACGTGGAGTTCCTGCGCTCCATCGCCGACATATGCAATGCGCGAGCTGATGAAGTCGAGCAAGCCAAAGCCGCCGAGAGGAACGCGAAATGAAGGACCGTGAAGCGTCCGACCCCGTTGAACCAGCGATCGACGACCGCCTCGTTTTGCGCCACACGTTTGCGCGCGCGTACCTAGAGCCGAAAACACTCAAACCCCGCAGAATGCGCATGCCGCATCACGAGCTTCCGTCGCTCGACGGCATGGTGCTCGTCTTCGACTGCGAGACCGTCGATCACGGCCTAACCTTCGGGGCGCTTGAGATTTACGAACGCCGCCGGCTCAAGACCCGCGCCGTTTTCTACCGCGACGACCTTCCCGAGACGGACCCGGAAGGCTACGAACAGCTTAAAGAGATATGCCGCGCACTCGACGTACGGCTCGTGAACCGCGAATGGTTCTTCCAAAACGCGATATGGCCGGCGCGCAAATACGGCTGGACGATCGCGGGATTCAATATCGCCTATGACCTCTCGCGCATTGCTGATTCGGTCGAGCCGGCTACGAAGACCGCTCGCCTAGGGACGCGGTTCTGCAACGGCTTTGCTATCAAGAAGGGCCTCGTCGGCACCAAGAAGGACGTGCCACCTCCGGTCTTCTGCCGCATAAAGCGCGACGACCGGCATCATGTTCGGTTCGACATGAAGCACGCGGTCGTGCTTGACCTGGCAACCTCGGCCTTCGCCTATACCGACCGGAATCAGTCGCTCGAAAGTGCGTGCCATGCATTCGACTTGCCGCTTGAGGAACGCCCAGGGGCGCATAGCGGCGAGATTACACACGAGAACGTCGCGGGCTGTTTGTTCGACGTAGTCAAGACGTCCGAACTCCTTTGGGCGATCGACGCCGAGCACCGCCGGCATCCGACCGAGCTGCACCTCTCGCGCGCACAGTCCGGCGCTTCGATCGCGAAGGCCTACCTCGACGCACTCGGCGTTCGCCCGCGGTTGGAGATTCAGCCGGAATTCCCTAAAGAGTCCCTTGGATACGCGGCGCAGGCGTACTATGGCGGGCGCGTCGAGGCGCGCATCGTCAAGACGCCGCTTCCGTGCGTCTATCTCGACTTTCTCTCGATGTATCCGACCGTCTTCGCATTGCTCGGCCTCTGGTTCAAGCACGTTATTCCCGCAACGCTCGAAGTCGAAGAGATTGCACCAGCGGAGATTGCGGCGCTACTTGAACGGCTGCGCGCGAACCCTGAGAGTCTCTTCGACCC
>PMTY01000095.1 GCA_003167155.1 Candidatus Cybelea tumulisoli
GGCGTATCGCCGAGATACGGAATCGATCCAGTAATCTGCGCGACTCCCGTTCGCGCGCCTTCCTCGAACTGAATACCGGCGGAGTCGCCGGTACCGTGTAAGTTATTATCGGTAAGACCGAGCGTCGCGTAGAGGCCTAGGCCCGTTATGCCGCCCGAATACCCGAAACCGACCGAAGCCGAAGCCGTACGCTGTTCGGTAACGTGCCAGACGAGCGTGACGTTTTGCGGTTTCTTGGGATCGGGGCCGGGCCTGACGTCGGGTTCGACCTTCGAAAAGAAGTTGAGCGCGTTGAGACGCTGGTAATCGCGTTTGATCGCATCGGTGTTGAGCACCATGCCGGGACGCTCGCGCAACTCCCGGCGGATCACTTGGTCCTTGGTGCGGGTGTTGCCGGTGATCTCGACGACGGAGATCCGCGCGACGTAGATGTTGTATTTTACGTCGGCCGTTCCGGCCGTTAGATTGATCGACGAGGGAACGATGCCGCCTTCAAAGTTGCCCAGCTCGAGGTGAAACTTGTCTTCATATAACTTTTGGAGCGCCTTATAATCCGCATCGCGCACCGCATCGGAGTATATGCTGCCGGGCTTCAAGGTAAGCGACGGAAGGATCAGCTGCGGTGGAAGCAGCGGATCGCCGCCGATCTCGATCTTCTTTACCGTCAGACCTTCCTGGATCGTGAGCGTTAGGACTCCGCCTTGAATGTTGACGTCCTTGACGTGGGTCGGAACCTGTCCGCCGTATCCGATGCGCTCGTAATAGTTGTTGATCTTGAGGACGTCCTGTCGGAAGGTGTTCGTGTTGAATACCTGGCCGACCGAAAGGTCCATCAGCGCCAGCAGCGTGTCGCTGGGGACCTTCTGGTTCCCCTTGAAAATGATTTGGGTGACTACCGGATTTTCCACGACGCGATAGGTAATGGCGATGCCGCCCGGCCTAGCGCGCACCAGCGGCGGCGCGATATCCGCGAAGTAGCCCAGCGCGTTGATCCGAGCGAGGTCATCCTGAACCGTCTTCGGGTTATACGGCTGCCCCGGGCGCGCCGCAACGACCGACATGATGACCTGTGTTGGAACGCGCAGATTTCCGGTTACGTCGACCGAGACGATCTTTGGCGCCGGCGCGGAGATCGCGGGAACAAGACTCAACCGGGCGACCACGATCAGCAGAAGGACGCCCAAGACGAACTTGCCTGCGCCCAAGCGCCGCCCCGGATCAAAGGTCATGTGAAAAAGTCGTTTCAATATGCTTTCAGACTTAACGGCGGTCCATGAAATGCCGCCACGAGCAAGCGAAGTGCGCGCGGCTCGGCTCGCCCTGTTCCGCCCGGCTTCGCCGGTGTCCTTGCTCGCGGCTGCGCCCCGAAGGCTCGTTCTAATCAAAATGCCATCACCAGAAATAGTGCTGCAAGGTAAGGCTGAAGCCGGTGTTTCCTATCAAAGGCTGGCCGGTTAGATAACCTCCGCTGTACCCGACCGGAGCGCCGGGCAACTGCAAGAGCTTCGTAGGACCGCTTTGATAGAAGAAGTTCAGCGCCGCCGCGGTCGTCGGGCCCGGCTGCACGACCAATCCGAACGACTGAACCTGAGGAATGCCGAAGGTGACGGCGTAGACGGCGCTGACCGCTTTGCCGAGCAGCCTCGAAGCGGTAACCCCGACATTGCCATAATATCCCAGCGTAAGGTTAACGCTGGAGAGTCCGAGGCCTTGTCCGAGCGTATTTTCGACTGGAGCCAGCAAGCCCGCGGTGAACTGCGCGTTGAGAATATTGAAAGCTTCCTGACCTACCGTGATGCTGCTGTTTTGGGGCAAGGCTACACTTGGAATCGGTGAGAGCGTCCCCAGCGGGGTTATGCCGTTGGGTTGTTGGCGTGCAAGCATCGACTGACGGCTGAACGAGATGCCGCTAAAGAAGCCGCCAAAAGGCGCTATCAGGCCCAAAATCTGGTCCCGCGTGTATCCGGCGGGGTTTGACTCCAACCCAATTTTTAGCCCCGCAATGGGCCCGTCCACGGTAATCGTTACCTCGGCGCTCCCGTAAGGATTTCGGGCGCGATCGGGGTCCGGGTTGACGACGCTGGTCGTGGCGACGGCGTGGAGCGCCGGCAAGACGCCGTCGGCAGCATTAAAGTGAACGTTCGCTTGCTGCACCCGGAAGGCGCGATCGAAGTAAGTAAGCGTCCCACCGGTCGATTCGAACGCCCCAGCCAGCGTCGGAGCCGCGAGCGTCCCACCTAGCCGGACCGAGCCCGTGGCGCCAATATCGAGGCCCGCTCCGTACCCGCTGCCGCGTACTCGGACATTCTTCCCCGCGGTCGCCGAAACGTCGAAGGCCAGCGGGATCGCCACCCCGGCGGAGCTCGACTGCGTTGCGGCTTTGATGAAGGACGCAAACGGCAGCGCCGCGTCGCTCAGCGTGGCGTTCCCCGAGAGCAGCGCGACCGTGCCGGGCCGCTTGAGGAGGGCGAGCTGCGCGTCGAGCGTTCCACTCCCATAGGCCGGCAGGTTCAGTTGCGCCCGGCGAGCCGTACCGTGAATCGCGAGCGAGAGGCCGGCTCGCGAGAGCCCGCTGGGAAACTCGACGCTCCCCGACCCGTTAAGGCTGCCGTTTCCAGCTTTGGCCGAAACTCGATCGATCGAGGCCGAAGCGTGATTGAAGGAAAGGTCCGCGACGATTTGGGTCAGCGGAGTCCGCTCGAGATCGCTTACGTACGAGCCACGCGCCAGCGAGACGCGCCCCACGACGATCGGCTGCGCGACGGTTCCCGAAAGCCCGATGTGGCCGTCGAGAAGCCCCTGGAGCTTCGTGTTGCTTCCGAGCGCTTCGTCAAAAATCGAGGGGTCCAGGCCGACCACGTCGAGGTCGAAGCTCAGGGCCGAATTGGGTGCGGCGATACGAAGCGGTTGCGTCGAGAGAGGGAGCGCGCCGGCGAGCGTCGCCTCGCCGCGTTGGAAGGTGACGCCGGCATCAGAAAGCACCAACTGGTGTCCTCGCAAGCGAACCTCCCCAAAGAGCGAGGAGATCGGAATGCCGTACGCCAGCACGCTGGTTGCATCGAAGCCCGCCAAGAAGGTGGGCTCCTGGTAGGTCCCGCCGACCGACAAGGTCGACTCGAACGATCCAGTAATTGGTACGCGGCGCCGCGACGCATCGTAGATGAGCGTAGCCAGATGGTTCGTTGCGGCATACACATGCAAATCGACTGGCTGCTGCGGGGCAAGCCCCAGCGAGCCGGTGGCCGAGGCGGAGAGTTCGGGTGTCGTCATCTCGGCGCGATCGATCACGATTCGACCACGGGCCGCGTGGACTGCGACATCGGCGCTATCGAGCGTGAGGGGGCCCAGCGTGCCGCCGATAATGCGAGCGTTGCCTCGCACGTCGATCTGCGGAAAGCTGCCCCGCACGGTCGCCTGGCCTGAGGCTCGCCCGGTAATCGGCACGGCCTGCATGCCAAGTGCGGGCAGCCAGAGCGAAAGGTCCAAGTTGCCAACGTCTGCGGCCAGGTCGAAGCGAGAGCGCTCCAGCGTCGACAGCCAAGGCCCGGGCGGCGCCAGACCAACCGAACCGCGCGCGTGAAGCTCGCCTTCGCTTCCTCCAATCGCCAAGGCTCCGGCGACAACGTTCCGCTCGCTCGACCAAACGGCTCGGGTATCGCCGATCGGCAGACTTCGGTATCTAAAACCGCGGATGTTGATGTTGCCGCTCGACGTGGTCCGCGTGCCGCGCGAGGCGGTCGCAATGCTAACGCCGCCCTTTCCAGCCAGCGTATCGCCCGTATCGAAGAAGTTATTGAAATCCGAAAGATCGGCGCTGCGCGCATCAACGTGCCCCGCCACGTTATGAGGCCGGACCACCGCATCAAAACGCGCGGCCGTCGTACCGACTAGCACCGATCCGCCGGAGATGCTGACGCCGGTGCGATCGGCGTCGATCGCGGCTCGTCCGTCGACGAATGGAAGGCCGTTGACGACTCCTGCCGGGACGCCGACGGTCCCAGCGATCGTCGGCGAGACGCTGCGTCCACCAACGAGTAACTGCGCGTTAAAGGAGCCGTCGGTCATGTAGTTCGGAAGGTCGAAAGCGCGTAAGGTACGCGCGACCTGTGCGGCCGGCAGGTTTGCGCGAATGGCGTAAGTCGGCGAGCCCGACAAAAGCGCTCCAATGGTGCCGTCGGCTCGAGCGTACGCACCCCCGATCTGCCCGACCATTCGCCTCAGTGCCACGGCATCTCCGGACAAGTTGACGTCGGCCTCGCCTGCGATCGGAAACTGCGCGATGCGCGAGTTATTGATGGTAACGCCTCCCGCAAACGCCGGCAGCGCCGCTCCGGCTCGCAGCTCGCCGTCGGCATAGATCGTTCCACCTGCGAGCGGTAACCCGATACCGCGCAGTTGCGAACTGCGCAGCCGATCGGCGACGAGCGCCAGCGCGTTCGAGCTCGAGGTGCCTGCGCGCTGCGGCGCCAACGAAAGCGTGCCCGCAGCAACGACGTCACCGCCCGCCGCGCTCGCGTGCGCCGAGTAAATGCGCAAGCGGTCACCTTCCACGGCCAGCGTGAGACTCGCGCGGTCTACCGGAACCCCGCGCAGCGTCGCTCCGGGCATCGACAGATTCGAACCGACGACTACGATGCGCTTCGGTTCGACCGCAATCGCAACGGTGCCGCCCAATCTGCCGTGTCCTGCAATGGCGCTGCCGAGAAAAGGCGCGAGACCCTCGAAGCTTCCGCGATAATCTCCGTAGGCGACGAATCCTTGGGTCGAAAATTCGCCCCGCCCGCGAAAGGTTCCCCACGGACCGGAGGCGCGAAGCCGATTGATCGGCGCGTGCTGCATCGTTCCCGCCAGCGTCGCCTCGAGGCTGGTGAAGCGTACGCCCGCGATGCTCGTCTCTGCGCCGCTCACCAAGCCGGCTAGGAGGATGTGGTTGCCCGAGCCGCCGCCGGCGATCGCGGCGCGAACGGTTCCTCCGTCGATCTTCGGCATCTGCGGTAAGTTCAAGTTGGGAAACGCCGGATATGCCGGCGCTCGCATCCGCAAATCATCGGAGAGCAGCCAAAAGGCGCTCGTGTTGTGCGGCCGGTCCAGTAAATACGATCCGTCGAGATCGCCGCGAGGCGTGTGGACCCAAAACGGATCGACGAGCGCGGTCCCATTCTCGTCCATCCGGAGTATTGCCGCAACGCGTTCGACGCCTCGCGCCGAAGCCACGCTTCCAATAACGTGAAAGAGCAAATCGTCGCCCGTCGCGCCGGCGTCGATCACGATCGGTTCGTCTCCCAGCATCTCGTCGAGATAGGGCAGACGATTGGCCGGTCCCGCGACGTGCACGGCGAACCGAGAGCGCAGGTGCGCACCGGTGTGCAGCGTCCCGCGCGCCTCGAGCGAGATGCCGCCGTACGAAGCGCGCAGCGGTGCGAGCGCCACGACGTTTGCATGATAGACCACGCTCGCAGCGATTCGATCGAACGGCAGATTTCGGTAGAGCGCGCGGCCTGCATTCGCGCGTGCGACGATCACCGGATCGCCAATCGGTCCCGCCACCAACACGCCGAGCGTTGCCTTTCCCGAAATCGGTTGGTCGCGTGTGAAGCCAAAGGCCTCTCGGAGGTCGGCGAGGTCGCCCGCACCCCAGACCCCCAGACGTAGCTGCGGGCTGCCGGTCACCGCGCCGTTTAGGTCGTAAACGCCGCCTCGGATATGCAGCGGAATGCCGGCTAGCGTGGCGCGCGCATTACTGATGAAGAACGCGTTGTCGACGACATGAAGCGTTCCGCCGATATTCTCAATCGGCAGCGAGAGCACGCTTAACCCGAGGCGTCCGCCGTCGATATCGAGTCGGAGGCTAACGTGATATGAAGGCGCGACATTGGGTTGGACGTCTAGCGCATAGAGAACCGCGTCAAAGTTGCGCGCTCCTCCGTGGAGAATGCGCACGTCGGGAGTCTGCGCGAAGTAGTTTGCCAGTGCTCGGACGGGGAAGCGCGCCGCCTTCGCGTGATGCATCGCGAAACCCGCGATCGCGTCGATCTTGCCGACAACGGTAAACGGCTCTTCGCGCCGCTCCTCAAAGGCGCCGGCGACGCGATAGTGAGTGATTGCCGACGTGTCGATACTTGCGTCGACGCCGATGCGATTTATGTGCACGTCCACAGCGCTCTGGTCATAAGCAGACGGCTCGCGCAACTCGATCCGGGCATCACGCACTTTGAGCAGGAAACGAAGCGGCACGGAGTCGATTCGCTGCGGCGCCGGCGCGGCTGGAGCGGTTGCGCCGGGGAACGCGATATTGAAGGCGCCGCTGCGCGAACGGGAGAGCGTCAGCTTGACGCCGCTGACCTCGACGCCGGTCAGGCCGAAGCGGTGCCGGCTGCCGGGAAGAAGGTCGCGCAACGAGTACCTAATCGTGACGCGGTCGGCCTGCAGCAGCGGCTCGAGGCTGCGTTCGACGCGAAGCTCGCGGAGCGTGGCACCGTCGCGGCCGACTTGAAGCTGGCCGATACTCACGTCGTATCCCGCGAACGCGGCAGCCGCCCGGATGGCAAAACGCAGCAACTCGTGGCGCGAAACCGCCACGAGCCCAACAACGACGGCGGCGGCCAGCAGGCCGATTGCAATGCGCTTGCGCACGTGAGTCCTCGTGCTTCTATACCCTTTGTACTATCGAGGACCCCGCCTGGCTCACAAGCCTTTAACTAAAAGAGACCCAGTAAACTTCGGCATCGGAGCCTGAGCCCGAGCTGAATCGGGGGCCGCCATCAAGCTAAAGATCGAGATTCTTAACGCTTTTTGCGTACTCGAAAATGTATTGTTTGCGAGGCTCGACCTTGTCGCCCATGAGGTCAGTGAAGATCTGCTCGGCCTCGACCGCGTCTTCGACGGTAATCTGCTTGAGGCGGCGATTGCCGACTTCCATCGTAGTCACGGCCAGCTGCTCGGCATCCATTTCGCCGAGCCCCTTATACTGTTGAATTGCGAAGTCTTTACCGTCTTCGCCGACGACCGACTTGAGCTCGGCCTCGGTGAAGGCCCACCACTGTCTCTTGCCCTTGCGGATGCCGTAGAGCGGCGGCTGCGCGATGAAGACGTGCCCCTCTTCCACTAGCGGCTTCATTTGGCGATAGAAAAACGTTAGGAGCAGCGTCCGGATGTGAGAGCCGTCCACGTCGGCATCGGTCATGATAATGATCTTGTGGTAGCGCAGCTTCTGCACGTTGAACTCGTCCCCGAAGCCGGTGCCCAGCGCCGTGATCATCGTGCGAATTTCCTCGTTGGCCAGCACTTTGTCCAGGCGCGCCTTTTCTACGTTGATGATCTTTCCGCGTAATGGGAGAATGGCTTGGTTGTTCGGATCCCGGCCGCCCTTCGCGGTGCCGCCTGCCGAGTCGCCCTCGACGAGGAAGAGCTCGCATTCAGCGGCGTTTCCGTTCTTGCAGTCGACGAGCTTACCGGGCAGGCCGGAGCCTTCCAGCGCGTTCTTGCGCCGGGAGAGATCGCGGGCTTTCTTCGCCGCGTCGCGCGCACGCTGGGCCTGCATGCACTTGTCAACGATCGCGCGGGCGTACTTCGGGTTCTCCTCGAGAAAGAAGTCGAGCCGCTCGGAGACGAGCCCCGCGACGATGCTGCGGACTCTCGCGTTGCCGAGCTTCGTCTTAGTCTGGCCCTCGAACTGGGGATCCTGGAGCTTTACGGAGACGACCGCCGTCAGGCCCTCTACGATGTCGTCAGTCGAAAGCGAGTTCTCCGCTTCTTTGAGCATGCCGCGCTTGCGAGCATAGCCGTTCACCGCATTGGTAACGGCTTGGCGAAAGCCTTGGAGGTGCATCCCGCCTTCGATCGTCGCGATGTTATTTGCGTACGCGAATATCTGGTCGGCGTAGGCATCCGTATACTGCATCGCAACTTCGACGTCCACGCCGTCACGCTCGGCATGGGTCGAAATAATCGGGTGAAGCGGATCCTTTTTCGCGTTGAGCCATTCGACGAATGAGACGATGCCGCCGTCGAACTCGTAGGTGCGCTCCCGCACCTGCTCGTTAGACCGGACCGGCCGCTCGTCGCGCAGCGTAATCGCGAGCCCGCGATTCAGGAAGGCCAGCTCCCGCAAGCGCTTTTGCAGGATGTCCCAGTGAAACTCGCTTACCTCGAAGATTTCCGGGTCCGGCTTGAACCACTGGCGCGTTCCGACGCCGGTGGCTTTCCCAACTTTCTTGAGTTTCTGCACGGTGATTCCGCGCTCGAACTTCATCTGCCAGAGAAATCCGTCGCGCTTGACCTCGGTAATCATCCACTCCGACAACGCATTGACGACGGAGATTCCGACGCCGTGCAGACCACCCGATACTTTATAGCCCCCCTTTCCGAACTTCGCGCCGGCGTGGAGAATCGTCATGACGACCTCCACGGCGGGCAGCTTTTCCTCAGCGTGAAGGTCGATCGGGATGCCGCGGCCGTCATCTTCCACCGAGCACGAGCCGTCGGCAAGCAACACGACCTGTACGACGTGCGCGTATCCCGCCATCGCCTCGTCGACGGCATTATCTACCGCTTCGTAGACGAGTTGATGCAACCCGCGCTCCGCCGTGTTGCCAATATACATGCCCGGGCGCTTACGCACCGCTTCCAACCCGCGCAAGACCTCGATTTGTTCACCAGTATAGTTCGTCGACATCAACCTTTTCGTTCGTTTTGTCTGCTCGCGCCACTCGCCATCTGTAACGGGGAGTTGGCGTAGAGCAACTCGTGCAGTTCGTCGCCCAAGACATTGCGCACCGTGGCCGGCATGATTTCTTCCGGCGGAATCTTGCTGCGCAGCAGCACGTACGAGCTTGCGACGTGCCGTTCGCGACCGTTGCGCGAAAGCTGTTTGGCTACTCGCGCCCGCTCGAGCATCCCCCACCAGCGCTTAAGCAGCCGGCTGCGGATGCGTTCGTACTCCTTCTCACTTAACCCATCTACGAGCGCCGCCGTTCCGCTAAAACCAAGCCAAGGGGCTTCAAAAAGCAACCGCGCGGTCGCGAGGCCTCTCCCTTCGCTGCGGGCCGCATCGCAAGCCGCGCAGCTTGCCTTCTGGGATGAGTCAATCAGCGCGCCGCAGGTATCGCATGCTTTCCACCCGGCGGAGCGCTTACTTCGCGTAGCAGCTTCGACATGCCGGGCAAACTGCGCCAGCGCCTCTTGGGCACTCGCCGTCGGAAGCGGTTCGCTCAGCAGCCGCACGGGGTTGCCGGGAGAAGCGGCGACCCGTGGTGCGCAGCGCTTGGGAAGGACCCCCACGCGGAAGCGCAGGCGCTCGACTGCGGCCGCCGGCAGCCTCGCCCCAACCGCAGCAAGAACTCGATCCGCAAGGAAGCTCAGCTGGTGACTCCACGCGCTCGAGCGGGTGACGACGACGAGCGTGCCGTCCGCCACCCGGACGGGCGCGGAGTTCGCCGCGACCTCGGCGCCGACGATATCGGTCCACCCCGCCTGGAGCAGCGTCAAAGGATCCCGCAGCGCGATCTTCTCCGCCGGCGTCCAGGCGACGATGGCTTGCGAAAGTTTCAACATGCCGCAAGCGCCTCGACATTCCCGTGGCGGACGCACGCTACGTGTGCGCTCGACTGCAATGGGGCCGGCAGCTGCGTTGCGGTTACGAATGACTGTTCGTAGTCGCCGATCTCGGCGAGAAAAGCGGTTGCGCGGTCTTCGTCAAGCTCCGAGAGCACGTCGTCCAAGAGCAGCAAGGGAGCCTCATTGGAACGTTCTTTCATTACCGCGTACTCGGCGATCTTCAGTGCGAGCACCGCCGTGCGCTGCTGACCTTGCGAGCCGTATGCGGCTAGTGAAACGCCGTCGAGCAAAAGCCCAACGTCGTCACGATGCGGTCCCGCAAGCGCCGTCTTGCGAGCCCGCTCGGCATCGTACGTCTGTTCTAGCCTAGCTTCGAAGGCCGCTGCGGCCGCGTCGCGGGTCGCCACATCAAAGGGCACGTTCGGCTCGTAGGTGAGCTGCAATCGCTCGTTTCCGCCGAAACGCGCGTGCGCTCTGAGCGCCTCTTGCGCCAGCGCTCTGACGAGATGATCGCGCGCGAGCATGATCTCCGTTCCCGCATCGATCAGGGTGCGCTCGTAGATTTTGAGCAGCTCGGCGTCGCCGGCGATCGTCCCGCGCAAGAGCGCGTTCTTTTGCTGCAGCGCTTTGCGGTAGCGCGCCAACTCGTAGTAGTAGCGCGGCTCGCTTTGCGAAAGCGCGACGTTGAGAAACGCGCGCCGAACCCCGGGAGTTCCCGCGGCCAGCTGTAAATCGGCCGGCACGAACGTAACGACGCGAATCTTTCCGAGATAGGCGGCATAGCGGACGGCGCCGCCGTTGACCGTATAGCTCTTGCGGGTTCCGCGCCCGCTCTTTTCGATCGCGCAGACCAGCTCCACTTGACCGGTACGCAACGTCGCCTCACCCCGCACGACCGCTAACTCCATGCCGTTACGCACCGTATCTCCGTCGCGCGACGTGCGAAAGGACTTGCCCGTGCCAAGCATCGCTATCCCTTCGAGCAGGTTGCTTTTGCCCTGCGCGTTGGCCCCGACATATACGTTCAATCCGGTGGCCGGCTGGAGATCGAGCTGTGGGTAGTTACGAAAGTTCGATAGCGCTAGATGCCGTAGGAGCAAATTATTGCCGCAGCGGCATGAGCACGTAGAGCTGCTGCCCGCTCTCGAGCGGCTCGAGCGGGCGGATCGCCGCGGGAGAGAGTGGCCCAAGGAACTCCATCACGACCTTCTCGCTCTTAATGTGATTGAGTATCTCGACGAGATACCGTGCGTTAAACGCAATTGCCAGATCCTCGCCGCTCTGCTCGACTTCGAGCTCTTCGTAAGCGTTGCCGGAGATATCGGAGCTCGCCGTGACTATGAGCGTTTGATTGGCGATCGAAAGCTTAACCATGCTGGCGCGGTCTCCGGCGACCAACTCGGCCCGGCGCAGACTGCCGATGAACGACGCCGTACTAGCGGTGACCGTCCGGTCGAACTTCGCGGGGATGACTTGTTGATAGTTCGGATATTGCCCATCGACGAGGCGCACGGTGATCGAGACGTCGCCGCTCGTCATTTGAAGCTGATTGCTTTGCGCGCCAAGCGCGCTCACCGCGATTCGCTCGCCGGCGCCTAAATTTCGCGCGACTTCGGCCAACGCGCGAGACGGAACGATAAACTTTTCGTTGCCGGACATCCCATCGTCGAGCGTCGTGGCGAACTTTGCCAGCCGATAGCCGTCGGTGGCGACCATGGTAAGCGCGTTACCCTCCACCTCCAGAAGGGTGCCCATCAGCACGGCTCCCCGAGCCTCTTCGCTCGACGCGGCAAAGATCGTGGCGTCGATCCCGTCGCGGAAGCGCTTGCCGGCGATCGTAAAGTGCGACCCGCGAGCAGCGGCCGGCAACGGCGGATATTCGTCGGCGGGCAAGGCGTGGAAGTCGTAGTTGCTGCGGTCGCACTTGACGCTGGCCCGAGTCGGCGTGCCGGTTACCTCGAGCGTTCCTGGAGAGAGATTCCCGAGATAGCTGGCAAACAGCTTCGCCGGAACGGTTATCGCGCCGCCCTCGGTTACCTCCGCCGCAAAAGCGTGTTCGAGCGTCAACTCGAGATCCGTCGCGCGCACCGCTATTTTTCCGCCCTCGGCTTGCAGTAAAACGTTCGACAGGATCGGTACCGTCGTGTGCGCGTTGACGACTTTGCTGGCGGCTCCGACGGCCGCGGCGATGTCTTTCGTTGTACAGGCGAATCTCATTGGTTCCACCGTTGGGCGTGTGAGGGCGTTTTCCTAGTAGATATAATACAAGAGTCGCAGCAGCAGTAGCGCGGTGTATTCTGGGGACAACTCCGGTTTAGTCATACGCGGCGCGGTTTTTACGCGTGGGATAAGCTGTGGACCCGACGCGGCGAGCCCTGCACTTTTCCACCTTGCGTAAGCTACCGATGAGTTATCCCTGTGGGTAGCCCGAACCTGTGTATGGCTGTGCCCCTGCGCCCTAGGTCAGGGATTTTGGCACATCGCGATCAGCTGGCGAATCTTGTTCCGGTAGGCTTCGTCTCGCTGCATCTGGTCCTTGATTTTGTCTCGCGCGTACATGACGGTGGTGTGGTCCTTCTTGCCAAAATCGCGCGCGATCTGCGGCAAGGAATAGTTGGTGAGCTCGGTCGCGATGTACATGGCGACCTGCCGCGGCGCCGCGAGCCTTTGATCGCGCCGGCCGCTGTCCATCTCCTTGACGGTGAGCCCGTGCGCGCTGGAGACCGTCTCCTTAATCTTCGAAATCGTTATCCGGTGCAACGGCGCTTGTGCGACCGCGCTCTTAAGAACGTCGGCCGCCAGATCGGTGGTGATCGGCGCTTTGGTGAGCGACGCGTAGGCAATCACGCGAATCAACGCGCCTTCGAGCTCGCGGATGTTGGACGGAATGACCTTGGCGATAAACGACGTCACCTCGACGGGTACGGGAATGTTCTCGCTCTCCGCCTTCTTGCGAAGGATCGCCTCGCGCGTTTCGAGATCGGGCGCCTGAATGTCGGTAAGTAGACCCCATTCGAATCGCGAGCGCAAGCGCGCTTCGAGCGTCTGAATCTCTTTGGGCGGACGGTCCGACGAGATAATGAGCTGGCGGCCCGATTCGTGCAGCGCGTTAAACGTGTGGAAGAACTCTTCTTGCGTCGTCTCCTTGCCGGCCAGGAACTGGATGTCGTCGATCAGCAGCACGTCGACCTGACGATAGCGATTGCGGAACTCCGGCGTCCGGTTGTTCTGCAACGCGATAATGAACTCGTTGGTGAACTTCTCACACGTGAGGTAGACGACGTTCGTGGCGAGGTTGTCCTGGATGACTCGATGTCCGATCGCGTGCATCAAGTGGGTCTTCCCCAACCCAACGCCGCCGTAGAGGAAGAGCGGATTATACGCGTGGGCCGGCGCCCCGGCGACCGCCTGCGCGGCGGCGTGGGCAAACCGGTTGGAGTTCCCAACGACGAACTCTTCAAAAGTATAACGCGCATTAAGGTTGGCGGTACGGAACTCCTCAAGCGGATGCGACGCAAAAGCCGCTGCCGTGCGGGAGTTTTCGGCCGGATCGGCGACGGAGAGCCGCAGCTCGATACCGGTGCCGAAGAGCTCGCTCAGCATGCCGATCATCTGATGACGTAGCTTGCTTCCTATCCAGTCTTGAGCAAACTTGCTGTGCACCGCGAGGTGCAGTTCGTTGCCATGGAAGGAGATAAACCGAATCGGTTTGATCCACATTTCGAAGACGGGCTTCGAAAAGGTCCGTTCTAAGGTATCGAGTGCGGACTGCCAGAGCTCATTGGAGATGTCCGAATTGACCGCAAGCGCCATCATCTGCCCTCTTTACGTCTTCTGCGCCACCCCCGTGAGGGCGCAAAGGGTTGGCTTAATCAAGGCGCGCTCCTCTGGAATCTATACACGATCTTATACACTTATCCACAGATCGCCAGGCATGGTTTTTCCGCGTTTTTTCCAAAATATGAACCGGGCCGACGAGTCCCACCCGACCGCGGAATAACCGAGATGACGTATGACTCCAGTACGTATCGGACGACTGCGGAAAAGCGACTTCTCCACAGGCGTGTCCACAGGTGTGGAGAGGAAGGGTAGTGGTCCCATTTGGGAGGCGAGCCCGTTAGCTCTCGTGGTCGAGGTATGGCGGCTCATCTGGCTTCGGTCTGCCTAAGACCCAGGCGATAAAGGGCCATGCAACCCATGAAACGGCCAGCACCAGGACAATCTCGTTGGTGATTCCCCGTACCAGGCCTTTAAAAAAGGCGTACGTTGCGACGGCAATGCAGACCGGACCCGCAGCGACGAAATATAGCTCCCCAAGGCTTAGTGGCCACCGCTTGCGCCTCATGGTACTCTGTGGAATATGCCAAAGCGCTCTGGTAAGCCTCCGTTCGATCCGATCCAAGCCGCCCACTCGATCCTTGCCCAACTCACGGGCGAGGAGCCCCATCGCGTACCGTCGCCGGAGAAAGACCCGATAGCCGTCGAGCTAGGGCGTCGTGGCGGCCTTAAGGGCGGAAAGAAACGGATGGAAGCGTTGACCCAAGACGAGCGTAAGGAGCTAGGTCGCAAAGCCGCGGCTGCTAGGTGGAAAAAGGAGCCCTGAGGTTTACATCATCAGGGGCAAAGGCACAACTGCCACGATTGTAAGACGCATTATCTTGCGATCCAAAATGAATCGAAAGCGCAAAAAGCGATCCTCGTCTCGTACCTGAAAGATGTAGTCACCGTGGTAGGGATGCTTCGCTTTCGGGTTTTGAAAAACGGTACGGGCATCAGGGGAAGGGTTTTTGGCTAATTCCTCAAGCAGTCGGGCAAGCCGCTCAGTGCGTACAGCGCGATACGCTTGTTCTGCGCTCTGAGTGAACGCAAGTTCCTACAGCCTACAAGTCTTTCGACGAGACTACCGAGACTAAGCCCGTTTCGAGTTCCTCAAACCCTCTCTTGGACGCTTCGATAAAATCGCGGTCAGATTCTGCGGCCTTCCAGACCTCTTGGGAAGCCACCTCGATTACTGCAACCCTAATCATGTCGATCGCAGTGAAGAATTCAAGCGCGTCCTCCTGGTGCAAGACTAAGTTCCACTTAGTAACAAGCAAGAGCGCAACTCCCGCGGCCTTCCCAAGTCCTTTGGGTTCCGGAAGGTCGGAGTTAGCCCAATCAATCCACCAATTACGTTCTACGGGCGTAAGATCGGACCAGGATTCCCTTAAGCAGCGGGCCTGAGTCCTGAACAGCGCCGCGAATTGTTGTAAGGCCCGAGGCTTAACCGCAGGCGTATACTGCGGATGAGCCAGTGCTTTTTGCAAAGCAGAATTATTGGAAATGGCGAGACAACCGTCCATTCCCCTAATTCCCGTTAGCCATTGCGACAATTATCATGCCCGAAGGTCGCCTCCATGTATACGCGGTTTGTCTAACGCATGACAGAGAGGAGGGGAGGTGATGGCTTGGTTTGGATCGCGACTCAACGCGCCTACCAGCGTCGGGCACCAAACCAGACGAAGGCTGCGACGAGCACCACCAAGCGCCGGACCCAGGGATGGCCGAGCGCATAGTAGTTTCCGCCCCATCCCACGCGGCTCCACGATAGCAGAAGGCTTAGCCATACCCGGCAGCGCGAGGCTGCCGATTCCAAGGGTATGGTGAAGTTTGCGAGCCTTAAGTGTGGCCGCAGGCCGGGCAAAAGGGCTCGCGGAGCTGGCGATCGCTGTTGTGCTGGGACGTGGTTTTTTGGCTTGGCGCTCGTGCTTGTTCTCGGCTGGCTGCGGATCAGAGCATCTCGGTGATGGCCTCGGTTCGCTCCAGCCTTGATTTTTCGGTGGCCTCTGGTACAATGGCGCGGCTATGTTCGACTTAGATCTTCAGCTTTTTGCTTCGAAAAAGGGCGCCGGCTCGACCCGGAACGGGCGCGATTCCAACAGCCAGCGCTTGGGCGTCAAGCGGTTCGGCGGAGAGCGGGTGATCGCCGGAAACATCTTAGTGCGCCAGCGTGGGACGAAGTTCTATCCGGGCACCAACGTCGGCTTGGGCCGCGATCACACGCTCTTTGCCCTGAGCGACGGGATTGTCTGCTTTAGCATCAGCCGCGACCGTCAGCACGTCTCGGTTCTGCCGGCCGGGTAAGACTCGTCCGCCCGCCGCGCATCGGGGCCATTAGGCCCCTTTTCTTTTTCCGGCGAAGGTAAGTGCCGTGCAGTTTATCGATGAGGCCGAGATCGAAGTGGCCGCCGGGGATGGCGGCGACGGCATCGTCGCCTGGCGTCGCGAGAAATACGTACCGAAAGGCGGCCCCGCCGGCGGCGATGGCGGTCACGGCGGCAGCGTCTACCTCGAAGCGACGCCCGAACTCTCGACCCTCGTAGAGTTCCGCTTCAGACGCAGTTTCTCGGCCGAATCCGGCAAGGCCGGGGGAACCTCGAACAAGTCCGGCCGAAGCGGCCCCGACCTGACGATTGGCGTTCCGGTTGGAACGCTGGTCTACCGGCGGCTCGGCGACGCGCCCGAAGCCCTGCTCACCGATTTGGCGCAGGCCGGCGCTCGACTCATGGTAGCAAAAGGCGGTCGGGGCGGTCTTGGCAACCAGCACTTCGCCACCAGCGTTCGTCAGGCGCCGCGTTTTGCCGAACACGGCGAACCCGGCGAGCGCGCGCATCTGCGCCTCGAGCTGCGCCTGCTCGCCGACTGCGGAGTCATCGGCGTTCCCAATGCGGGCAAGTCCACGCTGCTCTCGGTCGTCTCATCGGCGCGCCCAAAGATTGCCGATTATCCTTTTACGACGCTCGAACCGCAACTCGGCGTCGTCCGAGTCTCCGATGAAGAGTCGTTCGTCATGGTCGACGTTCCGGGGTTGGTCGAAGGCGCTCATGAAGGCACCGGCCTTGGCGATCTCTTCCTCAAGCACGTAGAGCGCACGCGCGTCTTGCTGCACCTACTTGACGGATCGAAACCGTTGCCCGAGATTCTCGCCGACAAGGAAATCATCGACGCCGAGCTGGCCGCCTGGAATGCGCGATTGGTTGACAAGCCGACGATGGTGGTGCTCAATAAGCTCGATTTGCCGAACGCGCGCGAGATTTTGCCGGAGCTGCAGCTGCGCTTTCCGCACGTCCACGCAATCAGCGCCGCAACGCATGCGGGCGTGCGAGAACTCGTGCTAGACGTTTGGCGCGCGATCGAATCGGCACCGCTGCCGGAGATCGTCGCGCAAGAGCCGGTTCGAATCGAGTTGCGCGATCCCGACGCGTTTTCTATCGAGCGCGGCGCCGACGGCGAGTTCGTCGTCACCGGCGAGCGCGTCGAACGCCTTGCGGCGATGACCGACTTCGATTCCGATGAAGGCCTGGGACGTTTCGAGCGCGTTTTGGGAAAGATGGGCGTCGAGAAGCGTCTGGCGGAACTCGGCGCTAAGCAAGGGGATACGGTTCGAATCGGGGCGTACGAGTTCACGTACTCATGAGAATCGGAATCTTTGGTGGAACCTTCGATCCCATTCACAACGCGCATCTTTTCGTCGCCGAATCGGCGCGCATATTGGAGCGGCTGGATCGGGTGCTGTTCGTCCCAACGAGCAATCATCACTACCGCGACGAGCCGCGTGCCGATGCGGCGCACCGTTGCGGGATGATCTTGGGAGCGATCGCAAGCAACCCGGGCTTCGCGCTCGACGACGCCGATCTGCGAGAGAGCGCAACCGGTTTTACCGCCGATCTCTTGCCGCGACTGCGTGCAAAATACCCCCAGGCCGGCTTGACGTTCATCATCGGAGCGGATTCGCTGGTAAATACACCTTGGATGCGCTTCGACGAAGTGCTGCAGTCCTTAGAGCGGTTCGTCATCGCGCCACGCCCCGGCGTTCGAGCCGACGCGCTGGCGCGCGTGATCGCCGCGGTTCCCGCGTCGCTGCGCGAGCGAGTCAGCACCTTGAATCTTCCGGAGATTCCGGAGTCGGCGACTCTGCTGCGGACGTTGATTTCGCAGGGCCGCAGCATCCGCTATCTGGTTCCGGAGCCGGTCTGGCAGTACATCGTGGCCCACCGGTTGTATGGAGTCGACGCCGGTGGATAGCCGTCGCGCGCCGCTGGTCGCGCTGATCTGTGCTTCGTTCTGCGCGTGCGCAACGTCGCAGGCTCCCGACGATGCCGCAGTCTGCACGGTATATTCCGCGCAACGCTCCGGCATCGAGGTCGTCGCGCAAGGAAGGGTCACGCGCATTCTCGGAGTTCAACCCGGCCGTACCAGTCCGCACGAAGGCTTTCTATTTCGACTCGATTCCGGCTGCGCTCTCGTCGTTCGCGTGGAGGTGAACACCGACTTTACCGGTGCGATCCCGCTCTCGATCGGCCAGCGAGTCCTCGTCAAAGGCGAATACGAATACTATCCGCGCGGCGGCGTCATCCACTGGACGCATCGCGACCCGCGCGGTCACCATGAAAACGGATACGTCGATGCCGGCGGCACGCTGTATTACTAAAGCACCGTGAACGGTAAGACCGCCCTCTNNCCGGGCGTTTCGCCGGCCGAGCTTGCCTCGCATCATGCCGGCGAGAAACTTCGCGCCGCGCTCCAAATGCATCGCTCGCCGCTCGACGCTCCGGTGCTCGCCGCCGATACGGTAGTGGATCTCGACGGCATACCGCTCGGCAAACCGTGCGATCTGCGGGACGCGGCGCGAATGCTCGAATCGCTCTCGGGACGAGAGCACGTCGTCCACACGGCCTTTGCGCTAGCCGTTCCGGGCGTCGGGCAGTGCGTGCAAGGGCTTTCCTCGACGCGCGTGCGCTTCTATCGGCTGGAGCACTCCGAGATCGCCGAGTACCTGGCAACCGGTGAGCCGCTGGATAAAGCCGGCGCCTATGGCATTCAAGGGCGCGCCGCGTCGTTGGTGAAGGCGATTAAAGGCGATTTCTACACGGTGATGGGTTTGCCGCTGGCGCGCCTGGTGCGAACGCTGCGGGGGTTGGGATTTACGCTTCCAACCACGAAATAGCCGTCGCCATAACCCTACGGGCTCCGAGGAGCGGCCATCTTCACGTATAGAGACGAACGAAAACTTTTCGCGCTGATTAGCATCATCATCGTCGCAGGGCTTCTCGCACTGCTTCAGATCGGTGCGCAGCGTGCCGGCGGCGCCAGCCCGATCTCGACGATGGCGAGCTCGTTCTTCGCCGTTGCGGAGACCGCGATCTCGGCGACAATTGGAGGCGTTCGCAGTTTAGGCGCGGCGATCATCGCACTGCCCCAGCTCGAAAGCGACGTGATTCGGCTGCGCGCGCGCAACGAGCGGCTAATCAAAGAGAACGACCGGCTCGCGGAGCTCGCTTCAGCGTATGCGGCGCAAAGCGCCGTGCGCCCCGTTGTCGACCTCTACCGCGGCACCGAGGCGCGCGTCATCGGGTTTCCGCCAGAAAACGAATCGCGCGCCGTGACGATCGACAAGGGCTCGTTTGCGGGAGTTCGGCCTGACGAAGGCGTCCTCGCGGCCGCTGGCGTGGTCGGCCGCGTCGTTACCGTGGCTCCGTTCTCCAGTACGGTCGTCCTCATCACGGATTATACCAGCCGCATACCTGCGGTCGTGCGACGGGGGCGATGGTGGGGAATCGCACGCGGAAACCTCACAAGCGTCGTCGACGACTACATCGAGCAGGATGCGCCGTTGCGTGTCGGCGACGTCGTAGTGACCGGCGAAGGCCGATCGTTTCACTCCGGCGTTCCGATCGGCACGGTGACCCACATCGAGCGCGGCAGCGCGACGCTCTATCAAACCGTCGTCTTGCGGACCTCCGTCGATCTCGGCGCCCTCGACCGCGTTGTCGTCGTTCCGCAGTAAACCCCACGTCGCGCCGTTTGCCGGACCACCGTGGTACGCGGCGGCGGCGTGGCTTTCGTTGGCACTCGCCGCGCAAGCCACGCTCGTGCATGCGCTTGCGTTTCACAGCGTGGTTCCAAGCTTCGTTTTGGTGGTGGTCGTTTGGTACGCAATTCGCGTCGACGCGCGCCGTGCTGCCGTCTACGGTCTGATCGCCGGACTCTGTGAAGACGCGCTTTCGGCCGGGACCGGAGCGGCCTGGATGATTTCGACCGGCAGCAGTGCGGTCATCGCCAGCATGCTCTCCCGCGGATTCTTTTCCGATTCAATTCCGCTCGTGAGTGGCGTCACGCTACTCGCGACGCTGCTGCGCGCACTGATTTTTTGGGCCGCCATGGCGTTGGGCGGATATCCCGCCGGCCTTGGAGCGATGCATCTGCGCGAAGCGCTCTTTGAAGCTTTGCTCAACGGCGCAATCGTCATCGTAGCGATGCTCGCCGTGCGCCGTTTCGACGCTTTGCGGGGATGATGCAGCGGCGCGACGCACGCTCGACCGCCTGGCGTCTTCCAACGTGGCGGCTGGCGGCCTTCGCGGCGATCGTCGCGATCCTGCTGATCGCGGTCGTAGCCCGAATCGTCCAGATACAGCTCGTCGACGGCGCATCTTATCGCGCACGAGCGCTCGCGAACCAGATCCGTCTTATTCCCGTGGCGGCGCCGCGCGGAATGATAACGGACCGGTACGGCAGAGTTCTCGCGCGGAGCCGTCCCTCGTTCGTCGTTGCGCTGATTCCATCAGAGGTGGAGGACGTCGAAAGCGAACTGACGTCGCTGGCCCGAATCGTCCATTTGAGTAAGGCGTCGCTCTCGGAGCGGCTGCTGCATCATCGCGGCCTGGATTATTCCAGCTTTGCCCAAGTCGCCGCGAACGAACCGTACGGCCCCGTCGTGCTGGCGACAGGTTTGCCGGTACCGGCGGTGGCCCGCTTATCGGAGGTGCTCTCGGAGCTTCCCGGCATCGATCTCGAGGTTCAGCCCATTCGCGACTATCCCCACGGCGCGCTGAGCTCGCATCTCATCGGTTACGTCGGAGCGATTTCGCCGGACGAGTTCGAACGGCTCAAATCCGAGGGATACTCACCCAACGATGTCATCGGTAAGGACGGCCTGGAGTTTTCTTACGACGACTATCTACGCGGTACGCCCGGCGGCGAGCGTGTCGTCGTCGATGCGGCCGGTGCGGTGGTGTCGAACCTCAGGCTGCGAGCAAAACCCGCGGTGCCGGGCGACACCTTGGTCACCAACGTCGATTGGAGACTGCAGCGCATCGTCGAAGCGGCGCTTTCGGACGGGCTGCGCGTTGCCGGACGGGGGCACAGGCTCTCCGGCGCGGTCGTTGCGGAGGATCCCTGGACCGGTGGCATTTTAGCTCTTGCAAGCTATCCAAACTACGATCCCAACGACTTCGCCGGCGATCGCTGGAAGCGCGTGGACTTCGACTTAACCGATTCGTCGCAGCCGCTTTTCGATCGCGCGATTGCCGCCGCGACGCCAACCGGTTCGACGTTCAAAATGGTAACGGGATCGGCCGCGTTGACCGAAGGCGTGGTAAAAGTCGATCAAATCATCGATGACACCGGCGGCTGGGACTGCGGCGGTTACTACGCGCGCGACATTGCGGCGGGAGGCCTCGGGGATACGACCTTCGTTCCGGCGCTCGCGGCCTCGAGTGACGGTTACTTCTTTCGTCTGGCTTGGTGGTTAGGCAACGTGCGCTTGCGCAAGTACGCGCTGGCCTTCGGACTCGACGCGAAGAGCGGCATCGATCTTCCCGGGGAGAACGAAGGGAACTGGCCGACAAACGCCTGGGAAATGCGGGCCTTCGGCGTTCCCATGGAACCCAGCGATGCTTGTTTCTTGGGCATCGGGCAGGGTGCGATGCAAGCTACGCCGCTGCAGATCGCCAACGTGGCCTCGGCCGTGATCAACGGCGGCACGCTCTACCGCCCGCAAGTCGTGCGCGAGGTCCGCAATCCCTACGGTGGGCTCATCATTCGGTATACGCCGCGAATCATTCGCCACGTTCCCGTCACCGCGTCGGCGCTCGCCGCGGTACGCGACGGAATGGCGAAGGTGACCGATCCGGGCGGCACCGCGTACGGTTTGGCGATCGACGGATTGCCGTACTCCGGTAAAACGGGAACCGTCGAAACGGCGGGTGGGAATGGTCCCAACACGACGTGGTTCGTCGCGTGGGCGCCAACGGTTCACCCACGCTTTGCGATGGCCGTCTTTGTCGACCGCAGCGGGGGCTACGGTGCTACGGTCGCCGCACCGATCGCTCGTCAGATCTTAGTGAAGTATTTCAATAAGAAGCCGTGAACGGCACGCTTATGCGAGCAGCTCCAGGCTCGCCGCGATGCGGTCGGTCCGGCCGCCCGGGTGCTCGGCAAAGAACCGTTCGAGCCACGTGGTGCTTCCGGCGGTCGTCAGCGCGTGAGCCGCAGCTAAAGCAACAGCTTCGCAGGGGTCGTCGAGCGCGCGTTCGAGCAAACGCAGCGAGGACGGATCGTCGAGCGCGGCGATTGCAAAGATGAAGTCGCAACGTTGGGCATTCGAAAGGTTGCCGAACTCGTCGAACACGTCGGCATTGCGCTGCGGCCGGCGGCGAGTGCGCGCGTAGGCTAGCGCTGCGATCGCTGCGATCAGAACTGCGAAAACCAGTGAAGCGGCGAGCACCAAGAGCGGGGGTTCCCTAAGCCATCGCATGCAGCGAAGCGGTCATTGCATCGAGCGCGCCCTCCAGCCGCGAGTCGTAGCGATGTTGCAGCGCATCGATGAACTCGTTGCAGTCGGAATCCTCGTACCCGTCCAAGACTTCGATTAAGAGTGCGCGGTAATCCGCACACGCGGGTGTTTCGTCGGGCAGAAGCCGTGCCAACGCAGCCCATGGGAGCGCCGTAGCGAGTTGCGCTTGCGCAAAGCGCTCCCCGAGTTCGCGCAGCTCCCTTGGGTCGAACGTGCCTCGCAAAGAGAGTGCGGCGGTCGGAGACTCCGCCGGCACGCCGCGCGCGCCACCTGCCTCGCGGACCAGGCGTTCGAGCGTGGAGCGCAGCGACGGCGTCTCGACGACGTCGCGCGCCGTCGACTCACCAGCGTTGTGAATTCGAATGGTTACCTGTGCCTGCGAGCCGGGAACGGCGTCGCGGGCAGCCTCGATCGCAATCCCGGTTAAAGCGTTTGCCAACTGAGGCTTGCTGCGCGCAACCAGCCGGACAACGTTCGAGCCGATGCACGGCAGCTCGAAGGAGGCAACCGCCGCCTGCAACTCGACCGTGGTCCCATTCTCGATTGCTCCGGCGACGCTGTACGCAATCTCGATTCGCCGCTCTTCGTTGGGAAGCACGTCTCCTACCGTGAGCGCCTGCGCGCGCGAGCAGGGGCGAGTTGCCGAGCTCGTCGTCGAGCTCGGTGCCGTCGAGCAGACCGCTGCCGACAAGATAAACCAGTCCGTCGGGAAGGTTGAAGCGAATCTGAACGCCGGTTGCCGGCGCGCCGCCATGATTGCGAAAAGTGAACGTCGCCCGCACCGTCATCCCAGGTTCTAACTCGCGCTCGGGCGAAACGACGAGCGTTCTGAGCCGCTCCGGCAAGGTCGGCGCTCCCGGCGCAAAAACCTCGGAGAGAGGTCGCATGACGCGGGGACGTTTCGCCGCCGCGAGGGAGGCTCCCGCGCTGGCGTGCACGGACGTTTTCGAAGTTGCCGTTTTTAGAAAGAATGAGGATTCGCATGCTCGCTGTACACGAAGACCGTCTCGCCGCCGCCGTTGCGCGGTTGGGCTCGGAGAACGCCTTCGAAATCTTAGCCCGCGCGCGAGAGCTCGAAGCCGCCGGCCGTCGCGTCGTTCATATGGAGATCGGGGAGCCCGACTTCGATACGCCCGATGGGATCAAGAAGGCGGCCGTTGATGCGCTCTACGACAACCACACGCATTACACGCCTTCGAGCGGGCTGCCGTCGTTGCGAGAGACGATCGCCGAGTACGCAAGCCGCTTTCGCAACATAACCCCGCCGTGGAGCGCGGAAAACGTCGTCGTTTCACCGGGCGCAAAGCCGATCATCTGGAATACTTTGAGCGCGCTGCTCGATCCTGGGGATGATTTCGTCTACTTCGATCCCGCATATCCGGCCTACGCGTCCTGCGCCACGTATCTGCAGGCAAACGTCCATGCCATTCCGTTGCGGGAGTCGCGCAACTGGCGGATGGACCTCGACGAGCTGGCCCGCATCGTCTCTGAGAAAACCAAACTGGTCGTTATCAACTCACCCCACAATCCAACCGGCGGCGTCTTGACCAGGAGCGACTTGGAGACCATCGCCGAACTGGCCGAACGTTACGATTTCCTCGTGCTCGCCGATGAAATCTACAGCCGGAACTTCTACCTCGATTCCGAGTTCCTGTCGATCGCGTCGCTACCCGGAATGCGGGATCGTACGATCGTCGTCGACGGTTTTTCGAAGGCCTACGCGATGACCGGCTGGCGCCTAGGCTACGCGATCCTGCCCGAGCGCTTGGCCAAAACGGTGACGCTCTTCAACAACAACACGTTTAGCTGCGTCGCCACCTTCGTGCAGATGGCCGGCATTGCTGCGCTGACGGGTCCCGACGAACCGGTGCTGCGGATGAACGAGATCTTTCGCCAGCGCCGGGATCGGCTGGTCACAGGGCTCAACGAGATCTCGGGCATCTCGTGTCTGCTCCCCGAAGGCGCGTTCTACGCCTTTCCTAATGTCACCGAGATTACGCAGGACGATCGCGCGCTTGCGAAGTTTTTCCTCGAGGAGGGCGGCGTGGCATGCGGCGGCGGATCGTCGTTCGGAGCGGCGGGCAAAGGCTATCTGCGCTTCTCGTATGCCGCTTCGCTGGAAGACATCGACTGGGCGCTGCAATCGATCGCCGCGACGCTGCCGAAGTTTACGGGATAAGCTTCATCGCGTGCTTCACGTCGCGCAGCGTCTGCGCGGCGATCTCGCGCGTGCGCGCCGTTCCCTCGGCGATGACCCGGCGCAGCGTTTCCGGATCGCGGCAGTACTGCGCGTAGCGCTCCCGCACGGGGCGCAGATAGGCGTTGAGCTGCTCGGCGAAGTCGCTCTTATCTTGCACGCAGCCTAGCGCTCCCGAACGACACTCCGCTGCGATGGCGTCGAGCCGCAGCGGATTGACGAATCGCCAGAGGGCGAAGACCGGACAGATCTCCGGGCGTCCGGGATCGCCGCGGCGCACCTTGAGCGGATCGGTGATCATCGCCCGCACCTTCGTCGTGGTCGTATCTTCGTCGTCGGAGATAAGAATGGCGTTGCCGTACGATTTGCTCATCTTGCGGCCGTCGATACCTGGGACCTCGGGAAACTCCGAGAGCGTCGGTTGCGGCTCGACGAGAATTTCGCGTCCCTCGCCGTAGAGGTGGTTGAAGCGGCGGACGATCTCACGCCCAAGCTCTAGGTGCGCGACTTGGTCGCGCCCGACCGGGACGTACTGGCCGCGGACGACCGCGATATCGCAGAGCTGCAGTAACGGATAGCCCAGAAATCCGTAGGTCGCAATGTTCGCGCCGAGCGCCTCGATCTGTCCTTTATAAGTCGGTGCGCGCTCGAGCCACGAGACGGGAGTTATCATGGAAAGCAGCGCTTGCAGTTCGGCGATCTCCGGGACGCCCGACTGCAGAAAAATCGTCGAACGCTGCGGGTCGACTCCGGCGGCCAACCAGACCGCCACCATCGCTTCACGCGCGTCACGCACCATCGAGGGATTCGCAAACTCGGTCGTATACGCGTGCAGATCGGCAATCTCGAAGAACGCGTCGTCGTTCTCGCTATACGTCTCCCACTGCGTCAGCACGCCGACGAGGTGTCCGAGGTGAAGGGGCCCGGTCGGACGCATCCCCGACATCACGCGCCGTTTGGTCAAGCTCATCCGCGCGTCAATGTTACGTGCAGGCGTCAATGCCTTGCGATCTCTGCGCGAACGAAGGCGCGCGCCGAGCGTACCGCTTCCCGAAGCGGCGTGCCCCAGGCCAGCTCGCAGGCCAGCGCCATCGCTAACGTGCAGCCCGTGCCGTGCATCGCTCCGGCTATCCTCGGTTCGGTAAAAATTTCTACGCCGTCGCTCGTGGCAAGGGCATCGGCCGGGTCGCCCTCGAGGTGACCTCCGGTGAGAAGCACCGCGCCGGCGCCACGCGCGCGCAGCTGCGCCGCCGCATCGCCGAGCGCGCTTCGTTCGATCGTTTCGACGTGGAGGAGCGCTGCGGCTTCGCAAAGGTTAGGCGTCAAAATAACGCTCGAGAGCGTCGCCAGCTCCGCTTCGAGCGCGTCTCGCGCTCCACGATCGGCGAGTTCGCCGCCGCTGCTCGCAGCAAATACCGGATCGACCACCGCGGGCAGCCATAGGCGCGCCTCGAGGGCCCGCGCCACCGCGCGAACGCTCGCCGGCGTAGGAAGCGCGCCGACGCGGACCGCGCCCGCGCTCTCCCAGGGCAACGTGGAGAGCTGAGCCTCGAAGAGCTCCGGCGCAGTGGGGCCCAGCGCGATCACGCCGGCGGCGTTCTGTGCGCTGATTGCCGCCACAGCGGTGAAGACCCGGCACTTCTGCGCCGATCCGACGACGAGATCGCGCCCCACGCCCGCGACGTTCCACGGATGAGTCGTACCGATCGAGAGGACGATGGGAGCCATTCGCGCAGACCCGTTATGCGTCCGAGTTCCAGCCCGAGACGAGCCCAGCCGCCGTCGCGCGGGGATCGACGGCCGAGGTCACGGCCGAAATAACGGTCGCCATCGCGACGCCGCTTCGCCGAATTTCGCCAAGGCGCGCGATCGAGATCCCGCCGATGGCAGCAACCGGATGGGTCGATGCCCGTGCGAGCCGGCGCAGCCCGTCGAGGCCGAGCGGCCTGCCGGCATCCGATTTCGACGGTGTCTCGAAGACTGGCCCGACTCCCAAGTAGTCGACGTCGCTTTTTCCGGCGTCGCGTATCTCGCCGGCAGTGCCGCAGGAGAGCCCAATCAGGCGGTCCTGCATAGCGTCGCGGACCGATGCCGCCGCAGCGAAGCCGTCGTCGTCCGGTCCGAGATGGACGCCGTCACAGTCATAATGAAGCGCAGCCCGCCAGTCGTCGTTGAGAATCAGGAGCGAATCGCGTTCCCGCGTCAGCTCGCGTAAGGCGCGGGCGCACGCCGAACGGATTCCATTCTTGGCACGGTATTGGACGATACGGACTCCCGCGTCGAGGACAGCATGCGCCAAGGCTATTGTTTGCCTCCCCTCGTCGAGAATTACGTAGATTCCATGCAAGAGTTCGGCTCGCCCCGCGCGGGTTACGCGCGGGGGCGCATGCGTTGCCATAGGATCACGTTTGCGGCGAGATAGGCAATAAAAACGATTGCTACAAAGACGGCAAGCCCGATATTGTGGCGCGCCAGCGACACCGGCACGAGGATTCCGAAGCAAAGCACGCCTGCCATGACGATTGCGATGACCCGCGAGACCGGCACGAACACGAGGAGTGACTCCTATGGTTCTTTTGGCAGAAGAAGGTCGCCGAGGCGCAAGAGTTCGTCGTCGTTTTGGAAGCGAAACTCGACGCGGCCGCCGTGGCGGCGACGGACGAGCGCGACGTGAGTGCCGAAGCGCTCGCGCAGCCGGCTTTCAAAATCGTGCTCGTCGGCCGAGAGCACGCGCGGCGCCGGCGCGGCTTTGGGGCGGGCGTCGGCGGCCGCGCCTGCCAACCGCTCCAGCGCGCGAACGGTCAACCCCTCGTTCGCGGCGCGCTCCGCTAGCGGACCCCGCGCGGATTCGGGCGCAGAGAGAAGTGCGCGCGCGTGACCGGCCGAGAGCCTGGCTTCGGCGAGCATCGCCTTGATCGAATCGGGGAGCGCGAGCAGCCGCAGCGTATTGGCGATCGCGGGACGGCTCTTGCCAAGCCGGCGCGCCACCTCTTCTTGCGTCAGGCCGTGCTCGTCGATGAGATATTGAAAGCCGGCGGCCTCTTCGAGCGCATTCAAATCTTCGCGCTGCAGATTTTCCACGATCGCAAACTCGAGCGTTTGACGATCGTCGCTGGATCGAACGATGGCCGGAATCGAGGGACGTTGCAACGCCGCACTGGCGCGCCAGCGACGTTCGCCGGCAATCAGCTCGTATGCGTTGCCGCGCTGCCGCACGATAACCGGTACCAGGACACCATATTCGGCAATCGAGGCTTTGAGCTCGTCGAGCGCCGCGCCGTCGAACATCTTGCGGGGCTGAAACGGATTGGGCGTGATCTCGGTCAATGGGATCTCGCGCACGACGTCTTGCGAGCTTGAAATTGGCACGGCACTCTCGCCGAGCAGCGCGGCCAAACCTCTGCCCAAACCTCGCCTCGGCGTGCTCATGCCGAGGCTCGCGCCGGTTCGAGTATCTCGCGCCCAACGGCGAGATAGGCTTGAGCTCCGCGGCTCTTGAGATCGAAGAGAAGTACCGGTTTACCATACGACGGTGCCTCGGATATTCGCACGTTGCGCGGAATCTGCGTCTTGAAAATTTGTTGCGGAAAGAACTTCTCGAGTTCGCGAATCACTTCAAGCGCCAATCGCGTGCGGCCGTCAAACATCGTGACGAGGACGCCGCTGACGTGCAGCGTCGGATTGAGCGCGTCACGTACGCGCCAGATCACGCTAGTCAGCTGTGCCAATCCCTCCAGAGCATAGAACTCCGCCTGCACCGGAATGAGGCAGTCGTCCGCGGCGGTGAGCGCATTGATCGTCAATAAGCCCAGCGACGGCGGCGAATCGATCAGAACAAAGTCGTAGCCGCTCGCAACGGGCGCGAGCGCTTGGCGTAGCCGCGTCTCCCGCGAGAGGGCGGCCACGAGCTCGACGTCCGCGCCCGCGAGATTGATTGTCGCCGGCGCGAGCATCAGATTCTCGATTTCGGTCGGCACGATGACGTTCTCGAGCGGAACCTCTTGCATGAGGGCGTGATAGATGTCGTGCGGCAAGCGCCCTTTGTCGATGCCCAAGCCGGTCGTCGTATTTCCCTGTGGATCGCTGTCGATGACGAGCACGCGACGCCCAAGCATCGCAAGTGCCGCACCAAGATTAACGGCCGTCGTGCTTTTTCCAACGCCGCCTTTTTGGTTTACCAACGCGATGATGCGACCCAGAGGGTTTCTCTCCGTGGTATCTATGGAGTGCCGACGCGATCGAGGTACTGCTCGAGGCTTTGCAGCAGCAACGTCCGCTCGTTACGTTCGGGCTCGTCGGTGACCTGCTCGAAGAGCCAGCGCAGCGCGGCGCCGACGCGCTCGTCGCCGGTAAATCCCGGCGGCGCCTCGCCTCGGCGCAGCAGTACGCTAATCACGTCGTCGCCGCTGACGGCCAAATCGGTTACGGAGAAAGCCGGTTTCTTGGCTAGCTCCGAGGCCACACGGTCCTCGAATCGCTCGTTGCTGTCGTCGCGTTTGGGAAGGCCGCTGCCCCGGACGTCCGCCTGACGTAATGCGAACAAGCGTTCGATATTTTCTGGCTGGACTCGCCGTATGAAACGCCGCAGTGCGGCGTCGGTCAATTGCGGATCGGCGCTATACATATGATGGCGCACCAGATGTTCGGTCGTCTTCACGACCTCGTTGGAGAATCGAAAACGCTCGAGCATTGCTTCGGCCATTTCGGCCCCGACGATCTCGTGACGGTAAAAATGGGGACCGTCCTTGGTTCGCGGCTTGCCGACGTCGTGCAGCAACGCTGCTAAACGAATCGTCAGATCCCCGGGCGGAGTGGCGTTGAGCGTGGCGAGCAAATGAGTCCAGACATCATACGCGTGCCACTCATTCTGCTCGATGCCGACGCCTTCGAGAAGCTCCGGCCAGAGGTACGCCAAGACGCCCGTCTCGCGGAGGAGTTCCAAGCCGATCGACGGCTTGCGCGCCTTTACAAAAAGCTTTGTCAGCTCGTCGTGAACCCGCTCGGCGGAAACGCTCGTTACCAGAGGCGCGGCGGCCGTCATCGCTGAGCGAAGATTCGCAGTGGTCGAATACTCGAAACGTGCGGCGAACTGCGCGGCACGCAACACACGCAGGGGATCTTCGCTAAAAGCCGCCGGAGCGAGAATATCGATGCGACGCTCGCGGATGTCCGCCTCGCCGCCGTACGGATCGATCAAGAGGCCGGAGGGAAGCGCTCGGGCCAGCATGTTCATCCGGAAGTCGCGCCGGGCGAGGTCCTCTTCAAGGCTAACGTCCGGACCCGCTTCGACTGCGAACTCCCGGTGGCCGACGCCCAGAGAGCGCTCGCGTCGCGGTAGTGCC
The DNA here is from genome assembly GCA_003167155.1 of Candidatus Cybelea tumulisoli. Taxonomy (GTDB): domain Bacteria; phylum Vulcanimicrobiota; class Vulcanimicrobiia; order Vulcanimicrobiales; family Vulcanimicrobiaceae; genus Cybelea; species Cybelea tumulisoli. The sequence continues at coordinate 29,708 of PMTY01000095.1, forward strand.
ACGTCGACGGTTTCGGCGCCAACGGAGAGCTTCACGACGGAGAAGGAGGCGCCCACGACGTCAATTCGGCCCAGAGGCCGCAGCGCCGCCAATAGGCTCTCAAGGGGCATCCCGGTCACGACGAAGTCCAGGTCTTTCGTCGAGACGGGGGCCGCTTCGAACTGGGTGCGGAGCTCGTCGCGCACCCTTCCGCCGACGGCGTAGAGGCTTCCCTGCGGAAGCGCCGCCGTAAGCAGTGCATCGATGGAATTTTGCCCGTGCATTACCGATACCTTATATGTAGCCAGACTTATTCAAGTATCTAGCCGACCGAATTCAAGCGCCCAAAGCCCTGGACCGGGCAGCCCCGAAGGCCCACCAGGATTTTTTAATAAAAAAAGCATGCTATGGGTGGTTTGCAAGGAGGAAAGCCGAGCGAGCCGTGGAAGTCAGGCTGAGCCACCGCCGCTTAGATGCGTCGGATTTTGACATTACTACTTACTCTACTCTTTATAGAAGGAGCCTAATTTATTATGTTCAGCAACATCAAATCGATGATCCGCGACGAAGAGGGCGCGACGATGGTTGAATACGGCCTGCTCGTGGCCCTGATCGCCATGGTTGCCCTGGTCGGCGTTACGACCCTCGGCGCCAACCTCAAATCGCTCTACACGACCGTCGCGGGTTCGGTCTAAGGCTAGCTCTATAGGATTGGGGCGACTTTACCGTGGGTCGCCCCAATCAACCAAATCAAGTTTGGCGACTTAAGTCCCCGCACGCGACAGGGTCGCCAAAACCTATCTCCATAGGTACACGGGATAAAAAGAGAAGCGAAAAAGAAGAGCTCCCTACCTTACCTGGGGGCCTCTTCAAATTTTGCCCGTGCTAATCCCCTCACCCATCTTGTTTCACGGGAAACATCTCGGAAATCTCGTCCGGAAATCAGTTCCTCGCCGTACCGGACGATGGCTCAGTCGCTTGTCTCCCTGCCGAATAAAAGGCCGAAGACCCTCGGAGATGACGCCTTGGGGTGCCAACTTTCTGACACCTTTCTGCTGGCGTTTGGATAAAAGAAAAGCTTCCCAAGTGGCAGTTTTGACTGAGTGCCGATTAGAAAGAGCGCCCCTTAGTTTAGCGCTCCGCCACTACGGGCTCACCGCTCTGGTGTCCATAAATATAAAAATCAGGGTCGTCGGACCGCCAAAAGGGATTCCGCCCTCGGATTCTATCGCACTTGCAAGCTCTCGTAAGGCCTTGCTTACCTGGCGTGTCATAGGTCAAGTTTACCACCTTGGCCATGCCGGGGGTGGAGCGACGAGGACAAGATCGCAGTCGGCTTCGCTGGCATGATAACGGCAATCGGGTCGTGGTTCGCTTTCGTAAAGGCTCTCCGGCGTCTTGTCGATCACCCAACCCTTGGGAACTGGGCGAGGGCGACGCTGGCGACTCTCAATTTAGCCGTAAGCTAGAGCCTACCGATGCCAATCAGTTGCGAAACGCTCCTAACGGGGCGTTTTTGCTATCATTTGGTCATGCGCTGGTTTCTTTGGGCGGGTGCGATCTGCGGTGTGGTTCTCGCTGCCGCCGTATTCGTTCTGGGGCGACCACATATAGTGTGCGCGTCATCCTGAGCCCGGGCGAGTCAGCGCCGATGCGCTACTTCACCGACAGGGTGAATTGCTGGTTCGATGCCCGTGGTTTTCCTGAGGGAACGGCCTGGCAGCCAGGGTATCGCTTCCGCTATCCCGACGCTTTCTGCCGCTCAAGGCGCGTCATCGCGTGGGGCGCGACCCGTCGAGCAGAGGTCAGTAGCGGGCGCTTGTCAGCTTTTAGGGTTTCCGTGCGCCTAAGGGATGATCACCGCTTGTTTCACGGGGAACATTTTGGAAGTCTACTGACAGAGCGGCCGCTTCTGCGGAACGCCGGTCCGGCGTGGAAAGCGAGCGGGGGTCTCCCAGATCTTACGCAGCAGAATGATGTGGCGCTCCCCGCCAATCGCATCGTCGCTTTCAACGAAAGCCCCCAGCACCAGCGAAGCATCCTCGAGAGCTCGTCGTTCGACCTCATCAGTCCTGCCCCGCTGCAGAACCGCAGCTCCGCCTACGCCGATCAAGGGCAAAAGGAGTTCGGCAACCGCAGGTGCGGTCGCCACGGCGCGGCAGGTGCCGCTCGCAAAGTGCTCGCGTAGGTCGGGCCGGTGGCCTGCGGTCTCGGCACGCTCTGCAACGACATCCCCTGGAAGTCCCAGCGTCTCCAAGAACGACACGAGGAGCCGCGCCTTCTTGAGTGTCGGCTCGATCAGCGTGAGCCGGATGCCCGTCACGATCCCTACGGGGATCGCCGGGAACCCCGCGCCCGACCCGACGTCGACGTACGGCTCTTTCACATACGGGACGACCGAAAGGCTGTCGCTGATATGCTGCGCGATCTCCTCGGGCGAGGAGGCTCCCGTCACGTTGAAGCGGCGATTCGCTTCGAGGACGAGCCGGCCGTAGCGCGCTAGAGCCGCGACGGCAGGCGCGCTGAGCCCTTGGCCGGCCAGAAGCTCTTCTAGAGCCGCCAACGTCAGGCTGTCGGAATGGGAATGTTCTCGCGCCGGCCCTTGTGGACGAAGAGGCCGACGATGGCGACGTCGGAGGGCGTTATCCCGGGAATTCGTCCGGCCACTCCGAGCGTCCGAGGGCGCCGCGACGCAAATTTTTCGCGCCCCTCCGCGGAGAGCGCCGCGATGGATTGATAGTCGAAATCGGACGGTATCGTCGCATTCTCACTCTTGGCGGCCTTTTCGATGGCAAGCTCTTGCCGGCGCACGTAACCCTCGCACTTAAGCTCGATCGCTACGCGTTCGCCGATCTCTTCATCGAGCCGGGGGTGAAAGCGATCGGCAACGTCACCGAACTCGAGGCTCGGCCGGCGCAGGGCATCGGCAATCGTGCTTCCCGCGGAAAAGCGCTCCTCACCGATCCTTTCGTCCGTAATCCGAGTCTTCTCGGCGTGCCTGCGCGCCCGCCCGAGGGCTTCCCGCCGACGCCTGAAGCCCTCCCAGGCGCGATCGTCGACGAGGCCCATCTCGCGGCCGACGGGCGTGAGGCGCAGATCGGCATTATCGTGGCGCAGGATCACTCGGTGTTCGGCGCGCGACGTGAGCATGCGATAGGGTTCGTCGACGCCTCTGGTAACTAAATCGTCGATCAGGACACCGATGTAGGCCTGGGCTCGGCTTAGCCGCAGCGGTTCCTCGCCACGGGCCGCCCGTGCGGCATTGATGCCTGCGATCAGTCCCTGCGCCGCGGCCTCCTCGTAGCCCGAGGTACCATTGAGCTGCCCGCAATGGTAGAGTCCCGCGATCCGTCGCGTCTCCAGCGTCTCCAGCAGCTCCGTCGGCGGCACCATGTCGTACTCGACGGCGTAGCCGGCTCGCAGCACGCTGCACGCCTCCAAGCCCGGCAGTGTGTGGAGCATTTCTACTTGGATCTCGGCCGGCAGAGACGTCGAAAAGCCGCCGACGTACAGCGTGGGCTCGTCCCAGCCTTCCGGCTCGATAAATATCTGATGCGTCGGATTGTGCGCGAATTTTACGACTTTGTCTTCAATCGACGGACAATATCGCGGACCGATGCCGCGAATCAGATCGAGTCCGTACAGCGGCGATTGGGCGAGATTCTCTCGCACCAGTGCATGTGTGCGCGCATTGGTTTGCGTGAGATAACACGGCAGCTGCGGTCCCGCAAACGTTCTTTCACTAGCATAGGAAAACAGCAACGGATGCGAGCTGGGCGGCTGCCGCGTCATCTCCTCATAGTTTACGCTGCGCCGGTCGATGCGGGGTGGCGTCCCGGTCTTTAGGCGGGCAGTAGGGAAACCGAGACGGCGCAGTGCATCGGCGAGCCCACGCGCCGGGGGCTCGCCGAATCGTCCCTCCGCCCGCACAACGCTGCCGCAGAAAGATTTTCCACCCAGAAAAGTGCCGGTTGCAAGGACTATCCTTCTGGCGCGATAGAGTTCGCCGCCGGCACAGACGACGCCGCGAACCGCGCCATCTTCAACGATCAGCTCTTCGACCAGACCCTGCACGATCGCGAGATTGCTTTGCGATTGCAGCAGCGCCGTCGCCAGGTTGCCGTATGCGGGCTTGTCCATTTGCTGACGCAGNNGAGCGCGTCGATCTCGCGAACCAGCTGCCCTTTAGCGCTGCCGCCGATCGACGGGTTACAAGGCAACGTGCAGATCCTCTCGGGATCTCCGGTCACAAGCATCGTGGGAACGCCGAGACGTGCCGACGCCAACGCGGCCTCGACGCCGGCATGGCCGCCGCCTACGACGATCGTGCCGGCATCGTCGAACATCGAAAGGTCAGCTCGTCGTCGCCGCGCTTACCGCGGCAGAGTGTCCGCGCAAGCGCAACGAGAAAGCGATCATCACTATCCCAAACACGATTGCATACGCGCTGATGAGCCAAACCAGCGCCAGCGCGCCGGCGAGTGGAAACCAAACCATCAAAACCCCGAAGAGTATCGATGCAATCCCGCCGATGATGAGCCAGAACTCGTTGGTTACGTGCGATCGCAACTGAATCGCGGCGACGATTTCGAGAACTCCCGTAACGAACGCCCACGCTGCAATTGTGAAATAGAGCGCGAGCAACGTGATCCCGACGTCCCAGAACGTTATCGCGGCGATCAGTAATCCGACGAGGCCTTCGGCCATGAGTGGCCACCAGCGCTGATGCGTCTCTGCGGCGCGTATCGTCGCCAGGATTGCAAAGACGCCGTCTACGAGCGCGTAGGCACCAAAGAGAAGCCCGATGACGACGAGCGTGTCACCGGGCCACCGAAATGCAAGAACGCCGAAGAGAATTGCAACGACTCCGCGGATCAGCCACATCCACCAGTTGCGCGCGACGGTGCCGGAGGCTTCGAACGAGTGCACGGGTTATTGCAACACTTTCCCGTTTGCCAGATAGACGCGCTGTACCGTGCAGAGCTTTGCATTGGGACCCTGCCAGGAGCGGCCGACGAGCGTGTTGGCGAGATTATGATTGATCTGGGCGTTTTGTGTGAACGTTCCGCGGTCGATCAGTACGTAGCGGTGTCCACGATAGCGCACGAGAAAATCTACTTCCGTTGCTGGAGACTGGTGCGTGTTGTAATAGACGATGTTGACGCCGTTGGTCAAACCGCCTCCGTTTGAATTAACGATGCAGCTTTGAATCGTAACGCCGAAGGCGGGCACGATCTCTGCCGAAGCGGCACATGGCACGAGCAGGGCGGCGGCAATCAAGCCGGTTAAAAAAATCCGCTGCATTTCGATCTCCTTGTGAGTCGGTAGTTCATTTTCCGATACAAAAACGGGAGAAGATTCCGGTAACGATCTCTTCGGCAGCGACCTGCTCGCTTACATGCCCAAGTTGCGAAAACGCGTGCGCCAGTTCGGTCGCCGCGAAATCGATCGCCTCGCCTGCGTCGAGCGCTTCGCCGGCGCGCGCCAGCGCCGCGAGCGCCGCGTCAGCGGCTTCGAACTCGTACAAAGAGGCCAGGTGAGGTCGAGTCGCGTCAAAGCGTTCGTCGTTCCAGCCGGCGCTTGCAATGGCGTGCCGAAGCTTCTCCAGCGTGGCGGCATCGCGCACGCTGCCGGCGATCGCATCGGGCCATTCTTCCGCAAACGCCTGGTCCGTGCCCAAATCGGCCTTGTTGAGAAAGACTATGCGCGGCCGGCCTTGCGTGCGTTCCAGTAACTGCCGCGCACCGGGGCCGGGCGGCTCGGAGCCGTCGAGGACGACGAGCGCGATAGCCGCCCCCTCGAGGGCACGCTCCGTGCGGGCGATGCCCTGCGCCTCGAGACGGTCCGCGTGGGCTCGGATGCCGGCCGTGTCGATGAGCCGAACCGGTACGCCGTCGACGACCACGCTCTCCTCGATCGTGTCGCGCGTCGTCCCAGGGATCTCGGAGACGATCGCGCGTTGCATGCCCAGCAGCGCGTTGAGCAGCGACGATTTTCCGGCATTCGGCGGGCCGATAATTGCGACACCGAGCCCTTCACGCACGATTTTCCCGAGCTCACCATCGCGACGAAGACGCTCCAGACGCCCGCGAATCGGTGCCAACCTTTCCTTGAGTCCGCCGCGGTCGGGTTCGGGAACCTCGTCCGGAAAGTCGATCGTACCCTCGAGCTCTTGCACGATTGTCGCCAGAGCGCTTCGCACGGCGCGAACTTCGTGTGCCAGTCCGCTGTCGAAGTTGGCCAGCGCGGCGCGCGCCGCGGAGCGTGTCTGCGCATCGATAAGGTCCGCGACGGCCGCCGCGGCGTGCAGCCCCATTTTCCCGTTGAAGAAGGCGCGACGCGTGAACTCGCCCGGCTCGGCCAGCGCAGCGCCGCATGCGAGCATTGCGCGAACGACTTCGCGGGCGACTACCGGAGAGCCATGAATCTGCAGTTCGAGCATATCTTCGCCCGTATAACTGTGCGGCGCCTCAAAAAAAATGGCCAGACCATGGTCGAGCAGGTCACCGCTTTCGTCCACGATCCGTGCGTACGTCGCCACGCGACGTCGCAAGGGAGATTTCGTTTGAACTAGACGCCGGGCGAGTTCGAGGACCGACGGACCACTGGCACGGACGATTGCGATCGCCCCTTTTCCCGGAGGCGTCGCGACCGCGACGATGGTCGGGGAAGACCCGTCGAGCATTCGCTCAACGGGGGGCCGCGTGGGCCGCCGCTCGGGGCTTCAAACCGGGAATATCACGACTCGGCGTTCGGGCTCTTCTCCCTCCGATTCGGTGCGCACCAGTTCGGAATCGGCAAGCGCGAGATGAACGATCTTCCGTTCGGACGGCAGCATCGGCTCGAGTTTCTGCGGCGAGCGTTCGCGGAGGCAGCGCTCGAGCGTCGCAAGCGCGAGATGTTTCAGCTGGTCGGCGCGCGCGGCGCGGTAACCCTCTGCGTCAATCGTAAAGTAGTGGCGATTGTTTCGAACGCCTGCATTGAGCGCGTTGTTGAAGACGAGATTCAGCGCTTCCAACGTATTGCCGTGGCGACCGATCAACATGCCGAGATGTGGACCGCTCACTTCCAAATATTCGCCCTCGGGGCGCGCAATATAGCCGATATCGATTGGCCCCGCTCCCATCCGTTCGAGAATCTCGGCAAGAAGGTCTCGTGCCGGTTGCGCCTCGTCGGGGAGCGCTTGCCGCTCGCTTGGCGCGGCAGGGCCGCGGCGCGGATCGCGCCGTCGCCGAGTGCCCCCGCCGTCTCTTCCGCCCCCGGACCTGCCCCCAATGGGGCGATCCCGCACGTCGGCCGGCTGTTCCTCGAACTCGAAATCGTCTTCGTAAAGCATGTTAGTTGCCTTTTTTATTTTTTCGCTTTGACCGCGACGAGCGCGCCGCGCGGGGCTGATTCGACTGTGCGGCGCCGTTGCCGCTCGGCAAAGCCTTGCCGGAGGCTGCCTTGCCGGTCGCGTTGCCGCCTGAAACGTTTTCGGTGATCACGTGCTCGCTGTCGATCAATGCCAGCGGCTGATGGTAGCGGCGCAGCAGATAGAACTGCTGTCCCATCGTGAAAATGTTGTAGAAACACCAGTAGAGGACCATCGCCGACGGCCAGTGATAGCGCCAGCCTAAAAAGCCGAGCATCAGCGGTGAGAAGACCGCCATCGACCGCTGCATCTGAGCCTGCTGCGGATCGGTTGCCGGCATGCTCACGTAGCGGACGCTTAGATACATCGAGAGTGCGTAGACCAGGATGAGTACGAGATCGGGCAAGGAGAGATTCGCAGCGAGGATCGGCCATCCAAACAGCAGCGGTACCCAAGAAGCGAACGGGAGCGGCGGCGAATTTGGAGGGGCGTGAGGAAGTGCGTGCATTATGATGCCAGGTATCCACAACCACGATTGGTTTTCGAAGACCGCTTTGTGATTGAGCACCACGTAGTAGACGCTGATGATGACCGGATATTGCACGAGCATCGGCCAACAGCCAGCCAACGGATTGACGCCCTGCTCTTTATAGAGCGCCATCGTTTCTTGTTGCTGTTTTTGCTTATCGTCCTTGAAGCGCTCTTGAACGCGTTTGAGCATCGGCGCAATCTTCTGCATCTTCAAGAACGCCTTGAACTGCGCCGTATTGAGCGGCCAAAAGACTAGCCTGATCAGCGCGGCCAGAATGATCATGCTCCAGCCGAGATTTCCGACCGGCTTGTCGATCGCCAGGACGACCCACCAAATAAAGCTTACGAAGGGATCGAGCCAGTGCACTGCCTACCTCGATTCCAATCGGCGCGGGCCGCGGGGCGTGGGGGCAGGCACGAAATCGACGCCGCCTGGGTGCCACGGATTGCAGCGAGCAAGGCGAGAGAGGGCTAGCCAGCTGCCTCGGACGAGCCCGTGTTCCCGCACCGCGGTAGCGGCGTAGTGCGAGCAGCTTGGATAGAAGCGGCACGCCGGGGGAAGCAGAGGGGAAATGACGAGCTGGTAAGCGCGGATGAGACCCAAGGCGGCGGCTCGCATGCGATCTACTACGCGGGTCCCAGAGCCGAAGTTACTTCGGCCCGCAAATCGGAAAATTGCGCCTCTGCAGCGATGGGCCGCGCGACGAGAAGCAGCCGCATCGCGACACGCGATGCGAGCGCTTCACGGACGATAGCCGACAAACGCCGGCGCAGTTTGTTGCGGACCACGGCCTTTCCGATCGACTTGCTGACGGTGATCCCGACCAGGGACGGTGCATCCCCGGGCGGCCCATCGCTACGGTAAATGGTCAGACTCTTGGTCGAAACGCGACGGCCCTGGCGGCGCAGCCGGGCAAAATCCGCTTGCCGGCGCAGGCTTGCCACCCGGCGCATCAGACCGTGAGACGATGGCGTCCCTTCTTCCGGCGGCGCGCCAGCACCTTACGCCCGGCCTTGGTGCTCATGCGCTCGAGAAATCCATGCACGCGCTTGCGGCGGCGATTGTGCGGCTGAAAAGTCCGCTTCATAAAGTCCCTTCGGTGATCGAGTAGTGCCCCACACCCCTATGCGGCAGACAGCCCCTGATTATATCCGTCGCGCGGGGTCTGCGCAAGGCGCAGCTCAGCGAAAGGCAGGGGGAACCACCCCGACGCCGCCGTAACTTGCTGAAGTTTTGAGCCCCTCCAGAATGCAGCCGCCTGCCCGCCGACGAGTCGTCGTGACGGGTCTGGGAGCGGTTACTCCGGTCGGCAACACCCGCGAGGATTTTTGGAGACGCCTGATTGCCGGCGAATCTGGAATCGCTCCAATTACCGCTTTTGACGCAAGCCTCTTCGACACGCGTTTTGCGGGCGAAGTAAAAGACTGGAATCCCGAGCAGCTCATCGGACGCAAAGAAGCGCGCCGCATGGATCGCTTCGCGCAGTTCGCGTTTGTCGCCGCGCGGGAAGCGATCGAGGATGCCAAACTGCCCGAGGATCCGGAGTTCAAGCAGCAAGTCGGGGGCATCGTCGGGACGGGCATCGGCGGAATCATCACCTTCTGGCTCAACTCCGACAAAGCCAACGAAAACGGAACGTGGGCGAAGGTAACGCCCTTCTTCATTCCGATGCTGATGGCTAACGCGGCGACGGCACATATTTCAATGGCCTACGGTTTTCAGGGGCCGTTCTTCGCGGCGGCGAGCGCCTGCGCGAGCGGCAACGACGCCATCGCGACTGCATTCAACCTCATTACGCACGGCGACGCGATCGCCATGATTGCCGGAGGAAGCGAGGCGACGGTATCTCCGCTGGCAATCGGCGGCTTTTGCTCGATGCGCGCGATGTCGACGCGCAACGACGATCCGGCCAGAGCGAGCCGCCCGTTCGATCGCGAGCGCGACGGGTTCGTCCTCGCCGAGGGCGCGGGGATCCTCGTGCTCGAGGAGTACGAGCACGCATTGGCTCGCGGAGCTAAGATCTATTGCGAGCTGCTCGGCTACGGCCAATCGGCCGATGCTTACGATCTCGTCGCGCCGGATCCGGAGGGCAGGGGCGTCCACTTAGCCTTCTCGCGCGCCTTCGCGGGCGCCGGCATCGGCCCCGAGGACGTGGATTACATCAACGCCCACGGAACGTCGACGCCGGTGGGCGATCCCGCCGAATCCAGGGCGATTGAAAAAGCCTTCGGCGAGCATGCCGCCCGAATCGGAGTCAGCTCGACCAAATCGATGCACGGGCACGCGCTCGGAGCGGCCGGCGGCATCGAGGGCGTCGCGACGGCGCTGGCAGTCTACCACGATATCATGCCTCCGACGATCAACTACGAGTTCCCCGATCCCGAATGCCGGCTGGATTACGTGCCCAACGTCGCCCGCCATGCGCCGATCCGCGTTGCGCTCTCCAACTCGTTCGGCTTCGGGGGCCACAACAGCGTCATCGTCCTCGGCAAAGTTCGTCCCGGACCCTAGCGTGGGCGGCGAAGCGTACCGGCGGCGGTTGCGCGCGCTGCTTCGCCTGGCAGGCATTCGCAAGCACGACGAATTAAGCGTATTCGAAATGGCCTTCGTTCATCAGAGCTATGCAAAAGAGCAGGGCGGCAGGTCGAACGACCGGATGGAGTTTCTCGGCGACTCCGTTCTGGGTTGCATCACGGCGAGCTGGGTCTTCGAGCAGTTCGCCGACGAGTCTGAGGGACTGCTGACGTTGCGCAAAGCCGCGATCGTCAACGACGTGCAGCTCGCCCGAACTGCACGCCGGCTAGGGTTTTCGGAGCTCGCTTTGCTCGGGGCCGGAATGCGCGCGGCCGGCGGGAGCGATAATACCTCGGTTTTGGCCGACGCCTTCGAAGCCTTTGTCGGCGCACTCTATCTTCGCTACGGGCTCGAAAAGGCGCGAGCGTTCGTCATCAAGCATCACGTCGACCAATTGGACCACTGCACGGACGCCTTGCTCGATGCCAAGACGCGCTTGCAACACTACGCCCAGGAACATTTGGCGGCTACGCCCGTCTACCGGGAGACCAGTCGCGGCACTCCGCAACGCCCGGCATTCTATTCCAGAGTCAGCGTCAAGGGCAAGGTCCTAGGCAAAGGGAACGGGCCCTCGAAGAAGGCCGCGCAACAATCGGCCGCCGAGGCCGCATTGCTCTCGCTGATTCCGCCAAACGACGAAGACTTGGGCCGGGCCGTCGGAACGTGAAACTCAAGAAAATTCGAACGTTCGGCTTCAAAACGTTTGCCGAACCGACGTCGCTGGAGTTCGGCGACGGCGTCACGGCGATCGTCGGCCCCAACGGTTCGGGCAAGTCCAACCTCGTGGACGCGTTTCGTTGGGTGCTGGGGGAAACGTCGACCAAGAGCATCCGCTCGGGACGGCTGGAAGACGTAATCTTCGCCGGCAACGAAGGCCGCAAGCCGCTCGGCCTCGCCGAAGTCGCAATTCTGTTCGACAACTCCGACGGTGCGTTGCCGATCGACTTCAACGAGGTCGAAATAACGCGGCGCGCCTATCGCGTTGGTGAAAGCGAATACTTCATCAACCGCAGCCAGGTACGTTTGCGCGACGTTCTCGATTTGGTCATGGGCACCGGCCTCGGACCCGGCTCCTATGCCATCGTTTCGCAGGGACAGATCGACGCAATCCTCGTCAGCAAACCCGCCGAGCGGCGTTCGCTGTTTGAAGAGACTGCCGGGATCGGCAAGTTTCTTGCGCGCAAACACGAGTCGATGCGCCGCTTGGAGCGCACCGAACAGAACGCCATTCGCATCAGCGATCTCACCGCCGAGCTGCAACGCCATATTCCGGAGTTGGAGAGCCAGCTCCGCCGTGCGAAGCGCTACCGCCGCATCAGCGCGCGGCTGCGCGACTTGGAGATCCTCGCCTACCTGCGAGCCGGCGCGTCGCGTCGCGCCGAGCGAGCCTCGTTACGTGACGAGCTCGAGCGCGGTGAGGAGCAACGTGCGGCGGCGGCCGCAAAGGCTGCAACGCTTAGCGCGGAAGTCGCCCGGCTGCGAACGCAGCTCTATCGGTGCGAGCTGCAGCTTGAAGAGCTGCGCTCGCAGTCGCAAAGCGAACGCAACACCGTCGCCCGCGTCGAAGCGGAGTACGCCGCCGCGCTCGCGCGGCGTGAGGCGCTCGAGCGGCAATCGACGCAAACCTCGCAGGACGCCGCGCGCGTGCTTGGAGAGCGCGCGCTGCTCGTAACGGCAATGGAGCAGCTGGAGTCACGCCTCGCACCGCTCTCGCAAGCGTTGGAAGAAGCGCGGGGGCGCGAGCTCGAGGCGCAAGCGACGCTCGCGCAGGCTCGGGGAAAACTCGAAAGCGTCTTTACCGAGCTGCGCGAAGTCGAAGCCGGAGCAACGGAGCTGGCAACTCGAAAGGCGGAGCGGCGAGTCCAAGCACAGACGCTCCGCAGCGAAGCCGAGCGTCTCGAGCGAGAAGAGCAAAGCGCCCGCGAGCGTGCGGAGCAGCTCGAGATTGCCGCGGGTGCGGCATCACACCGTCACGGCGAATGCCGCCGCCAAATTGCGGCGCTCGAAGAGGAGCTGCTCGATGCGCGCGGACGCGCGGAGAACGCGGAGCTCCAGGCGTCTGCCGCCCAAGAGGCAGTCGGGGCTGCGCTGGGCGCTTATCGCGATCAAACGGGCGACGTCGCGGCCGCACAATCGCGGCTGCACACGATCGAAGAGCTGGAAAACTCGCTCGAGGGACACGTTCCCGGAACGCGCGCCGTCGTCGAAGCTCGGCAACGCGGCGAGCTGCACGGGATCGAGGATATCGTCTCGAATCTCATCACGACCAAAGAGCGGTTTGCGCGCGCGATGGACGTCGCCTTCGGTACTCGCCTTTCCAACGTTGTCACGACGACTTCGGAAGATGCGGAACGGTGCGTGGAGTTTCTCAATCGTAAAGAGGCCGGCCGCGCTACGTTTCTGCCGCTCGATACGCTCGCCGATCGCCAAGGCCGAAACCTCGACCCCGCGCTGGCCGCCGTGCCGGGAGTTCTCGGCTACGCGCATACGTTGGTGGAAACGGCACCGCGTTACGCGGGGATCGTCAACTTCTTGGTTGGAAACGTCTTGATCGTCGATCGGCTCGAAACCGGTATCGCGCTGGTGCGCGGGCGCGGCATGCGGGACACGATCGTGACGCTCGGCGGCGAGCAGATCACCGGAGGCGGTGCGATCACGGGCGGCCGGTTCGCGCGCGAACGCTCGATCCTCTCCCGGCGTTTCTTGGCTGCAAGCCTGCGCGAAGCGCTGGCCGGCTTGCGGCTGCGACTCGACGAGGCCGAGCAGGCGCTGCGAGTCGCTCAGGCCCACGCGCACGCCGGCATCGGAGAGCGTGACGCGGCGCGCGCGCGGCAGGCTCGCGCGGAGTCGCAGCTCGTCGGTTTGCGCGCCCAAACCGCGGCGCTTAACGAAGAGGTCGAACGTACGCAGGCCGACCTCGCGACGGCGCGCGCCGCCACGGCTTCCCTTCGCGAAGCGGTCGTGCGCTCTCGCGAGCTGGGGCGCGGCTTCGAGCTGAGCGACCCCGAAGCCCAGAAGAGCGACGACGAACGGCTGCGCCTTGAAAACGAGCTGGTACGCGTCCGCGAGGGGATCGCGGCCGCGCAGACGGCGCAGACCGCAGCGAGCGCGTACGCCGCCGATCTGCGCGAGCGAAGCGGAGCTCTTGGAGCCGAACGGGATGCCGCCGGCGCGAGGCTCGGCATGCTCGATCAGGATCGCGCACGCGCCGGTTCGGCACGGGAGCGCATGTTGGCCGAGATCGCTTCGCTCATGGAAGAGACTCGCCGTGCCCACGCTCATCTCGAAGGTTTGCGTCGCGGCGTGGTTGCACTCGATGCGAAGCTCGAACAGGCGCGTAAAGAGCGTGAGGAGTTGGTAACCGGACAGGCTCGCGTCGAATCGGAGATGCGGCTGGCCGAACAGGAAGAGCGCGACGCTGCCGCCGGCGGCGAGCGTCACCGCACGCGCCTGGCGCAGATCGAAGCCGAGCTGGGAATGCTGGTTTCCCATTTCGCGCAGCACCCGGCCACAAACGAAGAGTGCGCCGACGTGGAGAGCCGGTATCGGGACGAGCCCGATTCGATCGTCGACGAGCTTCCGCGGCTGCGCGACGACCTCGCGCGGTTGGAGTCCAACGTCAACCTCAACGCGGAGGCCGAACGCGACGACGTCGCACAGCGCGAGCAGTTCCTGCGCGTGCAGCTCGAGGATCTCGCAAAGGCCAGGACGACGCTGCTCGAGTCGATCGCGGAGATCGAACGCGAGAGCCAATCGCAGTTCAATGCGACGTTCGAGCGCGTTGCCGCAGCGTTTTCGACCATGTACGGACGGCTCTTTTCAGGCGGTCAGGCGAAAATGTGGCAGACCGAGCCCGCCAACCTCGCCGAAACCGGGATTGAGATCGCCGTGCAGCCTCCGGGCAAGAAGCAGATGCCGCTGGCCGCGCTCTCGGGCGGCGAGCGCGCAATGACGGCTGCCGCCTTGATCTTTGCGCTCATCGAGATCAAGCCCGCGCCATTCTATCTCCTCGACGAAGTTGACGCCGCGCTCGACGACGCGAACATCGAGCGTTTCTGCCAGATGGTGCGCGAGTTCGCTGCAAAGTCTCAAATGCTCATCGTCACCCACAATAAGAAAACGATGGAGAGTGCGGACCGCCTGTACGGCGTTACCACCAAAGAAGCTGGAGTAAGCGCGATCGTTTCGGCGGAGCTGGCGACCGAAGCGGAGACGGAGATGTCGGTTGCCTGACGCCCCCGCGGCAACCCAACGCGCGGCGCTCTTCTCGCTCTTCGACAAAACTGGTTCGGCGGAGCTGGCCCGCGCGCTCGAGCAGCGCGGCATAGAAATTTACGCCACCGGCGGAACCCGAGCATTCCTTCAAGATCGGGGCGTACGCGCCAGAGACGTTGAGGACGTCACCGGTTTTCCGCCGCTCTTCGGCGGACGCGTCAAGACGCTGCATCCCAAGATTTTTGGTGCGATACTCTTCGATCGCACCGATGGCGAGCACCGCGCACAGTCGGAGAAGTACGCCATTGCGGAGATCTGCGTGGTCGTCGTGAATCTCTATCCCTTCGAAGCAACGGTCGGCCGCCCGGGGACGACGGAAGAAGAAGCGATCGAACAGATCGATATCGGCGGCGTCGCGTTGTTGAGAGCCGCGGCAAAGAACTTCGAGCACGTCGCCGTACTGACGCACCCTTCGCAGTATGTTGAATACCGAGCCGCGATCGAGTCGGGCGACGCGCCGCCGGCGCTGCGCCGCAAGTTCGCAATCGCAGCCTACGAGCGAACCGCGGAGTACGACGTCGCAATTTCGCACTATCTCGCGACGGCGGGCGAGGTGTTGCCCAGCGAGCTTCCCGGCGCCCTGGCACTGACGTTGCCGCTTGCCAAACGGCTGCGCTACGGCACCAATCCACAAGAGCGTGCGGCCTTCTATCTCGATCGGCCCGAGCGTCTGCCCGAGCAGCTGCACGGAAAGGCGCTCTCGTATAATAATTTGCTCGATCTCGATGCCACGCTGCGGCTGCTCTCCCGCGCGCCGCTCGGCGCGGAGTTCGGAAGCGATCGCGAGCGTTTCATTCGCGCGGTCGTGGTAAAGCACACGGTTCCCTGCGGTGTCGCGCAACGTTCGCACGTTGGTTTGGCGGTTCGAGAAGCACTCGAGGCCGATCCGGTCTCGGCATTCGGTGGGGTCGTTGCAGCCGACGCTCCGATCGACGCCGCCGCCGCGCAGGCGCTCGGCCGGCATTTTCTCGAGATCGTTGCGGCGCCGGCCTTCGATACCGACGCACTCGACCTGCTCAAGAAAAAAAAGAATCTTCGAATCATGCGCTTTATGCGGTCGCTCCCCGACGAGCTGGCGCACGAGCTGCGCCTGCGAAGCGCGCTCGGCGGCGTTCTGGCTGAAAACGACGATCCGGCCGCACCGGCGGAAGAGTGGCGCGTCGTCAGCCGCGGCCAGCCAAGCCCGCAGCAATGGCACGACCTCGCCTTCGCGTGGGACGTCGTTCGGCACGTGAAGAGCAACGGCATCGTGATCGTCAACGGCGGAACGACCCGCGGAATCTGCGCGGGGCAGACAAACCGCGTGAGCGCCGTGCAGATCGCCTCGCAGCGAGCCGGCAGCCACGCTGAAGGCGCCGCGTGTGCGAGCGACGGGTTCTTTCCTTTTGCCGACGGTTTGGAGGCCGCCGTCGCCGGCGGATGTACGGCAATCATCGCGCCGGGCGGATCGGTCCGAGATGGTGAAGTTATTGCCGCAGCCGATCGCGCCGGCGTCGCGCTGGTCTTCTCGAGCTACCGCTATTTCTTACACTAGGAGCCTTATATGCCGCGCTTCCTGCACACGTCGATCTTCGTCAACGACATGAAAGAGTCGATCGATTTTTATACGGAGAAGCTCGGATTGCGCCTACTCGACGGGCCGTTTCACTATCCAGGCAACGCCGACATGGCCTTCGTGGGGAGCGATTGGAGCTCGTATATCGAGCTCGTCTACGACTTGGAAGAGCATCCTCCGTATGCGCTGGGCAACCGCTACGAGCACCTGGCCCTCGAAGCCGACGGCGACCTTCGCCAGTATGTCGACGGACTGCGATCCAAAGGCGTGAAGATTCTCAAAGACGTCTACAAGTCTCCGGGCGGTACCCGCGCGATCGCCTTCGTCGAAGATCCAAACGGAATCCCGGTGGAACTGCTCGAGCCTCGTCAGCGATAGATAAACGGATCCGCCGGCGGCGCGATGCGCAGCGTGCTTCCGGCGATCAGGCGAAGATCGCCGCCGAGGCTCTCGATGCGTCCGTCCACACGCAACCAACTCCCCGTCGCATAGCGGGGCGCGCGATCGAGGCGGACGACCACCGGCGCAGCATCGGCGCGACAACACGTTATCGCGTAGCGCACCAAAGCGCTTTCCGCTCCGTCGCGCGTAAGCGTTCCGGTGAACGTCAAATGCTCGCCGGCAAAGAGATCGGTCAGCGTGGTTTCGGTCGCATAATACTGCGGGGGCGGGGCGCCGGACACCGCGCCGATCAACATCAAGACCGGCGCATATCGCCGCATGGCGCTCTGCTCGCGCCGATGCACGATCGCGCTGATCAGGGCCGCGACGGCACATGCCGCCAAAAGGGGCGCGATCGCGGGATGGACGAGCGCATCTCCACGCCGTAACGCGACGATTGCAAATGCGCCGGCGAGGAGGATGTAGGCTAAGGCATCGTGGCCGTTCTCGGAGTGCGTCCGCGGCACAAGCGCGCGCAGATCGATGATTCCGGCTACGCAGAGGAAGGCCGCCGCGGCGATTGGAGCCTGGACGCGCAAGGCGCCCGCCACCGCAATCGCGCCGAGCCCGCACGGCGCCGCGGTAAAACCGAGTAACGCGCCCGCCGCCGCGCCGAGCAACGGCGAAAGCTTCGCAGGATCGATCGCAGCGGCGAACTGCGTCGCCGCACCGGCAAGGAGTGCCGATGGAAGCAGAGCGGCAAACTCACCGAGCAAATCCGACGAATGCGGGCACCCGAGCCGGCCTTCGTGGCGGAGCAAGCGCGCGACCACAAGCGCGGCGGCAAACCGCGCGGCGGCAACGAGCGGTCCGAAGAGCAGCCAAGTCGCAGCGGCCGCGGGAAGCGAGCGCGCCGACGGGCCGGCCGTGCAGCCGCAACCGAGATACGTGATGGCATGAGGATGACGTAAGAGGCGCGCCACGACGATACCGCCGAGTAAGAATGGCGCGGCTTCAAAAAGCGCGCTCGCCGAGGTCGCCAGCGCGCAGCGCAGGGTGTCGGGTGAGGAGAGCGCGGCGAGGGCCAGGAGTGCGGCTGCGTAGAGCGCGATACGCACCGGCGGCCATCACGCGCGCGGGCGCAATGGCTAGCCAATCGACCCGGCGAACCGGTCGGCCGAGCATGGCCGAGAACTTTGGCGCCCCGCGCGGCACCCAGGACTTCTTCCCTCCCGAGTCGGGGCGCTGGAGCGCACTCGAAGCGCGAATTCACCTTCTCGCGGAGCGATTCGGCTACGGCGAGATTCGCACGCCGGTCTTCGAGTCGACCGACCTCTTCGTCCGAGGCGTGGGTTCGCAGACCGACATCGTTGAAAAAGAGATGTACAGCTTCGACGACCGCTCCGGCCGTAGCCTTACGCTTCGCCCGGAATGGACCGCGCCCGTGGTCCGCGCCGCTCTCGAACATCGTCTCTTTGATCTCGGGCCGCTGCGGCTCTACTACATCGGACCGATCTTTCGCTACGAGCGCCCGCAGAGGGGCCGCTACCGGCAATCGCACCAGTTCGGCGTGGAGTGTTTTGGGTTTGCGGGCCCCGAAGCGGACCTGGAAGTGATCTCGCTCGCGTGGGAGCTGGTGCGCGGATATGGGCTCGACGACGCCGTGCTCCACCTCAACACGATCGGCGACGACCGCTGCCGGCCGGCGTATCGCGCCGCGCTGGTCGCGCACTTTGCGCCGCATCTGGCCGAGATGAGCCAAGAGTCGCGTTTGCGAATCGAACGCAACCCGCTGCGTCTGCTCGATAGTAAAGACCCCGCCGACGTTGTCTACGTGCAGAGCGCACCGGCCTTTGAATCGTTTCTCTGCGCGCCTTGCCGCGAGCACTTCGACGCGCTCAAATCGTATCTCGATTTGGCCGGCATTCCGTTTACGATCGATCCACGCATCGTTCGCGGACTCGATTACTACGGAAGAACCGTTTTCGAGATTACCTCCAGCGTGCTCGGCGCGCAGAGCAGCGTTTGCGGCGGCGGCCGTTACGACGGTCTGGTAGAATCGCTCGGAGGCCTCGCCGTACCGGCGGTCGGTTTTGCTCTGGGAATGGAACGTTTTCTCATGATGCTCGAGGCCCGCGGCTCGCAAGAGCAAGCGCCGCGCCGGGGACTCCAGGCCGTTGCATTGGGAGCGCAAGCGCGCACCGTCCTGGCGCCGATCGTCGCGGAGCTGCGCCGCAGCCTCGAGGCGCCGACCTACATGGATTACCTAGAACGCAAGCTGCTCGCTCAGTTGAAAATCGCCGACCGAAATCGAGCGCGCTATGCGCTGATCCTCGGAAGCGACGAGCTTGCCGCCGGCGAGGCGGTGCTGAGGGACCTCGAGCAGCGAAGCGATCGCAGAGTGCCGTTCGGTTCGATAAGAGTCCTTGTCGAGCTTCTCGTAGAAGCGGGACTGTGATGGACGAGCACTATGCGCAGGAGACGCAAACGCTACGCGAACTGCTCGCGCTGATGCACGAGCACGACCTCGACACGATCAAGGTAAGACTGGGCGACGCAATCTACGAGCTTTCGCGCGCAGGCGCCGAGCCGGCGTCGCAACCTGGGAACTTCTCCTCCGCGCCGGCCGGCGAAAGCGCGCCGGAAGCGGGCGCAAACGTCACCAAAGTACTCGCGCCATTGACCGGCGTCTTCTATCGCGCATCCTCACCCGATACCACCTCGTATGTGGAAGTGGGCGATCGCGTCGAAACCGGCGACGTCCTCTGTGTGCTCGAAGCGATGAAGCTCTTCAACGAAATTCAGAGCGACTATGCGGGTACGATCGTGCGCGTGGTGCCCGGCAACGGCGAGCTGGTCTCGCAGGGTGAAGAGCTTTTCTGGATCGAGCCGCACTCGTGAACGAGCAGATGGCGCGATACCATGGACGGCGCGATTTCGCCGAACTGCTCGCGGACCGGCGCGGCTTTCTCGATCCGCCGCAGTATCGCGAACAGGTTGAAGCGATCGTCGACGCGGGCGTCACCGCGCTTCGGGCGGGCAAGAAGGTCTTATGGTGCGGCAACGGCGGCAGCGCGGCCGAAGCGCAGCACATGGCTGCCGAACTCTCGGGACGCTACCTGCGCGAGCGGCCTGGTCTTAACAGCGAAGCGCTTTCGGTTAACTCCTCGACGCTGACCTGCGTCGGCAACGATTACGGATACGACTACGTCTTCTCTCGCCAGGTCGAGGCTTTCGCGCAGCCGGGCGACGTCGTGATCGGCATGACGACGAGCGGCACCTCGCGCAACGTCGTGCTCGCGCTGGAAGCCGCAAAGCGACGCGGCGCGGTAGCGATTGCGTTTACCGGTAACGGCGGCGGCAAAGTCCTCGAATATGCCGATCTTGCATTGATCGGTCCCGACGGATACGCAGCGATCGTCCAAGAAGTCCATCAAGTTATGGCCCACATCGTCTGCGACTTGGTGGAGCAGCGGTTGATCTTCGAAGGCGGGTTGCCGTGACCTCGCTGATGGCCCCCGACGCGCGAACGCTTTTCGAGCGCGCGAGGGGCCGCCGGATTCTCGTCATCGGTGATCTGATGATCGACGAATGGATTTGGGGGACGGTGACGCGCATCTCGCCCGAAGCGCCGGTTCCGGTCGTCGCGGTTGCCGACCATTCGTTCACGCTCGGCGGAGCCGGTAACGTTGCCAGCAATCTGCGTGCTTTGCGCGCCGGGGTTGTTTTTGCGGGAACGATCGGCAATGACGCGTTCGGCGTGCAAGTCCGCGGCCTGCTGCAAGAGCAGCAAGTGGACGATGCGGGAATCTTCACGCTGACCGATCGGCCAACGACGCGCAAGACTCGGGTCGTCGCGCACAATCAGCAGGTCGTGCGGGCCGATTGGGAGTCCACCGCGCCGCTATCCGGCGACGACCGCGGGCGGATTGCGGCCTTCGTCCGGCGGCGCTCGGCGGATTGCGATGCGGTGATCTTGAGCGACTATGCCAAAGGATTACTCTGCCGGGAAATCGTCGAGGCGACGTCGATCTGTCCCCTCGTGCTGGCGGACCCCAAACCGCAGAACGTTGGGCTCCTTCGCGGTGTCACGTGCGTCGCGCCCAATGTGGCCGAGGCATCGACGATGACGGGCGTTCCCATCATCGATGATGCGACTCTCGAACGAGCGGGCGTGCGCCTCATCGAGATGCTCGAGTGCCGGTACGCGGTTATTACCCGCGGCGAGCATGGTATGGCGCTCTTCGGACGCAATGGCGAGCGTTTGAAAATTCCATCGGTCGCACGCACCGTTTACGACGTGAGCGGCGCGGGCGATACCGTCATTGCCGTCCTTGCACTCGCGCTGGCGGCCGGCGCGGCTATCGAGCAGGCGATGCAGCTGGCAAACTTTGCTGCCGGAGTCGTCGTCGAGAAGCTCGGAACCGCAACCGCATCGCCCGAAGAGATCGTAGCGCTCGTCGAGCCCGCGACCAGTCAGGGATGAACGCGGAGCTCTTCTTTGGCCGTCTGCTGCGCGCGCAGGAGGCCGTCGAGTGGCGCGAAGAGCTGCGAGCTCAGGGCCGAAGTCTCGTCTTTACCAACGGCTGCTTCGACGTGCTGCACGCCGGTCACGTGGAGTATCTCGCATGGGCGCGCGCGCAAGGCGACGCCCTCATCGTCGGTTTGAACGAAGACGATTCGGTGCGGCAAATCAAGGGCCGCGCGCGGCCGATCGTTCCCTTCCGGGACCGAGCCGAGTTGCTGCTGGCCCTGCGCAGCGTCGACGCCGTCGTGGGCTTTTCGGAGCGCACGCCGGAGATCTTGCTCGATCGCATTCGCCCCGACATCCACGTCAAGAGCGACCAATACCGTGAAGAGGAGCTGCCGGAGCGAAGCGTCGTGCTGGCCTACGGCGGCCGAATCGCGCTCGCGCCGCACGCGGCCGGAAAGAGTACGACGGAGACGATCGCCCGCATACTCGATGCGTATAGCCGTCACGGCTAACGGTCCGGGTGAGGTCGCCGGGTGGCTACGGCCGCTGTTGCGCGCGCTCTACCGGCGGCAACCGGATTTGGAGGCGCTGGTCTTTCTCGTGCCCGACGATTATGCGACCGGTTTCGAGGCGGATATCGTGCGCGATGCGTTTCCGGCGGCACGCGTCTTCACCCCGAAAGAGTATTTGAAGTTCGCGTTTGGCGCGCGGCTGGAGAATCTACCGCCGCGCGCGGATCTCGTGCAGTATATTGGTGGCGACCTCTTGCATGCCGCGCGCGTTCACGCGCGACTGAAGGGCCGGGCCGCAACCTATAAGTTCTCGCGCCGATCGTACCGTTCGCTCTTCGATCGCGCCTTCGCGGTGGACGCGCGTAACGTCGAGCAGCTTGCTGCGTGGGGAACTCCGCCGCAGCGAATCGAACGCGTTGGAAACTTGGCAATCGACGGCGCCCTCTTCGAGGCCGGTCTGGCGCAAGAGCCCGGGACTCCGGCCGACGGCATCCTCATCATGCCCGGCTCGCGATCCTACGAAATCGAAAATCTCGTCCCGTTTTATTTTGCGGCGGCTTTGCGTATGCTGCGGGAACGCCCCGACCTCAAGATCGCATTTGCGCTTTCGCCGTTTACGGCGCGCTCGCAGGTTGCGGCGGCGATCGAAGGCGGCGGCCATCCCCGAATGTTCGGCCGAAGCGGCCGGCTGGTAACCGAGGCGGGGCGCGACTATCTTGCGACGGAGGCGGACGACGTGCGCATTCCCCTTCTTAACAACGCGCTGGCGGCCGCGCGGAGCGCGCGCCTTGTCTTGACGATTCCGGGAACGAAAACGATCGAGCTGGCGGTGCTGGGTAAGCCGGCGATCGCGATTACGCCGCTCAATGCGCCGGAACTGGTAACCATCAACGGTCCGCTGACCTATCTCAACCGCGTGCCGCTGGTCGGAGTCCCGCTCAAGCGCGCGGTAGCAGTCGCCGTCTCTCGCCGCTTTCCGTATCACACGCAGCCGAACATGGATGCCGGCGACGCGTTGATTCGCGAAATACACGGCACGGTCACTCCCGGCCGAATCGCTCGCATCGCGCTCGAATCCTACGACGACCACGCCTGGATTTCGTCGTCAGGAACGGCACTAGCGGCGCTCTATCGCGACCACATCGGCGCGGCCGATCGGATGGCGGACTCCCTGCTGCGCTTGGCGGCATAGGGCGGCAATGGACTTTTCGGTCGTGATCGCGACGAAAGACCGCCGAGAGTTCCTCAGGCGTACGCTGGAGTCGCTGGAGAGACAGATCGAGGCACCGCCGTTCGAGGTGATCGTCGTCGACAACGGTTCGGCCGACGACACCAGGAGCGTCGTCGAAGCGCACGCGGAGCGCGTTCCGGCGGTGCGGTACGTTGCCGAGCCTCGGCCCAATCGCGGTAGGGCGCGCAATCGCGGCGTCAAGCGCGCGGCGGGCCGCTACGTGCTCTTCTGCGACGACGACGTGTCGTTGCCGCCAGGCTGGCTTGCCGCCCACGCAGTGGCGCAGACGGGAGACGACTGCGTGGTAAACGGGCCGATTCTCAACGTGCCCTCATACGCTGCAACGCCCGCGCCGACGTTCGCCAACTATTCCCGTGCCTTTCTCTGTACCTGCAACGCATCGCTCTCCAAGGAGGCCTTCTTCCGCGCCGGCGGATTCGATGAATCGTTCGATCTCTACGGTTGGGAGGATACCGAGTTGGGCGTGCGCCTGCGTGAAGCGGGATGTCACTGGAAGTTTGCTTGGGATGCCTTTCTTTGGCACGTCAAACCGCCGGCCGAAAACACGCTCGAAATCGAAAGCCGGAAGGCGATCGAAAAGGCGCGAATGGCGGGCCGCTTTCTCGGCAAGCACCCCTCGCGCCGAGCTCGCTTGGCAACCGGTGCCCACACCCTCAATCTTCTGCGCGCTCGCTACCTCTTGCCCGACACTCTTCTCGCGTTCTATGCGGGTCTCTCGACCAGTGACGCGCCGGAATGGCTGCGGCGCTTGAGCCGCGGGCAACTCTTGGACGCGCTGTACGCGCGCGAGCTCGTTCGCGCGCTCGATGATGGCGATGGGCGCTGAGCGAGCCTTGCTCTATTGCGCCGGCGGCGGCATCGGTGATTCGCTGGTTGCCTCGGTGGTTGCGCGCGCGCTGCGCCGCAAATTTGCCACGGTCGACGCGCTCACGCTTCCGTCGCATCGGGAACTGCTCGATCGGGTGCCGGACGTCGACGGCGTGTTGGTCGACGAGGGTGAGGAGGGAGCCGTCGCGGCAGAGCTCGCGCGCCGGGGGTACGAAGCTTGCGTCGTTACCTGGGCGACCTCTCGAACTGCTCGCGTTGCGCAGCGCGCCGCGATTCCGGTTCGAGTCGGTCAAGCGCGCCGCTTTTACTCGTTTCGCTTTACCAACCGGGTCGTCGTCCGAAGCGAACGGGGCGACGTCACCTCTCACTGGAGTGACGTTCTGCTGGACTTCGCGCGCGCCATCGGCTGCGACACGGAGGAGCGTCGCTACCGTTTCGTGCCGACGGCGCAGGACGAGCGGGATGCCGCAGAACTGCTCGCCGACAGCGAGCGCTTCATCATTCTCAATCCGTGCAACGCGATTGCGTCGCGGCGCAACTGGCCCCTGGCCGGCTGGGCGGAACTTGCGCGCGAGCTGCGCGATCGTTACGACGCGCGCGTGCTCGTGAGCGGTTCGCCGGCGGACGCGCGCTCGACCGAAGGCATCGTTCGTCTCGTCGATGGGCGAGAGGGAATCGCTTCGATTGCTGGGCGCACGAGCGTCGGGGCATTCGGTGCGCTGGCGCGCCGCGCGCTCGCGTTCGTGGGAATCACGACCGGCTCGATGCACCTTGCGGCTGCCGTCGGCTGCCCGACGGTGGGCATCTTTCCCTTTCAGTCGGATTTTCCCGAACGCTGGGCACCGCTGGGCAGACGGACGGCCGTCGTACGTGCCTCGTTTCCGTGCCATCCCGGCGACACGAAGGAGCGCTGTCGCAACTACGCCTGCATCGCGAATCTCGACCGCACGAAAATCCTCGCCGCGCTCGACTCGTTGATCTCGTGATTGCCGCGACGATTCAGCTCTGCACCTACAATCGCGCGGCGCTGCTCGAGCGCGTGCTCGAAGCCTGCTTCGACCAGACCGTCCCCGACGATTCCTACGAAGTCGTTCTGGTCGACGACGGCTCGAGCGATGAAACGCCGTCGGTGATCGAGCGCGCACGTTTGCACGCAGCGTGTACGTTTACCGTCGTAAGCCAAGAAAACCGCGGGCTTGCCGGCGCTCGCAATGCCGGAATCGCGCGCGCGACCGGCGAGCGCATTATCTTTACCGACGACGACGTGCTCGTGCTCCCGAACTTCGTACGCGAGCATCTGCGCAGCCATGCGGTCAACCCCGAAGCGATCGTGCGTGGCGGCGCCATCGAAGTCGAGTCGCTCGATGAGCTGCCGCCGCCCGTCTGGAGCATCAAGAATTACAGCGGCAACTATTTTTGGACGACGAACGTCTCCGCCCCGCTGGCGACGATTCGCGCGATCGGCGGATTCGACGAATCGTTCTCGGAGTACGGCTGGGAAGACATCGACGTCGGCTTGCGCCTCCGGGCCCTGGGCGTAAAAGCAGTCTTCAATCCGCGCGCGCTTGTCTACCATTTCAAGCCGCGGCTTCGCACGAGCAGCATCGAGGCGATGGTGCGGCAGGCTCGAGCCAGAGCGCGAACCGCCGTAGCACTCGCGCGGCTCCACCCGCACTGGCGCGCCTATCTTGCGACGGGAATCAATCCGGTCCAGCGCCGATTGGCGGCTTGGCGACGACGGCTGGGATTGGCCCATCGCTTACGCGGCCGGCTCGCTGATCTCGGCGAGCGAGAACTCACGCCGCGTGAAGCGCGGCTCGCGCGCGCCCTCGCGAACGAAGCCTATTTTGAAGAACTGGAACGTGCGCTGCACGTTTAAGCGTTCGTGAGGATTCTGCTCTCTCGCACGGACCGCATCGGGGATTTGGTCCTTTCGACGCCGGCGATTGCGACGGTCCGAGCTTCGTTTCCGCAAGCACACGTTGCGATCGTGACGAGCGACTATAACCGCGTCGTCGTAGAACGCAACGACGACATCGACGAACTCATCGTGCTCCCGCAGGGCGTCAAGCCTCGTGCCTTCGGTTCGACCTTGGGCGGATACGACGTCGCGGTCGCGCTGGCGCCGCGCTTCGTCGATCTTCAGATCGTGGGCGGAACGCGCGCGCCGCTTAGAATCGGCTATACGTACGAGCGGCGCTGGTTTGCGCGGCTCACGGCCGGCTTCTTCCTCAATCGCATCATGATCTCCGAGGCGGACCCCGAGCTGTGCGATATCGAACCCCAACGTACCGTCCGCCACGAGGTTATGCAGTTGCTCGATCTCGTCGCGCTCGCCGGCGCGGACGTGCGCGTGACGGCGCTGCGACTCGACCTCACCGACGCGGATCGAGCGATCGCGCGAACGCTTCCAGAGAACCCCATCGTCCTTCACCTGGCTCCGAGGTGGTTCACCGGCGGCAGCACGCTAGCGGGAACGCTCGCGATGGTGAAGGAACTGGCCTCGCTTGCTCCGGTCGTTATCACCTGCGCGCGCGAATGCGAACCGCAGGCCGCGGCTTTTGAAGCCGACGGCAATATCACCCATTGTCTGCGCGGCCTGCCCTTCCATCAGTGGGCGGCCGTGCTGGAGCGCGCGCGAGTGGTCGTGACCGTCGACACCGGTGCGACGCATGTCGCGAGCGCCGTGCACCGGCCAACGCTGGTCGCCTTCGAACACGCGTACTTCCGGTTGAACTCGCAAGAGTGGTCGCCCTACGGTGTGCCTCACGTCTTGGTTCGTAAGCCGGCGCGCGAGGATCCGGAACTGCTCGCACGTTTTCGCCACGAAATAACGGCCGGCGTTGCTCGGTTGATGAATGCCTGAGATCTCGGTCGTCATTCCGACCTACAATCGCTTGGAGATGCTCTCGCGCGTCTTGCCGACGCTCCTGCACCAGGACCTCGAGCCTTCGCAATACGAGCTGCTCGTCTGCGACTCCAACTCCACCGACGGAACGGCCGAGTATCTTGCCGGCCTCGCGCCGGCGCATGGCAACCTCCGTCACCTGGCGGGGCCGTACAGCGGCCGGGCAGCGGCTCGTAACGCCGGCATCGCGCAGGCGCGCGCCGGCGTCGTGCTTTTCAACGATGCCGACATCTTCGCGTCGCCCGATCTCCTTTCGACGCATTTGCGGCGCCATCGAGAACGAAATGGCATCGCCGTCGTCGGGCTGGAGGTTCAGGTTGCGGATTTTGAAGAGTACGAGTACAAGCGCGATCATCCCGATGCGCGCGGGCATCTGCATCCGCCGTCGCGAAGAAAACTTTCGTGGCTTTATTTTCTTACCGGCAACGCTTCCGTGCGGCGCGAGGATCTGCTCCGTGCCGGCTGCTTCGACGAGAGTTTCACCGGCTACGGCCACGAGGACTTGGAGCTCGGCTACCGCTTGCAGCGGCTCGGCATCGAGATTCTGTACGAGCCGCTGGCCGTAAACTATCATTGCCAAGACGTTGCGTACGGCGATCAAAAGGAAAAGATGCGGCTGGCAGGGCGTTCCACGGCTCGCTTCTATCGCAAGCACCCGCACGTCGAGGTAATGCTCAACCTTGGAATGACGCCAATTTCGCTGTGGGCGCACTCGGCGCTGACACGCCTTCCGCTGCTGCTCGGCGCGATCGACCGGAGTGCGGCGCGCTCGCGGCTTGCGCGCGAGCTCTTACTGCAGTACCACTACGTCTCGGGGATAAAGGAAGCGCGTGACCGGAGATAGAGTTTCGTGCGGCGCCTTGCGCGCCGCCGACGCGGGCAAACTCGTCGACCTCCGCGGATGGGTCAATCGGCGTCGCGATCATGGGGGTTTGATCTTCGTCGATCTCCGCGATCACGAAGGCGTAACGCAGATCGTCTTTAATCCCGAGCACCCCAGCTTTGGCGCGGCGGAGCACCTGCGCAACGAAGACGTCTTGCGCGTCCGCGGTATGGTTCGCGCGCGGCCGCCCGGGACGGAGAATCCGCGGCTCGCAACGGGCGACGTCGAAGTAGCGATCGAGGAACTCGAAATCCTCAATCGCTCCCTGGTTCCGCCATTCCAGGTCAACGCCGACGAAGCCGTCGACGAGAATTTGCGGCTCGAGTATCGCTACCTCGATCTGCGCCGTCCGCGGATGCAGGAGAACCTCCGCTTGCGCCACCGCGTCATCAAGGCGATGCGGGATTTCTGCGACCAGCGCGGCTTCGTCGAAATCGAGACGCCGATGCTGATCAAGTCGACGCCCGAAGGTGCGCGCGACTACCTCGTTCCCAGCCGTCTCTACCCGGGCGCGTTCTATGCCTTGCCGCAATCCCCGCAGATGCTCAAGCAGATCTCGATGATCGCGGGCTTCGGCCGCTACATGCAGATTGCGCGCTGCATGCGCGACGAGGACCAGCGCGCCGATCGTCAGCCCGAGTTCACGCAGCTCGACCTCGAGATGTCGTTCTGCACGCAAGAGGACGTTCTCGAGACGATGGAGTCGTGCATGCGCTACGTCTGGCAGACGGTGCTCGGCCTCGAGCTGCCGCCGTTCGCGCGGCTGACGCACCAAGAAGCGATTGCGAAATACGGGCTCGATAAGCCGGATCTGCGCTTCGGCCTCGAACTGGCGAACGTCGGTTCGGTCTTTGCCGGCACGGAGTTCGTCGTCTTTAAATCGGCGCTCGAGAGCGGTGGGTCGATCGTCGCCCTGCGCTATCCCAAGGGCGCCGCGCTCTCGCGCCGCGACTTCGACGCCTTAACCGAAACGGCCAAGCAGTTCGGCGGCAAAGGGATGGTCTGGATATCGCTGGCTCCCGATGGGATGAAATCCTCGGCCGCAAAGTTTCTCTCCGAAGCAAATGTTGCCGGCGTAACTGCAGCCGTCGCCGCCGAAGCGGGCGATGCGATGCTGCTCTTTGCCGACACGACTTCGCTGGCGCATGCCGTTGCCGGAAAGATGCGCAACGAGATCGGCGAGCGCTGCGGCTTGCGCGATCCCCAGACCTACGCCTTCGGTTGGGTGACGGGTTTTCCGTATCTGGAGATCGACGAGGAGACGGGAAAGCCGGCGCCGGCGCACCATGCGTTCACCGCGCCCGCGCCGGGCGACTGGGAGCTGATCGAAAGCGCGCCCATGGAGATGCGCGCCCAGCACTACGACCTGGTTCTCAACGGATGGGAGCTCGGTTCCGGGTCGATCCGAATTCACAAGCCCGACGAGCAGCGCAAGATCTTCGAGATGCTGGGCTTGAGCGCCGATCAGATCGAGGAGCGTTTCGGATTCTTCGTGCGGGCGCTCGAGTACGGGGCACCGCCCCACGGCGGCATGGCGCTCGGCATCGATCGCATCGTCATGATCGCATGCGGCGAGGAGAACATTCGCGAGGTCATCGCTTTTCCAAAGAATCAAGGGGCTCGCGATTTGATGATGGATGCGCCAAGCCGGGTGCCGGATCAGCTGATTGCGGACCTGCACCTTCGTCGTGCGCCAGAATCTCCTTCGCGCGCGTAAAGATCGCGTCGAACATCGGCACGGTCAACTTACCGGTGTTGGTGTTCTGCCGGCTCGGATGATACGTGGCCAGCAGCGTGACCGTGCGGCGGTCGCGCACCGCGTCGAACTTGGCGCCGTGGGCGAATACCGGCTTCGCCGCGAACGCAAAGCCCTGCCGTGCGAGAGCGCGGAGGCTCGCGTTAAAACCGATCGCCCCTAAGCCGATCGCCACCCGAAGCCGTTCGAGCGCCTCGAACTCCTCAACGAGAAACGAAAAGCAATTGCGCAGTTCCTGCGGCGTCGGTTTGTTCTGCGGCGGCGCGCAACGCGCGGCGGCGGTGATAAAACAATCGCGTAGCACGAGGCCGTCGTTGCGATCGCGCGCCACGGGTGCGGAGGCAAAGGCCGCCCGATAGAGTGCGGGGTAGAGAAAGTCGCCCGACGCGTCGCCGGTAAACGGGCGTCCCGTGCGATTGCTGCCGTGAGCTCCCGGAGCGAGCCCGACGAGCACTAAGCGCGCGTCCGGATCGCCAAAGCCCGGCACCGGCTTTCCCCAATACTCACAGTCGCGATATTCGCGCTTTTTCTCGCGCGCGATGCATGCCGTATACGCGCGCAGCTCGGGACAGCGCCGGCAGCGCACGACGGCAGCCTGAATCGCCGTGATGTCGCGCGCGCTGCCGGCCATCAGGAGCCGGTCAGCACGTCGGCATACTCGATGCCGCCCGGCGCCACGACGTACGCGACGCCGTCATTGCGTTGCCAAATTCGTTCGATCGCCGACCGACGATAGACGACGCGCACGTTTGGCGCGGCGGGGTCGTTGATGGCGCAGTCGCCGTCCCGGGTGAATCCGCAGAGTACGGCGAGATGACCGTCGGAGTGAGGCAGCGGCGCGCCCGGCAACTCTCCGGCTCCCCACGAGTATGAGATCGCCAGCGGCAGGTTACGCTCGATCAAACGCTGCGCGTGATCGAGATTGCGCAGGTGCGCGACGACGGCGCGAAAGCCAAGCCGGCCGCTGTAGGCTACGTTGAAGACCCAGTTTCCCGTCCCGTTATAGGCGCGATCGAAGACGGCGCGCGCGGTCTGCTCGAGCGGGAGATCGATGCCGTGATAGGCGTGAATCATTGAGAGGCTCGCCGGGCTGCACCAGCCGCGGTCTTCGCGAAGCTCAGAGTATTGCGAGCGCGCCGGAACGTCGAGAATATGCGCCTCTCGCGGGTACGGCAGCGAGGGCCGCAAGCGCACCGGCGAGGAGAATGCGAGCAGCTCGAACCGGACGCCGGGCGCGCGCACCTCGATCCCGTCAAACGGCTGCGTGGCGGAGATGACGTCGACCTCAACCTGAGTACCGTCGTGCGTGGGGCTCAAGGATGTAGCGCCGTCACTCTGCCACTCGGAGTGATCGAGCCAATCGCCGTCGACTTGGTGCGCGCGTAACAAACGAAACGCGACCCTGCCGCTGGGCGCGTGGGTGTTCCAGCTCAGGACGCCGGTGCGCGTCGCTTCGAAGAACAGCTTCGTGCCGTCTTGCACCCCATGCATTTGCGCGAAGGCCTCAGCGCTCAAATTTTCCATTGCCACGCGTTCCAAGTGTCCCCGATGAACGCCGCGGGAACGTAGTTCTTCAGGTCGTCGTTGATTGCGGTGTAATCGGTCTCCCAGCTGAAAAAGACGACCGGCACCAGCTCCCGGAGGCGCTCCTCTTCGCGCTGGTAGAGCCGTTTGCGCGCCACAGGGTCGAAAGTGCTTGCCGCCGCCACGCTGGTTGCGTTGACGATCGGGTCGTCGAGCCACGACGTGTTCGCGCCATGCGGCGGAATGAAGGCGCCGGCCCAACTGGCGGAGTTATCCGGGTCGGGCCCGTTGGTTTCGACCGACCATTCCAGGTCGTACTTCCCACTGTACAACGGTCCGTCCATGGCAAAGAGATAGCTTCCGGGATAGTTACGAACGGTGACGTCGATGCCGACGCTGCGCAGCATCGATTGGATCAGCACCTGCGACTCGGTGTTCTCCTGATGGCCGGTCGTTGCATAGATGCTCAGCTGCATCGCAAGCGCGCCTTTATGGAGAACGCCGCCGGCGTCCGGCTTCCACCCGGCCGCTGCGAGAAGACGCTTGGCATCGGCCGGATCGTAGCGGTAGGGTGGCAGCGTTGGCGCGGCCCAAAGCCCGGGGAAGATGTCCGAGACTGCCAGTGCGTCCAGCCCGTGATAGACGGTCGCCTCGATGCGCCTCCAATCAATTGCCTCGGCGATTGCACGGCGCACTCGCGCGTCGGCGAGTTGCGGGCGGCTCAGGTTGAGCCCGAGGTGTCGCCAGTTCGCGATCAAACGTCGCTTGACGGTGATGCCGGAGATGCTTTGCAGACGCGCGATGTCGTTCACGTTAACGGTCGGGTAGACGTCCACTTCATGCGTTACCAGCTCGTTGAAGAGCGTGTTGACGTCGGGGACGACCTTCCAAACGACTTCTTTGAGGTGCGGTGGCCCGCGAAAATAGCGGACGTTTGGGACGAAGGTCAACGAACTGCCGTGGTTCCACCGTTCGAGCACGAAAGGTCCGCTGGCCAGCGGGTCTTCGTTGAAGCTCGCGCGGCGCAGGTCGCGTACCTTTGCCAGCAGATGCGCGGGCATCGGCGGATAGGCGGCGCCGCCGATCGCCAGGATTCCCAAGACAGCCACGTTTGGTTTTTTCAGCCGGATGACAATCGTGTATGGGTCGGGTGCGCTCGCCGAGGCGATGTCATCCCAGCCGTAGGTCGTCTTGACGGCGTTGAGGGGGTTTGCGACGGCGTGATAGGTGAAGAGCCAATCGGCCGCGGTGAGCGGCGCACCGTCCGCCCACACGATGCCTTTACGCAGATGCACGACGATCGTCCTACCGTCGCGGCCGATCCCGCCGTTGCGCAACGTCGGGACTTGCGTCGCCAGATCGGGGATGTAGTTTCCTTCCGCGTCGTAACGAAGGATGAACGAGAAGAGCAGGCCGACGATCGCGTCGCTCGCGGCAGTGTGCGCGTACATCAGGTTGAGGCTGTCGGGCTCTTCGTCCTCGCCGATGCGCACGACGCCGGGAATCGTCCAGGGGTTACGTTCGCCCTTCGACGGTGCGGCCGGTCGCGAACAGCCGTAGACTGCCAAGAGCAGTGCCAGCGCAGCAGCCGCGATGCGGCCGAAGGTCACGGTTCGCGTCGCGCGCCCAGCGGCGGCCGTTTGACGATGCGCGCGGCGATCTGCGAGTAAAAGTCGGCGGCACCGAAGCGCACGACGTCATCGGCAGGCAGTTGTGTTTCGTCGCGCGCGCGAGCGATTTCGGCGCGCGCCTGCGTCTCGCTCAGACCGTGCGTGTTCAGCGCGACTCCGACAACGGGGGCGGGCTTGACCGTTTCCAGGAGCGCCTCGTGAACCGCGATCAGTTCTTTGTAGCCCAAAACCGGCGTTGCGTAGGACTCGATATGAGCGCGGGTCGGATCGCAGACGAGAAGCAACGCGTCGGGCGCGCAGCCGGTCATCAGTGCGAGCGTCACCGGCGCGTAAGCGGGATGATTGATCGCGCCCTGCCCCTCGACCACGATGAGGTCGGCGCCTTCGTGCGCCGCGTAGAGCACGAGTTGTTCGGCGGCGCCGGGCGCGAAATCGGCGATGACGCGGTCGACCGAGATGCCCCAGCCCGCAATGACGATCCCGGTCTGACCAGTCGGTGCGAATCGAGCCTTCTTCCCGGAGGCGCACGCGGCCGCGACGAGCTCGAGCGCGACCGTCATTTTACCGACCGCGCAATCGTTGCCGACCGTGAGCAGAACCGGCGCCTCGACTTGGTAGACGTCGCCCGAGAAGAGCGGCACCTCGGGCGGTTCGCGAACGTCCCAGATCGCCGCACCCGCGGCGCGCGCGGCGTCTCGAAACTCGCGATCGGCTCCGAGTCTCTGATGCAGTCCGCTGACGATCTCGAGCTTCGCGGCGATTGCATCGGTGACGGCCGCGCGCCAATCGGAAGGAAGGCCGCCGCCTTTGGGCGCGGTTCCGATCAGCAGTGACGTCGGAGCGTGCTCCAGCGCCTGCGCGACGCTGCTGACGATGGGTGCGTCGCTGTCGAGGTACGGAAGTACGTCGCGTACGCGGCGCCCGGCATGCGACGGATCGATCACCGCGACGACGTCGTCGCCTCCGTAGGCAATGACGCCGTGCGCGGTTTTGGCGTCGCGCTCGAAGCGGTCCGGAGCCAGAATCGCGTAGCGCCGTTTCATTGCAGCGTCGCTTCTCTGACGCCCAGCCCGGGCGTATTGGGAATCAGCACTTTGCCTCCGTCGTAGCGCACTCCGGTAAACGGGTCGCGCGAAATCAAGAGTGGTCCGTCGAGATCGGCCCAATCGGCCAGGGGCGAAACGTGTGCGGCGGCCGTCGCGGCAATCGCACTCTCGACCATGCACCCGATCATCACCTTCAACCCCATCGCGCGAGCGGTGTGGATGGTTGCCAGCGCGCCGCGAATGCCTCCGGCTTTGGCGAGTTTAACGTTGACACCGTCGATGCAACCGTACAACGGCGGAAGATCGCTCGCGACTAGGCAATCTTCGTCGGCGACGATCGGGATGGAGACGCCGTCGCGCACTGCTCGCAGCCACTGTGGATTTCCGGCGGCTACGGGTTGCTCGCAAAACTCGATCTCATAGCGCCCCAGCTCCCGCAAGATAGTAACTGCCTCGTCCACGCTCCAGCCTTCGTTGGCATCGATGCGAAGGGCGCCGGTATAACGCGCCCGGATCGCCGCGACGATCTCCACCTGTTCGGCGAGCGTTCCCGTTCCGAGCTTGATCTTCAGGATGGGATAGTGCGCGGCTTCGTCAACCTTGCGCAGGGTCATTTGTGGGTCGGCGATTCCGATCGTGAACGAGGTCAACGGCGCCCGCGACGGATCGAGACCGAGCAGCGCATAGAGCGGCTTGCCGAGCTCCTTGCCGATCAGATCGTGGAGCGCTAGGTCGAGCCCCGCGCGCGCCGCTGCGGGGATCTCGGCGCGCAGCAGCGATTCGAGCCGGAATGGGTCGTCGCCGGGGAGCGGATTGCGTTGGAAGTAAGCGATGACGCTCTCCACTGACTCCCCGTAACGATCGATCGGTGTGGCCTCGCCGATGCCCTCGAGGCCGGCGCCTGCAACGCGGACGACTGCGGTGCGCGCAATCGCTTCTTCACCGCGCGCGATCTTGAACGGATGGACGAGCGGCAGCTCCATAGCGCAGACCGAGATCGAAAGCGAAGGCATTGGCCTCGCATTTCGGGGACCTGCAGGATTCTACCGGCTTGACATTTTGCGCGGACCGAGGCACTTGACTGGCGGTGGTATCCTGAGGGGGCTCGACTGCGCTTAGCGCGCAGCGCACACAGGTCCCGAGCCGACTTATTTGACTAGGGAGCATAAGCTCCGGATACGACGGATTCCACTGGGCCGCAAGCCCGCACGAAACTGGCGCCCGGGCCGCACCCACCTGCGAGAATGCAGGTTCGAACCGAGTGCGCAAGACGCTATTTGTGGTTGAGTCCTTTGTATTGCGCGCAAAGCGCATGTCGCCACATGGCGACCGCCGCCGCGAGCCGGTCTGCCGTTGCCGCGCCCGACGCCTCGTCGATTGCGACGTATCCGCGAAAATCCGCAAAGGCCCGCGTTGCCGCGGCGACCGTTTGCTCTGTTTGCTGCCGCAGTCCGCTCCACAATAACACGGTGTTTGGCGCCAGGGCTTGCGCGTCGCTGGCGGCGTCGAGCTCCTGCGGATCGGGTCCGTATCGCAGCCAGGCGGAGTCGGCCTCTTTGACGACGCGCTTGCATTCCGCGGTGCCTGCCGCAAATGTTTGGGGAGCGTTTCGCAGAGCCAGCGTGACGTTGAGGCGCTTTGCCAGCGATGTGGCGAAGCCTAGCCGCTCTAACTGTTCGCTCCAGGAGCATTCGGTCTGGAGTGCGAGCGGAGCCGCGATCAACGGCGCACCGAGGAAGGCCGCTTGACTAAGAACCTGCGTCACGTGCGCATCTTCCGAGCGAAAGAAGCTCGAGTCGCTCACTGCGGCAATCGAGAGACCCCAGTCGGTCGCCATCTTCTTGACCTGCGCGAGGTAGTCGTCGTCCGTTCGCGGGAAATGCCGCACGTCTAAGACGACGCCGTCGCAAGCCAACTCGCGCGCGCAAAGGTCCAAGAACTCGAGTTGCGTGAGCTCGCCGCTCTCGATCTCGCGGTGGAGGGCACCGCTCGCGCAGGCAAGCTTCATCGGCCGCCGATTTTCGACCGCCCGCCGTTGCTCACCCTCAAAGATTTGGAGCGTGGCGAGGTCACCGGGGCGCAAATCCCAAAGACCTTCCGTGGTGGATATTCTAACTCCAAGTCACATCGAAGGGGCCGACCCCGAAGTCTTTGCCGCCATCGCCGGCGAGGAGCGGCGCCAAAAAGAGAACCTCGAGCTGATTGCTTCGGAGAACTACGCCAGCCGCGCGGTCCGCGAAGCGAACGCGTGCGTGATGACCAACAAGTACGCCGAAGGCTATCCGGGCAAGCGGTATTACGGCGGCTGCCAGTGGGTCGACGTTGCCGAAACGCTCGCGCTCGAGCGGCTCAAGCGAATCTTCGGCGCAGACCACGCCAACGTTCAGCCGCATTCCGGCGCTCAAGCAAACATGGCGGTCTTCATGGCGCTCTTGCAGCCCGGTGACACGGTACTCGGAATGTCGCTCGCGCACGGCGGCCATCTGACTCATGGAACCAAAGTAAGTTTCTCGGGAAAACTCTACAATGCGATCGCCTACGGCGTCCGTAAAGATACCGAGCTGATCGATTTCGACGAAGTTGCGGCCCTGGCTCGCGAGCATAGACCCAAACTCATCGTCGCCGGTGCGAGCGCGTATCCCCGCGTGATGGAGTACGAACCATTTCGCGAGATCGCGTCGGAGATCGGCGCGGCGCTTCTGGTGGATTTTGCCCACATCGCGGGACTCGTCGCCGTGGGACTCCATCCCTCGCCGGTACCGCTGGCCGACTTCGTCTCGTCCACGACGCATAAAACACTGCGCGGTCCGCGCGGCGGCTTCGTCCTCTGCACGCAGAACTGGGCCACTCCCTTAGACAAAAGCGTCTTCCCTGGAATTCAAGGCGGTCCCCTGATGCATACGATCGCCGCAAAAGCCGTTGCATTTGCCGAGGCCCTCCAGCCCGAGTTCAAAACGTATCAGGAACAGGTCGTCGAGAATGCGCGGGTGATGGCCGATGAGTTTATGCGCGCCGGACTGCGTTTGGTCGGTGGAGGAACCGACACGCATCTCATGCTGGTCGACGTCTCGGTCAAGGGTCTGACCGGAAAGGCCGTCGAGGCCTACCTCGACGATATCAACGTCACGGTCAACAAGAACGCGATTCCCTTCGATACGCAAAAACCCATGGTCGCCAGCGGCATTCGCATCGGCACGCCGGCGATCACGTCGCGGGGTTTTGGCGTCCCGGAGTGTCGCGAAGTGGCTCGCATTATCTGCGATGCCCTTGGCGACATCGAGGAGCGCCGGCAAATCGAGCGGCTTGGGGGACGGGTTCGCGAATTGACATCGCGCTACAGCGTCCCTTAGCCGGTTCTAGCGCCGTGCGCCCCGGCTGGGACGAGTATTTTATGCAGATCGCGCATACCGTAAGCACGCGCGCGACCTGCCCGCGGGCGTCGGTCGGTTGCGTTCTGATGCGCGCCAACCGCATCTTGACCACGGGCTACAACGGAGCGCCGCGCGGCGTGGCGCACTGCACCGAGGTTGGCTGCACGCTGATCGGCGAGCATTGCCTTCGGGCGACACACGCCGAAGCCAACGCGGTTGTCCAGGGCGCGCTGCACGGCGTGAGCTTGCACGACGCCACGGCCTACTGCACCCATCAACCGTGCGTGAACTGTTCGAAGCTGCTCATCAGCGCGGGCGTAACGAGAATCGTTTACGATCGGCCGTATCCCGATGCGGTCGCGAATCAGCTGCTGGCTGAAGCCGGCGTAGCGCTGGTCGCGTTTGCCGCGCTCGAAGGAGTCCGCGGTTGAACCGCCATTTGCTCACGGCCGGCGTCATCTATGCCGCGGCCTTTGCCATTGCAGCCGTGGTTACTTCGTTGGCAACACCGCTGGTCGTGCGGCTTGCCAGTCGCCTGGGAATCGTCGACCGGGACGCCGACGAGCGGCGAATGCACGACATTCCAAAGCCGCGCGTGGGCGGGATTGCGGTCTTCTTTGGCTTCTCGTTTGCGCTCTTCGCCGTTCTGGGCGTGTCGATGACGTCGCCGGTGCGGTTGCTGCCGGCGGCCGATCAGTTCGACGCGGTCCACAAGCTCGTGGGGCTGCTCTTTGGAAGTTTGTTGATCGTCGGCGTCGGCGTCTGGGACGACGTGATGCAGATGCGTCCTCGGAACAAGCTCGTCGCTCAGGTCGTCGTGGCGTTGATCTCGATGTTGTACGGCTTCGTCATTCCGGGGATCACGAATCCATTCGACCACAATCCCGGCACCAACTGGATCGATTTTCCGTGGTGGGTGGGAGTTCCGGTTACGCTGATCTGGTACGTCGGAATGATGAACGCGATAAACTTTCTCGACGGCCTCGACGGCCTGCTTGCGGGCGTCGCCGCAATCTCGAGCGTCTTTCTCTTCGTCATCGCGGTGCTGCACGCAAACCCGGTCGTCGCTCTGGTCGTGATCGCGCTGGCCGGCGCGGCGCTCGGCTTTCTGCCGTATAACTTCAATCCAGCGCGAATCATCCTCGGCGACGCAGGATCGCTCTTCATCGGGTATGTGTTCGGGACCGTTTCGATCATCGGCGCGAGCAAGACCGCAATTGCGGTCAGCGTGGTTGTGCCGTTGCTGGTGCTGGCGCTGCCGGTGCTCGATACGGCGGCCGCGATCGTGCGCCGAGCCCGCAGCGGCAAGCGCATCACGGAGGCGGACCGCGGGCATTTTCACCATCAGCTGATATTTCGCTTCGGCCTCAACGTGCGCCAGGCGGTGCTGGTTCTTTATGCCGTCTGCTTGGCATTGGGTGCGGTCGCGCTTTTCTTCTCGGGCGGGTTCACCCACGTCTTTCGGCACGCCACGTAGCCGATGCGCAAACCTCTTTCGGTGATGAGCGTGTTCGGGACGCGCCCGGATACGATCAAGATGGCCCCCGTNNCGAGGATCAAAGCCTCACGGAGATCACGACGCGCGTCCTGATCGGTATGGAACCGGTACTGCGCGAGGCGCGCCCCGACGTCGTGTTGGTTCACGGCGACACGGCGACGAGCACGGCCGCGGCGCTGGCCGCCTTCTATCAACGAATACCAGTGGGGCACGTCGAGGCCGGGTTGCGCACGAGCAATCGTTGGCTGCCGTATCCCGAAGAGATGAACCGCCGCCTGACGGCGACGCTGGCGACGTATCACTTCGCCCCGACGCTCCTGGCTCGAGAGCACCTGCTGGCTGAGAACGTCACGGCCGGCGACGTCGTCGTTACCGGAAACACAGTCATCGACGCATTTCTCGAAACGGCCGCGCGCGACGACCTGCCCGTCCCGCCGCGTTGGACTCAACTCGATTCAAGCGCGCCGGCGATCGTCGTGACCGCGCACCGCCGCGAGAACCACGCCTATATGCGGGAAATCTGCGAGGCGCTGCGCGCCGTCGCCGAACTTCCCTCGAAGCCGCAACTCTATTGGCCGGTGCATCCGTCGCCTCGCGTCGCGCCGATCGCGCACGAAATCCTCGACGGAATGCCCGGCGTCGTGTTGGTCGATCCGATCGATTACGCTGAAATGGTCGCCGCCGTGAGAGGGTCGGCCTTCGTTCTTACCGATTCAGGGGGTCTGCAAGAGGAGGCGCCGTGCATCGGAAAACCGGTGCTCGTCATGCGCGAGGAGACCGAACGCCCCGAGGGTTTGACCGCGGGAACGCTCGCGCTCGTTGGTCACGACAGAGAGCGTATCGTCGCCGCCGCACGCCTGCTGCTTGAGGATCGGACCGCCTATGGAGCGATGGCTCACGCGCGTAATCCCTACGGCGACGGCCACGCGGCCTCGCGAATCGCACGCTGGCTGGTGGCACGCCTGCGCGGCGGGGCGTACCCGGAGCCGTTCGAAGCGCAAATCGCCGCCGCCCAGCTTTCGTGAAGGCCTTTCTGCCGGTGCTCTTTGCCGGCGGGAGTTTCGCCGGCGCTGCGATCCTGGGACTGCTCCTTGGTGTCGCCGCGGCCCAGCGACTGAGCGTACCTCTGCTCGCTCCGGCCGGCTTGATGCTCGGGCTCATCGCCGGAGGGTACGGCGCGTTTCGATTGCTGGCGAAGTCGATGGAATGATGCCGGCGACCGGCGGCGGGGAGGATATGGCTCTTGCGGCTTACTACCGTCTCAAATGGGGCGTGGCCGCCGGATCGCTCGCGGTTGCTGCGGTCGTTGCGCTCTTGCTGGTTCCGTTTGCCTGGTACGCCGGTCTCGCGCTTTTTATCGGAACGGCATGCGGGATAGCCAACATGCTGGCCATAATGCGGGGGGGCGAGCGGCTGGTGGAGACGCGCAGCGCCGTCTTCTTTGGGTTAAGTAGTTTACTGCGGTTGGCGGGCTTTAGTATAGTAGCCGCGGCGCTCGCGGTCCGCGGACCCTGGTGGTCGCTCGGGCCATTTCTTGGCGGTTTCTTTATTCCACTCGCCGCGTACGCCTGGGGCGCGTTGCGAGTCTTTCGACGGAAGCCTTAACGGATCGAATATCGGTGCACGAACAGATCGGCGAACACATTCTTTGGCACCTGCCAGTTTTAGGAGCGGTGCATGCCGACACCATTGTGACGACCTGGCTCGTCATGATCATCGCTTTGGTGTTCCTGGGCTGGATCGGCGCCAGCTATCGTTCGCCCTACGTCACGAAGCGCCAAGCCGTGATCGAGGCAGTCTTCAACTACATCGCCGACTTGGCCACCAGCGTCCTTGGCGAGGACGGCGAGCCGTTCGTGCCGTTTTTCGTGGCGCTCTTTCTCTTCATCTTCCTGCTCAACCAGTTCGGCATCGTACCGTTCAAAGCGTTCGATCTTCCCTTCGGCGGCTCGCCGACCGCCGATTTCAACACGGTCGTCCCGCTGGCGCTGCTGGTCTTTTGCATGATCCAGGTCGTGGCATTCCGGAAAAAGGGCGTCGCATACCTCGGGCACGTCTTCAAGCCGTTCCCGGCGCTCTTTCCGATCAACGTTGTCGACGAGATTATTCGTCCGGTTACGCTCGCGGCGCGGCTGTTCTTCAACATCTTCGTCGGCGAGCTGCTCTTCATCATCGTCACGTCGATCATCCTCGCCCGGATCAAAATTGGATCGTTCAATCTCTCGTTTGGCGTGGCGGTCGTGCCTTTCCTGATCCAGTTTTTCAACTTTTTCGTTGGAACGATCCAAGCTTTCGTTTTTACGCTGCTGGCAATCGTCTATCTCTCGCTGGCGCTTGCCGACGAACATTAGAAAGGAACGTCCTTGAATCCAGAAGCATTAATCGCAGCCGCAGCTATGATCTGTTTCGGCATCATCATCTCCGGCGTGGCATTCGGCTCGGCCGTCGGTGACGGTACCGTCGCCGCAAAGGCGGTCGAATCGATCTCTCGCCAGCCCGAGGCGCGGCCCAACATATTCCTGTTCATGTTCTTGGGCGTCGGCGTCCTGGAGGCCGTGCCGTTCATCGGCATTGCGCTGGCCTTTTACATCCTGCTCGTGGTCGCGAAGGTCCCGGCGATCATTACCGCGCTGGTGAAGTAAGCGCCGCATGTCGTTCTTGTCGATCGACTGGCAGGACATGGTCGTGCAGTTAATCAATTTCGCGATCTTTTTTGCGATCTTGAATTTGATCTTCTTGCGACCCGTCTCGGCGGCCATTCGGCGGCGGCGCGAGTACATCAATAGCCTCGTCTCGGACTATGACGAATACCAAGCGCAAGCCGAGAGTCTGCGCGAACAGGCTGAAGGAGTGCGGTCGTCGGCGCGGCTTGACGCGGAGCAGCGCGTCGCCGCGGCGCGGGCTGCGGGCTCAAACGAAGCGGCGGAGTTATCAACGCGCTACTCGCAACGGGCTGCGAGCATCGTCGGAGAGGCGCAGCAGACCGTGCTCGGCGAGCTCGCGGAAGCCCGAGCGGGCGAATCCGCGGCGGCGCGGAGCATAGCCGACTTCATGCTCGACCGAGTGATTCCGGAGGCAGCGGGATGAGCGAGGAACGACTCTATCTCGAGATCGCGATCTGGAGTCAGGTCGCTTCGGCGATTCTCTTTATCGGCGTGCTCGTTTTTATCTGGAATAAGTGGATCGTGCAGGTCGTTCTCGCCGCGCAGGCGCGCAGCAACGCGCAGATCGCGCAATCGGAGCGTCATCGCGACGAGGCTAAGGGCGCACTTGGCACACTGCGCGAGGAGATCGACAGCGCGCGACGGGATGCCGAGCTGATCGGGCAGCGAGCGGAGCTTCACGCGCAGCGTGAGCGCGAGGCGATGCTCAAAGATGCAACCGAAGCCGGCGAACGCGCCTTGCGCGATGCCGGCGGGGAGCTGGACCGCGCGCGCGCCGCCGCCCGTCTGCGGCTTCGCGACGAACTCTTGGAGCGCGCGCTGCAAATAGCGCGCGACGACGCCGTTGGGCGCGTCACTCCTGCGCTCGATTCTCGCCTGGTCGAGCGGTTCGTCGGTTCGCTGGAGGAGAGC
Source organism: Candidatus Cybelea tumulisoli (assembly GCA_003167155.1). GTDB lineage: Bacteria > Vulcanimicrobiota > Vulcanimicrobiia > Vulcanimicrobiales > Vulcanimicrobiaceae > Cybelea > Cybelea tumulisoli. The sequence goes on from PMTY01000095.1 coordinate 71,616, forward strand.
GTTGGTGGTTAACCGGACGCTCGCGCGCCGTTACGCGATCGCGGCGATTGGCGTTGCCGGGGAACGCGGCGTCGTCAAGGCCGTCGGCGCCGATTTAGCGGCCGTCGCGCACTCGATCGGGCAGCAGGGACTGGTCCACGATTTTTTCGTCGCGCCGGTTATCGAGCGTCGCGAGAAGGAGCGCGTCCTGACGCAGGTGTTTGAAAACCGTATCGATCCCGTCGCGCTCCACACGCTCCTGCTCTTGGTGCGCAAGCGCCGCGAGGCTTTGCTCGGCGCGATCGTCGAGGAGTATCTTGCATTAGAGCGGGCCGGTCGCGGCGCGGAGACCTTGGCTTTAGAGTCCGCCAGAGCGCTCGACGATGCCGAATACCGGGCGTTGATCGAAAAGCTCGACCGCCTCTACGGCAAGAAGTTCGAAGTCACACGACGAGTCAACGCCGATCTCATCGGAGGTCTGCGCCTCCTGTTGGGGGACCGCCGAATCGACGCGACCGTCGCCGGCCGCCTCGACGCCCTCGCCCGCCAACTCCACACCACGGCCTAAGAAAGTTGATGCTAAGAAAGTTGATGAATGATAAACGCTGACGAAATCGCCAGTATTCTCAAACAGCAAATCGAGCAGTTCAAGAGCGAGATTCAAGAAGACGAGGTCGGCACGGTCATCTCCGTCGGTGCAAATCTCGCTCGCGTCTACGGATTGCGCGGGGTGCGATCTTCCGAGCTGGTGGAGTTTGCCAACGGGCTGCAAGGCGTCGCGCTGAACCTCGAGGAGGACAACGTCGGCATCGTGATCATGGGCTCCGATTCGGAGATCAAAGAGGGCGACAGCGTACGGCGAACGGGCCGCATCGCATCGGTGCCGGTCGGCGACGCGCTGCTCGGCCGGACCGTCAATCCACTGGGCCAACCCATCGACGGCAAAGGCGAGATTGCAACGACGCGATTCCGTACGATCGAGAACGTGGCGCCCACGGTCGTACAGCGGCAGCCCGTCAAGCAGCCGTTGCAGACCGGGATCCGGGTGATCGACGCGCTCATTCCCATTGGAAAGGGACAGCGCGAGCTCATCATCGGGGATCGCTCGACCGGAAAGACCGCCATGGCCATCGACGCGATCATCAATCAGAAGGGGCGCGACGTCTGCTGCGTTTACGTCGCCATCGGACAAAAGAACTCGACGGTCGCCGCGCTCGCGCAGATTCTGGAGCAGAAGGGCGCGATGGCCTACACGACCATCGTTGCGGTGAGTCCGTCCGAAGCGGCGGCGCTTCGCTGGCTGGCGCCGTTTGCCGGTTGCGCGATGGCCGAAGAGTTCATGTATGCGGGCAAAGACGTCCTGATCGTATACGACGATCTCACGAAGCACGCTCAGTCGTATCGCGAGATGTCGTTGCTGCTGCGCCGCCCGCCGGGACGTGAGGCGTACCCAGGCGACGTTTTTTATCTCCATTCACGCCTGCTCGAGCGCGCTGCGAAGCTCTCCGACGAAATGGGAGGCGGATCGATGACGGCGCTCCCGGTAATCGAGACGCAGGCCGGCGACTTTTCCGCCTATATTCCGACCAACGTCATCTCCATCACCGATGGCCAAATTTACCTGACGCCGCAGCTCTTCTTCCAAGGAATCCGGCCCGCGGTCGACATCGGTCTCTCCGTCTCGCGCGTCGGTGGAGCGGCGCAAACCAAGGCGATGAAGTCGGTCGCCGGCCAGTTGAAGCTCGAGTTGGCGCAGTACCGCGACCTCGCCGCGTTTGCCAAGCTCTCGAGCGACCTCGACAAGGCGACGCAAAATCAGCTCGCGCGGGGCGAGAAGCTCACCGAACTCCTCAAGCAGCCGCAGTACCAACCCCAGCCAACCGAAGAGCAGGTCGTAATAATCTATGCTGCGACCAACGGATTCGCCGGCGACATACCGACCCCGCGGCTTGCCGGCTGGGCATCGGGGCTGATCGACTTTTTGCGCGCCGGACACCCGCAAATTCTCAAGTCAATCGCAGAGAGCGGCGTACTGTCGGACGACACGCGCAAACAGCTCGACGCGGCGTTGGCAGAGTTCAACAAGAGCTTCTAGGAATGCCGTCGGTACGAGATCTGCGCGACCGCATCCGGTCGCTCAAGAATACTCAGCAAATCACCAAAGCGATGAAGCAGGTCGCAGCGGCCAAGATTCGACGCGCCGAAGAGGCCCGCAAGCGCGCTCGTCCCTATGCCGACGCCCTCGGCGAGATGCTCGCGGATCTGATCGCGGCCGTTTCGTCCGTCGATCACCCCTTCATGAAGCCGGGGAACGAGAGCGCCCCTGCCGGCGTCGTCCTCATGAGCGCCGATAAGGGGCTCGCCGGTGCTTTCAACTCCAACGTCATTCACGCAGCCGAGCTCTTCGCCCGTGGCCGCAGCGTCCGCTACTATACCGTTGGCATCAAGGCGCGTAACGCCGTGCGGCGCATGGGCATCTCCGACCAACCAAACTGGCCGCTCGGCGCGGCTTCAAAGATCGCAGTAGCGCGCGAGGTCGCCAATTGTGTAGCCGACGACTTCGTGCACGGCACGATCTCCGAGATCGTCGTAGTCTCGCAGAAGCTCGTCTCGATGCTGTCGCAGCGCCCGCAAACGTGCAAACTCGTACCAGTACTCGCCGAAGATCTGAAGGCTTTCGCCACCGGCGACCCCCAGGAGCAGAGCGGCGCCGCTCGCGGCGCAGTCGAGTTTTCCCCCAGCCCCGAGTTCGTGCTCTCGCGACTACTCCCCAAGTATCTCGAGTTCACGCTCTACTCAGCGATGCTCGAAACCGACGCAGCATTTTTCGCCGCACAGCTCGTCGCCATGACCAACGCCACCGACAACGCCTCAAAGCTCATCGACGAACTGACGATCGCGATGAACAACGCCCGCCAAGCCGCAATTACGAAGGAACTCCTAGAAATCGTCGGCGGCGCCGAAGCCTTGGGTGTCGAGTGAGGCGTGCACATGCCGCTGCTGCGGGGCGTCTGAGGGAGGAGCGGAGCCAGGATGGCGGGAGCGACGACGAAGCGGGCGTCCCCGCAGCGGCGGCATGTGCACGCCTCACTCGACGCGCTCACCTCAAAGTAGTTTCTAGAAGACGTACTATCTTAGCAAGGAACGTGTAACAAGAATGGCTGATACCGGAAAAATCTCGCAAGTGCTCGGCAACGTCGTCGACGTCGAGTTTACCGCCGAGACGCTGCCCAACATTCGCGATGCACTGGTGGTCGTGGTGAACGACGACTCGCGCAGCGCCGGGAATGGAACGGCGACGGCGGCACGCGAGCTGACGCTCGAAGTGCAGGATGAGCTCGGCGATAACCAGGTGCGATGTCTGGCGCTGGGCTCGACCGACGGTCTCGTGCGGGGAGCGCCGGTGCGTAGTACGGGCGGACCGATTCTCGTCCCCGTCGGTAAAGGCACGCTCGGGCGCCTCTTCAACGTGCTCGGCAAAACGATCGATAGCGATGCTCCGGTCGAAGCCGCGGCGTATTGGCCGATCCACCGTCCCGCTCCTGAGCTCAAATACCAGGAGCCGACTGCCCGCATCTTCGAGACGGGCATCAAAGTCGTGGATTTGATGGCGCCCTACACGCGCGGCGGAAAGGTCGGTCTCTTCGGCGGCGCGGGAGTCGGAAAGACGGTGCTCATCCAAGAGCTGATTCGGAATATTGCGTACGTCCACAAAGGGTTCTCGGTCTTTACCGGCGTTGGCGAGCGCACGCGCGAGGGCAACGATCTTTGGCTCGAGATGAAAGAGTCCGGAGTTCTCGAGCAAACCACGCTGGTCTTCGGACAGATGGACGAGCCGCCCGGCGTGCGCTTCCGCGTGGCGCAGACCGGCGTTACGATGGCGGAGTACTTTCGCGACGAGCTCGGCGCGGACGTCCTGCTCTTTATCGACAACATCTTTCGGTATATGCAGGCGGGCTCGGAGGTCTCGGCGCTTATGGGGCGCATGCCCTCCGCGGTCGGATATCAGCCAACGCTCGGCACCGACATGGGCATCCTCGAAGAACGAATCACGTCCACGCGCAAGGGTTCGATTACGTCGGTTCAAGCGGTCTACGTGCCCGCCGACGATTACACCGATCCGGCGGTCGCTACGACCTTTGCGCACCTCGACGCGACGACCGCACTTTCGCGTCCGATCTCAGAGTTGGGGATCTATCCCGCGGTGGATCCGCTGGCTTCAACCTCGCGCATCTTGGACCCGCAGATCATCGGCGACGAGCACTACGAAGTTGCGCGCGGCGTGCAGGAAGTTCTTCAACGCTACAAAGACCTGCAGGACATCATTGCGATTCTCGGCGTCGAAGAACTCTCGGAAGACGACAAGATCGCGGTAGCGCGGGCACGACGCATTCAGCGTTTCTTCTCGCAGCCGTTTTTCGTTGCCGAGCAGTTTACGGGCCGTTCTGGCAAATACGTCAAACTGCCCGAGACGATCGCGTCGTTCAAGGAAATTCTCGAGGGCAAGGTCGACGATCTGCCGGAAGCCGCGTTCTTCTATGCCGGCACGATCGACGAAGTAAGAGAGAACGCGCAGCGCATGACCGATGGCTGACGGTATCGCGTTCAAGCTGGTCACGCCGGCGCAAGTCGTCTTCGACGGCGCTGCAACGCTGGTTATTGCCGTGACGACCGAGGGCGAGGAAGGCATTCTTCCAAAGCACGCCCCGTTTCTCGCAGCCCTAAAGCCGGGAATCTTACGAGCAAATGTGCTCAGGGACGGTGCGAGTTCGCGGCTGGAGCTTGCCACCAGTGAAGGCTTCATGCAGGCGCTACCCGATCGCGTAACCGTATTGGTCGACGAGGCGCTGGCGTTCGACGACGTCGTCGTCGCCGAAGCGCGCGAGCGGTTGGCGGCGGCGACGGAGCGCCAAAAGGAGGCTGCGGCCGGAAGCGAGGCCTATGCGCGCGAGCAGGCCATCGTTGACTTTGCCAACGCGCAACTGCGGTTGACCGGCCATCGGTAGGCGAGTTACCAGGCTACGCGAACGGTAGGTCGCATATGCTCGAACGCCTCGAGACGACGCTCCGAGTGCGGGGCGGCGCGCGCCTGGAAGGCTCCGTCGCAACGCATGGGGCAAAGAACGCCGCGCTTCCGATTATGGCCGCTGCTCTGCTGGCGCGAGGCACGGTAACGCTCCATCGCGTGCCGCACATCACCGACGTCTCGGTGATGTGGTCGTTGCTGGAAGCCTTGGGCGCGCGCATTCGCTACGAAGACAAGAACACGGTGACGATCGACGCCAGCAACGTTGCCTCCTATCGGGCGCCGTACGCGCTCGTGCGCAAGTTGGCCGCTTCGTTCGACATCGTCGGCGCGCTCCTGGGACGCTTTGGCCGCGCCGAGGTTCCGCTGCCCGGCGGTTGCGTGTTGGGCACGCGCGCGACGGACATGCACGAGCAAGCCTTCGTGGCGTTGGGATGCGACGTGCATAACGCGCACGGTTATCTCATCGCGGAATCGCAGGGTCCGCGGTTAACCGGGGCGGCGATCGAGTTCCGCATGCCGAGCGTCGGCGCCACCAAGAACGCAATGCTTGCGGCGGTATTGGCCGATGGAACGACGACGTTGAAAAACGTCGCGATGGAACCCGAAGTCGTGGATCTCGCGAACTTTCTCGTCGCAATGGGAGCGCGGATCGCAGGCCAGGGCAGCGACACGGTCGTCATCGAGGGTGTCCGAGAGCTGCACGGCGTCGAGTATGAGATCATCGCCGATCGCATCGTGACGGGGACGCTTTTGCTCGCGGGTTCGGTGACGCGGGGCGACGTGACCGTTACCGGCTGCCGGCCCGAGCACTTGCGCGCCCTAACCGATAAGCTGGTGGAGTGCGGAGTCGTCACGATTACGGGCGACGACTGGATCAGGGTCAAGGCCGACGGTATTACCGGCGGCACCGATATCCTTACCGCTCCGTATCCGGGTTTTCCGACGGACCTCCAACCGCAGATGGTCGGCTTTCTCTGTACGTGCCCGGGCACGAGCGTCGTCGAGGAGTCGATCTTTAACGCTCGCTTTTCGTATGTCAACGAGCTCGCTCGCATGGGAGCCGAGGTCAAAGTGACGATGGAGAGCAATGCGGCCGTCATCAAAGGTCCCAAGCAGCTTTCCGGTGCACCGGTGGAAGCACCGGACATTCGCGCCGGCGCGGGCCTCGTAGTCGCAGCCCTCGCAGCCGCGGGCGAGACCGAAATCATCGGCCTGGAATATATCGATCGCGGATACGAACGGTTGGAAGAGATGCTTTCGGAGCTGGGCGGGCAAGTGCAGCGCAGCAGCGGCGTGACGCCGCTCGTCGAGCCGGCGGGATTCTTTGAAACGAGCGAATACCCGCGAGTTTCGGCGAGCTAGCGCTTTTTTGAAGTAGGAGTCATTTTTTGGAAATCGGCATCGACCTCGGTACTGCTAACGTCTTGGTGTACGTCAAAGGAAAGGGCATCGTCTTGCGCGAGCCTTCCGTCGTCGCCAAAGACGTGAACACGGGCAGGGTGCTGGCCGTCGGCGAGGAGGCGCGGCAGATGCTGGGCAGAACGCCCGCGCATATCATCGCGATTCGGCCTTTGCGCGACGGCGTGATCGCAGATTTCGAAGTGACCGAAGCGATGCTGTCGTACTTCATCACCAAGGTCATGAAGGGTCGTTCGTGGTGGTCGTCGATCATCAAGCCCAAACCCCATGTGACGATCTGCGTGCCCGCTGAGATTACGAGCGTGGAAGAACGCGCGGTCAAGGATGCCGCGAAGCTGGCCGGCGCGCGCGATGTCGAGATCATCGAAGAGCCAATGGCTGCAGCCGTTGGAGCGGGTCTTCCCATCGATGGGCCTTCCGGCAGCATGGTCCTCGACATCGGCGGCGGAACGACCGACGTCGCCGTGATTTGCCTCGGCGGCATCGTCGTGTCGCAGTCGATTCGCGTGGCCGGCAATAAGATGGATGAAGCCATCGTTCGGTTTATTCGGCGCGTCTACAACCTCATGATTGGGGAACGGACCGCCGAGGAGATCAAAATCAAGATCGGCTCCGCCTATAAGCTCGAGCAGGAGCTTGCGATGGAGATTCGCGGTCGCGACTTGATCAACGGCTTACCGAAGACCGTAAAGATCACGAGCGAAGAGGTACGCGACGCGCTCTCCGAGCCCATCGGCGCCATCGTCGAAGCGGTCAAATCGGT
>PMTY01000115.1 GCA_003167155.1 Candidatus Cybelea tumulisoli
AACGTGGGTCAAGGATGGCGATGCTGCGCACTCTTCCATGCGGAGCGAGACGCTACTACTTGCGCAGTGGGTAGAAGCCTACATTGATTCCATGCGTAAGGTGCCGGAATGGACTGAAGTGGTTGAGGAGGCCTTGACCTGGCACGAACTCGCTGAGCATATCGCCACTAACTGCGGCTGCGTCGGGCACTACGGTACGATCTATGCGGACCTAGGCCTGCTCCTGCAATCTTTCCTCCCGCCGATAAGATTCAACAGTGAAAGCAAGCAGACAGGCACGGGCCTTTCGCTACTCTGGTTTGACACCGAGTTTGCAAGATTTGCCTCTTTCATCGAGTGCCCCTCAATGGCGTTCCGATATACGACCGTCATCGCGGGCCTCATAGTTCCCGACGAAATGTTGCCCCTAACTCTTGGCGACGACGTTGTCTTGGAAAGACTCTCGCCCGACATGACTGAGATGTTTGGTTCCTTCGGGATGATACGGGGCCCCATGTTCATGGGCCGTCCGGGACCATACGAGAACCCTAACCAGCCGTGGCTCTCGCTTCGGTGGTCGCGATCGTTCCCGAAGCTAAAGCGAACCGCCGACAACGCATCTCACGCAGATTTCATTGGCGAAGATAACAATGACACTGATAACATTCGCGATGCGTTTCTTGGTGCCCTCGCGTTGACGCGATTTGGCGTGGTCTTCCTTGGATCCACAGCCCAGACGCAAGAGGACTGGAGCATTGGTGGTTTCACTTTTACGCTTACAAATAGGACCCCAGATATGCGCTCCACCGAAGGCGCAATGACGTTAGACTTCGAGGACCTCTTGATGGCGAGAACGCTCTTTGAGAAGCTCCGTGCCCTTAAGAAGAGCGACGATAAAATCGGCATCGCAACTAGGCGCCTCGCTTTTGCAATGGAAAATACGAGGGACGAGGATCGTCTTCTTGACGGTATGATAGCTGCCGAAGCAGTACTGGACACCGACACCGAAATCAAATACAAGTTCGCACTGCGGGCCGCGTATCTGCTCGAACCGACTGATGAGAAGGAACGTCGTGCCATCTTTGACGACCTGACACATGCCTATAACGTCAGAAGCAAACTCAGTCATGGCGCGAAGGACAACCCCGGTGATCTGAAGATCAGCGGCGTCAAGGTGACCTTGGCCGAGTTTGTCAAGAGAATCGAGGACAAAATTCGTCGGGTAGTTCGGAGCGTCGTCCTTTCAGGCAATGTACCGGATTGGAATGAGCTGATAATCGGAAAGAAGTCGGAAACCACGAAGTAAGGGCTTCCTGCGAGAAAAATTGCTCAAACGATCCCAGCGGCCTCTCTAGCTCGTCGATAGAGTGCGACTTCCGCTTCACGGGCTGCCTTATAGTAGTCAGCGGGGCTTTTGACGTTGGGAAACCACCGAGTCGTCATGTTGTTTAGGCGAGACCAGTGCGTTCCTGGAACGTAAATCACTCCGTTGATTGAGCGCACGAAATCGCTGCCTAGATCGTTCAATCTGAAAGTGACATCGTTGGCGGACGAGAACGCGCCTGCGGGCCAATTCAGCCCAACGAACCTCGCAACGAACCAAGCGGAACTCTTGCCGAGCGTTAAAACAAGTTTCGGCTCGAGCAGCCGGACCGTCTCCGCGAAAAAGTCGCGGCATTGATCAGTGAGCTGCGTTGCGTCTCGCATGGCGTGGTGTCCGCTTTCCGGCATATCGTCCGAGCGTAACAACGGCCACGCATTTGTAAAGAAGCAGTCCTCTATAGAGTATCCAGCCTCTTGTAATAGAGGCTTCCCATTGCGGATGGTCGCTTCGTCTGTGTACTTTCGCCGCGCAATAAGGCGCCCAAACGATGCCTCATTCCCCCAATCCGAGGCCAGAACGATCGTCGTGACCACCCCACGATCGCTGTCCCACACGCCGTCGCCGCCGGGGAAGAAGGCGAAATGCTCGCAGCCGCGGCGATCGCTAAACGACTTGCATCTTATGCCGTCAGGCGGCGTAATGGTTCGCAGGTGAGCGCGAAGGACGCCTATCTTCTCCCGTAACGCTTCAACGCCCATGCTAGTCTCGATTATTCATCCTGCTTTGTTCGCTTCCGCTATCGGAGGCGCGTCTTGCCGTCCATGAAGGACGGAGAACCAGGATGAAATTAGAGGAACCATTCCGTGCAATGTGGACGGCTTTGTAAGGTTCTGAAAGGCGAATCGCGGTTGCGGGTCGGGGGCCGGCACGAGGTAAGGAGTCGTGGCCTCGAAGGCAAAGTCTCGGTGCGGGACCTTGATACACCGTTCCGCTCGGCGGGAGCTGGGCACTGAACGTATCGCTGGCACGACTAATCAGCGCAGGTTGAAAGTTTGGCGAAATGATAGCTTCTCATCGACTCCAGAGTAAAGTGGCGGACGAGGATGTCCAACGGGGCGAATGAGTGCCGACTAGAGTGATGGAACTAAGAGCCATGGACAAGTGCGAATCGGCGAGCGGCCAATGAAAACGATCTTCCTGGGTTACCCGTTTGCGATATACGAAATTCGCGAGGCAGTCGAAGCTGGCTGTGAAGGGGTCGCCCAAGTCCTTGTCGCCTCCGATCGCTTAAGGGGGAAACATCTTTTAGTCAAGATTGACGAAATGATCGCAGAGGCTGACCTCTCACTCTTTGACTTAACGCTTCATAATCCAAACGTTGCCGTAGAATTTGGCCTTGCGTATGTTAGAGATGCGAAATGGGCGATTTTGTACTCAACAGACCCGCAATACAAGGTAGCGAAATCGAGCGAGAGCCGCATTTTTTCAGACCTAGAGGGTATGGATTCAATTCGGTATCCCGACTTTGAAACGCTTACAACTGAGCTGCGCCGCCTCTTGCCTGAGTATCTATCCGCTCCCCACGTCGGACTTCAGCGGACCCAATCGATAGGGGCGTCAAGTGAGGCCGCGAGGCCGGAGCAAGAATCATCGAGCGAGGCGCAGCGTCGCCACGAACAGTCGCTAATGCCTCTTGTCTCGATGCGGCTCGACTGTACCGGGAATCGCGGAGCGGCAACGCCGGAGGTTACGATCCGCGGCGCTGCGGTCAATTCCGGGCTAGG
>PMTY01000141.1 GCA_003167155.1 Candidatus Cybelea tumulisoli
GGAGTATCCGGCTACGCTGATCGTGACGTCCGAAAATGACGACCGAGTCTCTCCCGCGCACTCGTATAAGTTCGCCGCCACACTCCAGTGGGCTCAAGCTTCACCGAAACCCATACTCCTCTACGTCGCCGCGAACCGAGGTCATATCGAAGGGCCTCGTGCCGCGATGGCCGACACGCTGGCTGACACCGAGGCGTTCCTGCTAAAGTACACGGCGCCAAAATAAGACGAGCAGGCCCCGGTCAGCGCTTGCAATATATCAGGTTATCTTGATATGATCTGCCCGTGGCAACCGCAAAGGCCCGGGCGATCGCGAGTATCAGCCACGCCCCCGGCGAGACGTTGTTGGCCAAGTTCGCTCGCGGTTTAGGCGATCCGACACGATTGCGCATTCTCCAACTGTTACTCGATAGACCAAGGAGCGTGAGCGAGATCATCGATCACCTGTCTATGCCGCAGAGCCGTGTCAGCAATCATCTTGCATGTCTCAAATGGTGCGGATACGTGGCGACCGAACGACAAGGCCGCGTCATTATCTACCGGGTGATCGACCGGCGCATGAGAGCGGTCATCGAGCTGATTCGGGAGATCGTCGCGGATAATGCCGCACACATCGCGAGTTGCGCACGGATCGGCGATTGAACGGCAGCAAGCAAGTCGGCGCCGTTGGCGCAGCCACCGTTGGTGCCGGCGCCGCACTCACGGCTGGGATTGCGAGCGCCTGTTGCGTTGGACCGGCCCTAGCGCCCATCTTCGTCACGGTTCTTGGCGCCGGCGGCCTCGCGGCCGTCTCTGGACTTCGGCCGTTCACACCCTGGCTGTTACTGGCCTCCGGCGCCATGCTCGGTTTTAGCTTCTGGCAAACGCATCGCCGGCCGGCGTGTGCCGTTGAAGGCTCTACGATCGCGGTTCCCTTCGGTCTCCGTCTCGCGCGCTTCATCACGTGGAGCGCCGCTCTGTTGTGGCTCGCGTCGGCGATTTACTCTATCTACGGCTTGCTTAACGAGTGAGGATCCATGCAGCGGAAAATCTTTATTGCTTCGGGTGCGGCGACACTACTGGGAGGCTGCGCGCACAGGACTTCGAGTGCCCGCTTCGCCGATGTCGCTAAGGGTGGCGCGCCGCTTCGCGCAGCGTTCAATCGCGATTTGAACAAGGTTCGGATCGTGATGCTCGTCAGCCCGACTTGAGGGTTTTGTCTTCGGGGGTCTCTCGAAGTTCAAAAAACGATCCTTGCACGCGAACCGAGCGGCGCACTCGTGCCCTTCGTTATCTGGGTTCCACAGCTGGGTGCTCGTCGCCAACACGTGCCCTCAGCTATGGCGTTGGTAACCGACCCTCGCGCACAACAGTTTTGGGATGCCGACGGTTGGCTGGACGACGCCTACGGCCGCGTCCTTGGGACGCCGGGAGCGGCGTGGGACGTCTATCTCTTGTACGGGCGTGGGCGGGCTTGGGACGACATCCTTCCGCCGAAGCCCGATTACTGGATGCATCAGCTATCGGGAGTTAACACTGCACCGCACCTCGATCCCGAAATCCTCCGCCAGCATGTTGAGAATCTGCTACATGCGTAATCGATCGCATGCGCATTGAGATATTGACGTTTGAGGGGTGTCCAAACGCAGACGCTACGGGTGAACTCGTGCGACAGGTCGTGCGTTCGGAGGCGGTGGATGCCGAAATCGAATACATCAACGTGGAGACACCTGATCTAGCGGAGCGCTTGCTGTTTCTTGGTTCGCCATCGGTGCGAGTTGACGGCGAAGACGTGGAGCCGTCGGCGAACGATCGAACATCGTACGGGCTGATATGCCGTACCTACGACTATGGCCCGCAAGTCACCGGAACGCCACCGATTGCAATGATCCGCGCGGCGATTCTTCGCCACCTGGCGGTCTAGCCCAGTGACGTTGTGAGGAGCAACGAGTCGCGCGACATCCTTTCCAACCGGATGCTCGCCGGTGCAGTGTTTTGGCTTCCTGCCCTCGTGCTTCTAGCAAGTGGTTTTTTTGATATCGGTCAAGGTTGGCGAACCGCAATCTGGGTCGTCGCCCTAACGACGATGGGCGCCGCATGCATCGCCAACGCGATCCGTTGCGGCAGGGTGCATTGCTATGCCACTGGCCCGTTTTTCTTGATTATGGCGATCGTCGCGCTCACATACGGTCTCGGCCTGACGCCGATGGGCAAGCATGGCTGGAACCTGATCGGCCTAACGGTTCTGGTCGGAGCAATAGTCTTGTGCTGTCTTCCGGAGACTTTCCTTGGGAGATATCGGCGAGGGCGCACCACAGGTCAGCGTTGAGCCGGGCGCTTACGGCGCGGGCGTCGCAGTGAAGACCGACGGCGAAACGGGAGCGTTGGGATTGTAGTTGCCGAACGTAAGGGTGCCGTCGACGCTGTAGCCCGGGAAGCGCGCCGAGATATTTGCTTTCGCGGGAAGACGGAACGTGCCGACGTTGGTATAGGTCTGGTCGAGGCTCATACCGCCGCCGTTGGTGTAGGCCCATTGCACGTGGCTGACGAGCGCCGAAGCATCGTTGACGGTCAGCGTGATGCTCTTCACCCGGCTTCCCTGCTTCTTGGGAACAAACGTATAGGTCGAGATGGTGCCGTTGTTGGTGCCGGGCGTAATCGTGTACTGCGCCATCGCCTCCTCGTAGGTCGGCGCCGATGCCGCCAAGTCTTTGAAGCGGCTCAGCGCTCCCGAAACGTTCTGAAACTGGATCGCGCGCCGCGGCTTGAGGTAGTACACTTTGCCGTCGTAGCTCTTGTGGACCGGAATCACGACGTGCAGCGTCGCCGACAACTGCGCCGATGCCGTGTACGATTGGAGCGTCGGGTTTGGGTTGACCGCGCGGCGCAGAAGGTCGATCGACGACGCCGTCTGCGCCACACCGGCGGCTTGCAGGGCGATAACGGTGGCGAGAGCGGTCATCGCGCTCCTAGTGCTTCTCATGAGATGCAATGCCATGGAGATCTACTGCCGCGCCATGATCATATTGAGTACCTCTTCACGATTGAGCAGGTGGTCGTGGTTTTCGGCGCCGGTTTCGATGACGACGACGTCCACGGTACCGTTGAATGCGCTTTTCCCGGAGGGCATATCCGGTATCATCGGTGAGCCTCGTTTGAGTCCGACGTCGGAGGTTTCATCGGCGGAGAAGACCATCGGTGCGGTCTGCTCGAGCCGGCCGCTGCCGACCGCTTTGCCGTCGATGTAGAGCGTAACGGTACCGCCTTTGGCGAGACCCCCGCCGTCGTAGGCAAACTCCATCCTCACCTGGTGCTTCCCGGAAGTCAGCACCTGAGCGGACGCAACCACCGTTTCGCGGAGCCCGACGAAGTTGTACAGATACGTTGGCTTTCCGTCCTCGACGTAGAACATCCAGCCGCCGCCGATTCCGCCCTGCGCGAGGATTACTCCCTGCGCCGTCGTTCCCTCGGGAACGACAACCTGCGCCGTAATGGAGTGGCTCTTGTTCTTGATATTGATGAGCCCGTTCTCGTTAAGCCCACCCATGCCGTTTGCGAGCACCTGCGAGGTGCCGCGAACGAGCAGCGGTCGCCCTGCAAGATCGGAGTTTACGCGCTCCGCGCTGCGGTCGTCCATCGGAAGGACGCCGTTTCGGGTTGCTTCGATGAGCCAAAGACGCTGAAGCTCGTGGAGTTTGCCGGGCATCTCCTTCGCGAGGTCGTGCGCCTGCGACCAATCCTTGTTCGTGTCGTAGAGCTCCCAGACGTCGTCGTCAAAGGCGGGCCGGTCACCCAGCATGATCCACGGTGTGCTGTGGCGGGTAACCGCGGTCCAGCCCTTGTGGTAGATCCCACGGTTGCCAAACATTTCAAAATACTGTGTCTCGTGCCGTTCCGCCGCCGAGGCATCGTCAAAACTGTAGAGCATGCTGACGCCCTGCATCGGAACCTGTCCGACGCTGTTGACCATGTACGGCTCGGGCAGTTGTGCGGCCTCGAGGATAGTCGGCGCGACGTCGATGACGTGATGAAACTGATTCCGGATCTCGCCCTTGGCTCGGATGCCCTTTGGCCAGCGAACGATCGCACCGTTGCGCGTGCCGCCCCAGTGCGAAGCGATTTGCTTCGTCCATTGATAGGGAGTATCCATGGCGTGTGCCCAGCCGACCGCATAATGGTTATAGGATTCCGGCCCGCCGAGTTTGTCGATGCGCTGCGCGAGGAAGTCGTCTGTTTCCAGGGCGCTTAAGCCGTTGAATGAAAGCATTTCGTTGTACGTACCGCGCGGCGTGCCTTCGCCAGACGCGCCGTTATCGCCGATGATGTAGTAGATCAGCGTATCGTCGAGGGCCTCGATCTGCTCGAGCGCGTCGATGAGGCGCCCGACGTGATAATCGGCGAACGAAAAGAAACCCGCATAGACCTCCATCTCGCGCGCGAGCACGCGCTGCAACTCAGGCGTTTGGGAATCCCACGACGGGATCTCTTTCGGGCGAGCCGTCAGCTCACAGTCCTGCGGGATGACTCCGAGCTGCTTTTGACGCGCAAACGTCTCTTCGCGCAGTTTGTCCCAGCCTTGATCGAACTTGCCCTTGTACTTGTCGGCCCATTCTTTTGGTACGTGATGGGGCGCGTGCGTGGCTCCCGGCGCAAAATACATAAAGAACGGTTTATCGCCCGCAAGCAGCCGCTGCTGGCGTACCCACGCGACCGCGCGGTCCGTCATGTCCTCCATGAAGTGGTAGCCCTCTTCGGGCGTCTTGGGAGGGTCCACGATTTTGGTTCCCTCGTGAATCGCTGGGTACCATTGATTGGTCTCACCGGCAACGAAGCCGTAGAAGTATTCGAAGCCCGAGCCCGTCGGCCACCGATCGAAAGGTCCGACGGGGCTGGCTTCCCACACCGGGACCTCGTGGCACTTGCCGAACTGCGCCGTCGAATAGCCGTTGAGCCGAAGAATCTCCGGCAGCGGCGCCATCGAGTTAGGCCGCACCGAGCTATAACCCGGAGCCGAGGTGGCAATCTCCGTGATGCCGCCCATTGCCACCGTGTGATGATTGCGCCCGCTCAATAATGCCGCGCGTGTGGGAGAACATAGAGCCGTGGTATGAAAGCGCGTGTAGCGCAGACCGTCCTTGGCGACGCGTTCGGCGGTGGGCGACTGGCACGGGCCTCCGAAGAGGCTCGAGGCCCCGAAGCCGGCGTCGTCGATTAAGACGATTAAGACGTTCGGCGCGCCCTTAGGCGGTCGCAAAGGTTCGATCGGTGGAAACTTTGAGTCGGGATCCTTAGCGTCATACGCAACAAAGCCCGCATACGGCTTGTCTGGAATCGGTAATACTTCACGCTGTACGCGTTTTGCGGAGTCCGTTTCGCCGTTTAAGCTCGCCATTTTTCCTCCAAATTCAATGCGCGGCGACGTTTCGCCGTGGGGCTGAGACTCTCATCCGTCAACTTCGCGAGCCGGCACTCTGCGAGTCGCTTTTCAACAGCCGCGCAATCCAGATCCGGTGCATCACGTAGAACAAGAACGCCGTGCTGATCCCGAAGAGCAGCATGCCGTCGCCTGCCTCGGTCGCGCCCATCAAACGCCACTGCCGATCCAGTTGCAGTCCGGAAGCGCCGCGCGTCGTCATCGAGTCGACGGAATAAAGCGACGCATCGGCGGGCGAGGGCAGCGCGCCCAGCAGTACGTAGACGAACGCCCAAAGCATGCACTCGATCGCGTGCAAGATTCCCAGTAACAGAGCCACGGCGACCATAACGGCGATCGTTCCCGGGGTACCATCCAGATAGCTAAGCCCTCGGCGCAGGAGGTTGGCCTTAATCGATTCGATCGCATTCGCGATGAAAACAACGCCGGCCACATGCATCGCAATCGTAATTGCGACGAGCGCCAGACTCCAGACCCAACTCGCACCCCAGCTACCCCAACCGTGGCCCAATCGTTACTTGCCGTGCTTCTCGTCGCCTTCGTGGCGGCGCTCGTCCTGCGATTCGTAGCGCTTACGCCCGCAGTCTTCGCATAGGCCACGGCCATCGACATCGTTGTCGATCGTGCGCCCACAATCCGTACAGTTATGCATTTAAGTCTTCCTGATCTCGCCAATTTCTTGACGTGGTTTGTAGCTATAGCCGGCAGCCCGAAGCTGATTGATGCGTAAGAACACTTGCGGCTGTGGCTCAAAAAGGACGTTGACATTCGACCAAAGACCACCGTACTTACGCGATTGCAGAAGGTAGTCCTCGATGTCGACGCGGTCCATTAAGCGTCGACCGGTGGCACTGATCAGCAGACCGCGGAAGCCCGTTGGTGTTAGTGCGGCGCCGTAGCGATCGCGCGAGTACGTGCGAACTCGCTCCAGCGGGTTACGAAACAGTTTGAGGGCTGAGACGTAGGTGAGCAACATTTCGTTCCACACGGCCGTGTGGTTAAGCCGGACCGCTCCAAGTTCGTGCCCCAGGATAAACGAAACGACGTCCATGGTCTTTCGGTCGTCGATATCGAAGATGATCTGATGGATGACGATGTACTTCTCACCCCAGGATGAGAAGGTGTTGGAGAACGGCTCGATGCTGCTTCCGGTAAGAAAGAGCTTGGGCAGTTCGATCATTCCTAGTCGTTGGCAATGATTCTGCAGAATCGCATAGATCTCGGGAAACTGTTTGTTTGACAGCCGAACGGAGTTACCGCGAATGGCCGCTTCGCGGCGATTACGATTCAGCACGAGGAGCGGAATACCAATGAGCGCGGTAATAGCCAGTGCCCGCAGAAGGGTAACTTCCTTATCGATCAGTGGGTGTGCCTTGAGCCACGGGGGTTTGAAGAAAACAAAGGCGATGGCGAGCCCCATGAGCGCGAAGTTCAGGATGACCGACGCGATGAATATCGGCCGTTCGAGCGGATGGCGCAAAACGGACTCGTCGATCATCAGGTCTCGCCGCGGAGGCCTGGGAAGAGTTTGAATCCGGCGTCTCGCATCAGGGCTATTGCCTGCGCGCCGGTGAGATTGGCCTCCTTCGGCATCGCCGGCACTTTGACGCCAAGCATCTTCTCAAACTCCAAGACCGCACCGAGTAGAGCCTTGCCGAGTACCGAGAGCGGTTGGTTGGGCGGTAGTAAGGCGGTGTTGAACGCCGGAACCGGCCGCGGCATAACCTCGGGCCAGTCTTCGGGTGGGCGTGGCCGGCGCAGCGATAGAACGGGGCCGATATCTGGGGCGATGGCATCGCGAGCAGTCAAAGGGGGACCGAGCGACCAGCGCTCGCGCATCGTGCGAATGAGCGACGTGTGACGATATTCCTGGTTTACTACGGAGCGCTGGGGAATCCACGCCGAGATCGCGATTGCCGGGACGCGCTGGCCGGATCGATTAAACGTAAACCCCATCTGGCCGGCGGGAGCCGCCGGATCCGGCGGCGGAGCGGGGGGCGGAGCGACGTGGTCGTACGTGCCCCCGGCCTCATCGAAAGTTACTAACAAAAACGTGTTGAGATAGTTCGATCCGTTCGAAGACGATGAGGAGCGGATCGCATCGTAAACCTTGGCGAGCAATGCTTCGCCACCGAGGAGCGACGATGGTTCGTCGAACGGCAAACCGTGCAAGAGCGCCGAGACCGGGGGGTGCATATCGTTGTGCCCGTGCCACATGTTCGGTTCGATGAAGGCGTAGGCCGGCAGACGCCCGTTCCTCGCGTCTTCGAGGAAATCGTCAACCGTCACGAAGTTCGTGGCAAAACGGCTGCGTAATCGCGAAGCGTGGATGATGCCGGTAAATGACGCGGGGCTGGGCTTGTCGCAGTAGACGCGCCACGTCAGACCCTTTGCTTCAAGTCGTTCGAAGAGCGTTTCCGCGGTGTTGTGGATTGGGAAAGCCGACGCCGGCGGCGCGTTGAGAATAAAGCCGGATGCACTCGCCGCATGAAAGAACGAGCGGTTTGTGAACGTCTGCGAAGGAACTTCGCAGAACCAATGATCGAACGTAGCGAAGCCCTGGGCCAGCGTTGAGGTCACCGGCATTTGATCGGCCGTGTAACCGGCCATGATCTGGGAGTACTCTTCGTACGTAGGCTGCCGGCCTTTCTCGGCCGTAAACGCACTGATGTAGTCGGTGACGAACCCATCCATCGTAGGCTGGCGGCTCGGTTCCGGCGCGTTGTACGGCGCGACCATCTTTGCAAGCGGCATTAATCGGTTCTTCGGATCGAGGAGACCGAAGAGATCGGTATTGATGTGCGGGTACTCCTCGCCCGGATCGGGGTGAGGCGTGTTCATGTTCGACGCGATCCCATAGTGCACGAACTTGCGGTCCGCCCCGTGCTCGGCCCACGGCGGGATCGGGTTCTTGAGCTCTTTGCCGATCACGCCATCGAAAGAGGCGACTTCTCCTGGCGCATAGAGCCGGCCCAACAAATTGTCGAAGGAGCGGTTCTCGAACATAATCACCACGACGTGATCGAGCGCGTTCTGGCGATCTGCCCTGGGCTTGGCAATCTGCGCTTTAGCGAAACCCGGAATGGCCGCACCAATCGCCGCCGCACCGATGCTGTTGGTGAACTTACGGCGCGTGATTCGCTTGGACGCTGGAGTTCGCTTATCCATAAAGGTAGATGTCCTTAACGACTTCAAGTATACCTTCGTGGAACGCAATTTGTTCGTCTTCGCACTGGCCTTGGTGGTTTTAGCGGCGGCGGCCGGCGGTGTAACCGCGAAGAAATCGATGACCGGAGCGATCGGCAACAATGACTGGTACTCCTCCGATCAGGCCGCGCAAGGCAAGACGCTCTTCGCGCAAAAATGCGCGCTCTGCCACGGCGCCAACCTGCAGGGCGGCGCCGGACCGCCGCTCGCGGGCAGTCAGTTCTTTTTGCGATATCGGGGAAAGCCGCTGAGCGCGTTGTGGTCGACGGTCCACACCGAGATGCCTTTGAACGCGCCGGGAACGCTCTCATCGCAACAATCCCTTGCCTTGGTCGCCTACATCCTGGAGAAAAACGGCTTACCTGCCGGCGCATCGCCGATCGTGGGGCACTACGATATCACGCGCATCATTCCCGGCTCGCCACCGGGTGCATCGGCGTCGGTCGCGGCCGCCGCGAGCGCCAAGCCGGCTCCCATGGTCGTCAAACAGCCATCAACGACGGTTCCGTCGCAGCAAGAACTCGAGAATGGCGCTGACGATGCGGGGGACTGGCTGACCTACGGAAAGGATTATCGCGGCTCGCGCTATTCGACGCTTTCGGATATCACGACCGCAAACGTTGCGGGCCTCGAGCCGGTCTGTTCGGTCGCGCTTTCGCAGCCGGGATCGTTCGAAGGGAGCCCGGTCGCGTACGACGGGATTCTCTACGTCACCACGACCAGCGGCACGTTCGCGATCGATGGGCAAACGTGCGCGAAGATCTGGAGCTATCAATACAACGCCGTCGATATCGAAGCGGGGGCTAACAATAAGGGCGTCGCGATCGGCGGCGGGCGCGCCATTCGCGGGACCGCAGATGGCCATCTGATCGCGCTCGACATGAAGACCGGCCACTTGCTTTGGGATCGCAAGATCATGGACTCGAGCGCCGGCGCATCGGCGATGGCCGCGCCGCTCATTTGGCACGATCTCGTCTTCATGGGCGCGGCCGGCGGCGACGTCGGCATACGGGGCGAAGTCTCGGCCTATCGCGTGAAGGATGGAACCAAGGTCTGGTCTTTTTCCACCATACGGGCTTCCTCTGCATCGCGTACCGGCGGGGGCGTCTGGACGTACTTTACGCTCGATCCCAAGACCGCCACCATCTTCGTGCCGGTCGGAAATCCCGGTCCAGACTTCAATAAAGCCGTTCGGCCGGGCGCGAACCTCTTTACCACCGGCATCGTCGCGCTCGATGCAAGCTCCGGAACGTTACGCTGGTCGTATCAAACGGAGCCAAACGACGATCACGACTGGGACGCGACCGGCAGCGCCGAGTTCGACGACGGCAACGGAACGAGCGTTCTCGCCGCGACGAGCAAGGACGGCCTCGTGCACTTCGTCAACCTCGGAAGCGGCAAACTCTTGACGAAGACCGCAACCACTACGATCGCAAACGCCGCTGCGCCCATCACGCCCGCCGGAACTCATTACTGTCCAGGCGTGACCGGGGGCTCGGAGTGGAACGGTGCTGCGTGGAATCCGCAAACCCGGCTCGTCTACGTGAACTCGGTGGACTGGTGCGTAACGGTCAAGCTGACGAAACTTGCCAGCATCAAGAACATTACGGCGGCAGCAAAAGCCGAATCCGGCGCAGCCGCTTTTGGCGGCGGCATCCCGGTACCCGATCCGATCGCGAAGGCCTATGGCTGGACCACGGCCATCGATCCATCAACGGGACGCGCCCGTTGGCACATCAAGATGGCAACGCCGATGGTAGCCGCGCTCACTCCGACGGCGGGCGGTCTCGTCTTCACCGGCGATTTGAACGGTAATCTCTTGGGACTCGATGCGACGAGCGGGAAAATCTTATATCACTACGATACGAACAATGCCATTGCAGGGGGCGTCATCACCTATCGTGCCGGCGGAAAGCAATACGTTGCCGCAGCCGCCGGCAACACCTCGTTCGTTGCCTGGAAGGTCACCGGCAAGCCTACGCTCTTTATCTTCGGCCTGTGATTCCGGATCGCCGGCAGCCTATTGCGTGTCGACGGGTTGATACGACGGCGGTTGCTTCTGAAAATATTGCCGCGAATAAATTGCCGGGATGGGTTTAAAGGTTCGCGGCGGCTGCGAAAAGTCGAAACTATCGACGATACTCGTTGCGCGCGAATCGGTCGTCCCCAGCCTCCCTAGTCCCCAGATGTTTTCTACGAACTTCAAGATACTGCCGAACTCGTACTGAGTATGCGAAACGTAGCCGCGCTTCGACTTTCCTTCGCGCGCAAATGGCGAGACGATAAGCATCGGGACTCGAAAGCCCAATCCCCCCAATCGATCGAAGAATGGCGGCTTCACGTGATCGTAGAAGCCGCCCCAATCGTCCCACACGATGATGACGGCGCTCGAATGCCAATATTTGCTTTCGCCGACTGCATTGACGATGCTCGCGACCCATGATGGGCCGGTATCTGAGGCGTCCCCCGGATGGTCCGAGTTGACGTCGTCGGGCACGACCCAGGAGACGGCCGGTAGCGTACCGCTGGAAATATCGCTGAAGATGACCGTGGGCTGGTGAGTGACGTTCGTATGCCATTGCGGACCTTCGCGGACGGCTTTGATCGCATCGAAAGCGTCCCAAAGCGCGCCCGTTCCGTGCGGTTCCGGAGGCGAGTAGTATTTCCACGTGACCGATCGTGCGTCAAGCAGATCGCGCAGCGTCCGATACTTCAGGCAAGGGAATGGTCCGGCATCCAATTCATATTTCGGAGGATCTCCGGCGGCCAGAAGAGAGGTTACGGTTCCCGCGGGCGCGTCGCATCCCCAAGGCATACGCGAGGGAAAATCTACTAACGCTTGCGTCGTGTCGATCGTGGTGCCTCCGGCAATCAGGTCTTGGTGAGCCGTGAAGCTTCCGCTGCCCATTGTCGTGAATAAATGATCGGCCAAGACGTACTGATCGGCAATATCCCAATACGGTCGAACTTGCGAGGGCCGGACGTATTGGTATGGCTTCTTGCCGGCCGGACCCGGGCATTTCTTGCTGCCGCCTTCGAAGCTAAAACCGTCCATCGCGCCGCGGTCATAGTCGGTGAGGTAGTTTCCATACGCATGGCCGAAGTCGCACAAGCCGTCGAGATCGACCCTCTGGAGAGCGATGCGAACCTCCTTCGAGCCACTCTTCATCATGCCGTATCGCGTTCCGTCCGCACCGGGGTAGGTCGCAAATAAATTGTCGAAGCTGCGGTTTTCTTGTATCACAATCACCACGTGGCGGATGTATTCTCTTACGCGCACGGCTTGGTGCCGTTGCGGGATGACGTCTAACTCAGCCGGAAGCGGTCCCTTGCAGCCTGCGGATGCTCCCGCGACGGCGCACAAGATAATTAAACAAAAACGGAATCCATCGATCGTTTTGATAGTTGCGCCTCCCCTGTCCGGCTAGACGATAGGCCGTTCGACGCTTGCCAGGTTTCCCTCCATCTTCGCGGATGGAAGCACTAAGCCCACGCCGAATCGCTCCTCGAGCAAGGAGATACCGGTATGGACTTTATGCGTCTGGGCCGTCAACGACTGGCCCTGTTATCGACCGTAACATTCGCCCTGATTCTTTCGGATTGCGCGATGCAGTCTACTCCGGGCGTGCTCGCCCCGAATAATCCAAGCGTCAGGACTCGACAGAAAACCTTCCATTACACAGGCAAAGGGCAGACCTTTATAGTGCCGGCCGGCGTTACCAAGATCACGATCACCGCCGACGGCGCGAGTGGTGCCGACACCAGCTATGGTACCGGCGGCTTGGGAGGTTTAGTGACGGCTACGGTCACGGTAACTCCGGACAAGGCGCTGGGAGTCTACGTCGGCGGGAGCGGCAGCGACGGAGGCTTTAACGGCGGCGGAACCGGCAACGGCTCAGGCAGTAATGCCAGTGCCATGGGTGGAGGCGCCTCCGACGTGCGCAACAGCGTCACTGGGCGGCGCATCGTACTTGCCGGCGGCGGTGGCGGAGCGGGCGCTCCTTCCGGATCTACCGATTACGGCGGCAGTCCGGCGCCTACCACTGACGAAAGCTCAGGCGGTAACGGCGGAGGCAGCAAAGCCGGTGACGGCCGCACTGGCGACACCGGATCTTACCGAGAGTCGGGCGGCGGAGGCGGCGATGGCGGCACGCAGACCGCGGGAGGAAACGGCGGCGATGGCCCTGGCAGCCACTGTTCGGGCGATGCGTGCGCTGCTGGGATACGACTCCAAGGCGGCGGCGGCGGGTACGGCTGCTACGATTCGGGCCAAGGCGGCGGCGGTGGTGGCGGCGGCGGCTCGTCGTATGTCGAGCGCAGGGCCAGGGACGTGCACATGTGGCAAGGGTGGAAAAA
>PMTY01000093.1 GCA_003167155.1 Candidatus Cybelea tumulisoli
ACGTCGCCGACGACGACGATATTGCCGGTGTGGTGGAGCACCTGACCACCTCGCAGGGTCGCGGCGTGGTAGAGGGTGCTCGGCACCGCCTCGACCGCACGAAGCACCGTCGCGGAACGGGCAGCCGGCGGATCGGGCGCCTGGCGCGGTACGCTTGCCTCGCCGCGCCGCCGGCGCTGCGCGATGTCGTTGCGCGCGCCGGCGAAGTCGGCAACAAGCGAGCGCGCAGCCTCCGAGAGCAACACGTCCTCGCGAGGCCGCATGGCCCGGCGCCGCTCGAGTTCCGCGCGCGGCGATTCGAACGTCAGCCCTTCGAGTTGCGCCAGGCTCCCGAGCCCCGCGTCGAACCCCGCGACACCGCGCAAGGCGATTCCCGCGCCGTCGAGGATCTCCCGAAGCCGCCGCAGATCCTCCGAAGAGGGCGACTGGGCGCCGAAGTTTACGACTGCGCTGGCGCCGCGATAGAAGCTAGGCTGCTCGGTAAGCCGAGCCTGCAGATCCGCAAACCCTTCGGCCAGGTCAAGGGGCGACAACGTCACTTCGAGGCCGTCCCGCCTCCCTCGTAAGAGTGTCACGCTACGCTCTCCGAGAAGAGTGGGGGGCATCCCCTTGTTCGTCCACAAACGACTCGCAAGTTCTTGACGTTGTCCACATATAATACACAGCGATCGAGCGTAACCTCCAGGCAGGCCGTTCGGTAGAGGAAACTACATCGCATGCTGCGTCGCACCGTTCCCATTTTCGTGATCGTCTCACTTCTGAGTGCCATATGCCCGGCACCCATCGCTGCTATGTCGACGCAAGCCGAGATCGCCTTGGGTCAATCTGAGGACCAGCAGATCGTCGCCAGCAGCGTCATCGAAACCGATCCGCTGCTCAACGCCTACGTCCAAGGCGTCGCCGGAAACCTTTGGAATCAGGTACAGCGCAAGGACGTTCCCTATTCCATCAAGATCATCAAGGACAGCCAGGTCAACTCGTTCGCGACCGTGGGCGGCTTCGTCTACGTCAACGAGGGCCTGATCGACTTCGTTCAATCCGACGACGAGCTGGCCGGCGTGGTCGGGCACGAAACCGGCCACATCGAACGCCGCCACGTTCTCACTGCCAACTCGAAAGCCGAGATTCTCGACATTTTGTTCGGGATCGCCTCGATCTTTTCACCGATCCTCTACGAGTTCGGCGGACTCGCCGAAGCCGGGTTGCTGATGAAGATTTCGCGGGAAGATGAGATCCAGGCCGACCGCTACGGACTGCAGCTGATGTCGCGCGCCGGCTACGACCCCGAGGCGATGGTAACGATCATGGCGCATCTTGGCGTGCTGCAAGACGAGCACGACGATGCCGTCAGTAAGTATCTCGAGGATCACCCCGATCCCAAAGCGCGCGTCGCGCACTTGATGGGCTATCCGGAGCTCGATCCCACGGAAGTCACGCCCACGCAGCAACTCGTGCAGGCGTCGAGCGACGAAGAGCGTGCTCGCTACGATTTTGCCCGCTTGCGGCTCGATCAACTTCTCGCCAAGGATCCGCAAAGCTCCGAAGCCTTGCTCGAACTCGGACAATCGGAGCTCGCGCTCGGCCTGCCGAACAAGAGCGAGCAAACCTTGGCGGAGGCCGCGCAGTTGGGCACGCCGCTGACGCGCGCGACGGCAAATCAGCGCATCGCCGCGTTGCGAGCGATGGAAGTGCAGCGAGTAACGCTCACGAAGCCAAACCTGCCCAAGTTGCAGAGCGCGGTGCAGGCGGCGCAGGCCGCTCAACTTGCCGACGCGACCCAGATTTCCGATCGCGCGGCCGAAGGCAAGGGTCAGATCAAGTCCGTCCAGGACCGGCTCGAGACGCTGCAATACGAGATCCCCGACTTCAGCCGGATCAACATTCACCGTGGCTCGCGCGTCGAGGCCGTGGAAAAGAACATAACCTCGATAGCTCGATCGGTTAACAGCACGCTGGAAGACGCCGGAAGCGACCAGAGCCCGATCGGCGGCGTTGGCTCGCTCGACAAGAATAAGGAGAGCGGTCTGCTCAAGGAGAGTGCAGACATCTACTCGGAGATGCTGGCGCCGCTTTCGATGAGCCCGGTACCGGCCGAGTCCGTCGCGATACTGCCCTCGTATCCGTCGATGATGAACGAGCTAACGCTAGCCGACGGCGAGATGCTGCGCTCCGTGGACGCGGCCCGCGCATCCCTAACGATGCTCGACCAGTCTTTGGGCGATCTCGACGAGCTCCTCAAAGAGCTCGACCGGGCGCAGATCAGTTTCAACGGCGATATCAGCCCGAGCGAGTACACCACGCTGGCGCCGTTGATGCACAAGAACGTCGATGAGTTCAATGCCGCCGCGACGGCGGCCTCGCAAGGCTTGCAGCTCTTCAATCTCGCGCGCGCGCGCCAGCTCTCGACTCGCATCACGCTGTTAGGCCTGGGCACCTCGCCGCAGCTCTATTCGACGCTTCAATATGCGCTGCAACAACGTTTCGGTTCGAGCGGCATCGATTACCGGACCATGCTGCACGACGACCTGACGCCCGGCGACGTCGTGGCGGCCACCATCGTGGCCGCGGATATCAAGAGTACGCCGGAGAGCGTTATTGCCGAAGCCAAGGCCTCCAACCAAACGATCGTTGACATCGCAAACGCGCACAAGATGCACGCGTGGCCGTTGGAGATCTTTATGGGCCTGGTCTATCTCGATTACACCGACGATCCGGCCAAGGAGCTGCGCAAAGCCGACGGAACCCTGGCGATCGACCTCGACAAGTTAGGACTTTAGAGCCATCACGACCGACGCGCGCAGCCTTTTTGCGATCGTTCGAAAGGGCATTGACGTACGAACCGTCCACGCCCACGTACGCAAACCCTTTCGTTTCTTGCTCTGCGGCGATCCCGCGCTGATCGCGCAACTACGATCCGTGCTGCTCTCCGGGCACGAGATGACGATACCGTTCGAAGCTGCGGCCTGCTTGGAGACCGTTCGCATGGTCGCGCCGCTGGTAACGGATCCTGGCGAGGTTCGCGCCGCAATCTTTCTCGGCCGTGGCGGCGACTGCGCGAGCGCCGACTTTTCGTCGCTCTCGGTCTTGCGAGTTCCGATTCTCGCCGTCACGCTAGACCCAGAGGGAGTTCCCGCGGGACCCGCCACTCCACCCGCGCCGGGAACGTGGGCCGAATATATCGTCTCCTCGCTGGACGCACCGGGACTGCGCGGGCGCTTCTTCGCACATCTGGTTGATTGCGCCGGGGGCGTCGAGATCGCGGTCGGCCGGAACTTGCCGGTCCTGCGCGAGACCGTCGCCGCCAAACTTACTCGCGATGCGGCAAATAACGCCTTAAAAGTATCGCTCGCGAGCGCGGTCGTGGATCATATTCCGCTTGTCGGCTTGGTGCTCGGCGCCTTCGCCTCGGCCGGCGACATGGTGGCGATTACCGGTATTCAGGTGATGCTGATGGTCCACATCGAAGCCGCATACGGGCGCGATCCGGATCTCGGGCGGACGTGGCAACTGCTGCCGATCATCGGCGGCGGCTTCGGCTGGCGAACGCTGGCGCGCGAACTCGTCGGATTCGTCCCGGTTGCAGGCATCGCGATCAAGGGCGCAATTGCGTACGCGGGCACGATCGTCGTGGGTGAGGGTGTCACGTTCTTTTACGAGCACGGCGATTACATGACCAAGGGCCAGGCCTCTGCGCTCTACGAGCGCACCAAAGCCGACGCGTTGCGCGTCGCGCGCGACATCCTCGGTAGGCTTCGCAAGAAGCCCGGCTCCTAAAGCCTCTCCAACAAGGATTCGTTATCTAGAGTTTGCAGCTCGGGCGGTACGCGTTTACGCACGGGCTCGGCAAGGCGCGCCGCGATCGCCTGCCGGCGGGCTGGTGGAAACCCATTGCGGCGCTCCAGAAAACGCGCGACCAAGCTCCGCTCCGCACCCGAGAGATAGGCCGTCGGAGCATAGGCCGGCTCACCCGCCAGACTGCCGGCTACGCTCTCGCGCTCCAAGCCCGACTCGAGATCAAAACCTTCGTGCCGAATACGAACGTCGAAATAGTAAAGCGCGAGAACGAGGCCGACGAAGGGAACGAGAAGCGTGCAGGTTGCGGCGTCGACAAGCACGTAGAGGGCGGTCCATCGCGCGAGACCCAGGATAGCAAAAACGTCCAGAACGGCAGAACACGCAAATACCAGCGCGCCGAGCGCCGTCGAGCAGATCACCGACCGCCCAAACTCCGCTCGAGTAAAGATTCGGGCAAAGCTTACGCGCAGGGCGGCAACCGCTCCCAGAGACTCGATCGTGCCGGCGTAGAAACCGAAGACGCAGGGCATCGCCAGCAGTGCGGGCGTCAGCGTCGCCATCAGCAAGGCGAGCAGCACGATAAGGGGCGCCATGAGTGGAAGAGAGCCCGGCGCGAGCAGTACCGTAAGCGCGACGATGATCGTCACCAGTGCGAACGCCGCTGCGTCGATCGCAATGAGGGCGAGCAGCGTAAGGCCTAGCACCGCCGAAATGCTCGCCCAGCGACGCAATACGGCTTGCCAACAGGCGACGAACTCGATCGGCGAGCCTCGATAGACGCCGGCGACTCCTTCGGCAATCGCAGCCAGACAGAAGGCCCACGCGAGATACTCCAGGAGCGTCAAAACTACGGAGAGCCCAAGCGCGATCGGCGAGCCGAATGCCGGCGGAATGTGGTGCGCGTTGGCAAGCTCGGGATGCTCGAAGATCCGAATCATAGCGTCGAGTTGCGGCTGCTCGAGTCGCGTAACGGGGTATTGCAAGAGCGCCAGCGGCAGGGCAGTCACCGCAACGATGCCAAAGAGCGCGAGAGCGTTCTGGCGATAGAGTGAGACCGCGCGGTCGAACATTTCAACGAGTCCGCGAGGCCGAAGCTCCATCGCGCGCGATTTGCGGCAAGGCGATCGGAAAACCCTCGGGGAAGGCGCGATCATGCTGATCGGCACGCTCGAAGCGCTCCGCCGCTATCCGATCAAGAGCTTGCGAGGCGTGGCCCTCGATTCCGTCAGAGTGGAGCTTGCCGGAATTCCCGGCGATCGCTCGGGCGCGCTTTTTGCGCGCCAGGGCTCGCGCGACGGAAAGACCTACCGCGGTAAGGAGCACGACCGCCTGCATCTGCTCCGCGATGCGGCCGCCGCGCAAGCCTCGGCCAAAGAGCGTGGGATTACGGTGGAAGTTCGCCGCCGAGAGCACTTTTTCGATGTCGCGCCGATTTCGATACTCGTCGACCAGTGGCTGCGAGAGCTCGGCGCGCACGTCGGTTATGCGGTAGAGTGGGAACGCTTCCGCCCGAACTTCTTCGTACGTGCGTGCGAGGGCAGCGCGGACCCGGTGCCTTTGGAACAAGCGCTCGTCGATGCACGGCTTGCGGTTGGGACCGCGCAGTTGCGCGTTCGTTCGCCGATCGAACGCTGCGTCACCGTGAACTATCATCCTCGCGGTGAGGCTGCCGATCCGCGGATTCTGCAGTTCTTAGCCACGCAGCGCAGCGCGTGGATGGGAATCTATTGCGACGTCCTCGAGCCCGGCGTCGTGCGTGCCGGCGATCCTTTGATTTGTTTGTAAGACTCGCGTGAGAAGAGGCGCCGTGGTAACACCGGCGCCTCGGCCCCCACACCCGGTTCGAAGATCATACCTCTGCGGGCTAAAGCGTTCCCTAGATAAAGCTAGTTAGACCATGCGGTACTGCCGAAAGGTACAACTAAACAGAAGAGCGCTGGTACTATAACGTTGTGCGGCCCTCTAAGGCCTTGGCGATTGTCAGGTCGTCGGCGTAGTCGAGCTCGCCGCCGATCGGCAAGCCGTAGGCGAGGCGACTCACGATCGAGCCGAGCGGATGCAACAGGCGGAATAAATAGAGCGCCGTCGCTTCTCCCTCGGCGTTTGGATTCGTAGCCAGAATGATCTCGCCTGGTTCCTCGCGTCCGATGCGCTCGACGAGTTCTTTCACGCGCAGTTGGGCGGGACCAATGCCATCCATAGGCGAGATCAGGCCGCCGAGCACGTGATAGCGGCCCTTAAATGCGCCGGTGCGTTCGATCGCGTAGACGTCCTTCGCCTCCGCGACGACGCAGATTACGCGCGCCTCGCGCCGGTCGTCCGTGCAGAACTCGCACGGATCCTGCTCGGAGAGCGAGTAGCAAATCGAGCAGAAGTGGACCTTGTCCTTGACCGCGAGAATCGCTTCAGCCAAGCTTTGCGCTTCGTTACGAGGACGATTCAAAAGGTGAAAGACTAAACGGGCCGCAGTTTTTGGACCGATCGTCGGCAGTTTGCTAAACTCGTTGATCAGCGCCGCGACCGGACGTGCGACCGATGTCACATTAATCCGGGAACGCGCATGCCGCCGGTTACCGAAGCCATCCGCTTTGCAGAGGTTTCGCCGGCTTTGGCGAGTGCATCGTTTACGGCAACCATCACGAGGTCCTCGAGCGTTTCGAGATCGTCGGGATCCGCAGCCTCCTTCGCGATCGTAACGCGCTTTACGCGCTGGTCGCAGCTGACGTCGACCGTCACGACGCCGCCGGCGGCGCTGCCGCTAACGACCGTGTTGGCGAGCTCCTCTTGGGCTTTGGTCATCTCGGCCTGCATCTTTTTGACCTGGGCCATCAGGTGTGCTTGATTCATCGTATCCGTTCGTTGGCGTAATCGAAGAGTGCGTCGGGATCGTCGGCCGCGCTCACCAGCCCGCTCTCGGTGACGCTGGCGGGTTCGGGTGATTTCGAACGTCCCGAGTTCGAATCGACCCGCAGGGTTACTTTCAGGGGGACTCCGAGCACGTCGGCGATCGCCGCTTCGATGATTTTCGTATGGCCGCGCAACGACTCGGCACTCCAACTATCGGGCAGCCTCAGGACGACGGCGTTACTCTCGAGGGCTTCGATTGCCGCGCGCGAGAGCGGCGCGCGCAGTGGTTGCCGCTCGCTTTCGATTTTGGAGCGGATGCTTTGCCACGCAGCTTTGACCTTTTGCAGGGAGAGCGGCGACGCGTCGAGTGGTTCAGCGGATTCCGCGGGCTTTTCGGCGGGTTTTACCGCGGGTTTCTCCGCTGGTCTTTCCACGGGTCTTTCCACGGGCTTGCGGGTACCGGCGGCAGGAGTTGGCTCCGGTGCCGCTGCGGCACCTAGGCGCTCTTCCAGGATCGAGAGGCGGGCGCCAAGCGCATCGAGCGTCGGGTCTTCAGAGGCCATGATGAAGCGCAGCAGCGCCGTTTCGAGTTCGAGCCGCGCGTTGCCGCCCGACCGTCCGAGCGAGAGAGCCTCGCCAAAGATGCGCAGAGCGCGCAACACCATCGCCTGCGACATGCCGGCCGCCTGCCGTACGGCGCGCTGCGCGTCCTCGGGAGCTAGGTCCGTAGCGAGAAGAGCCGCATCGACCTTCGCAACGAGCAAGTGGCGAAAGCCGGCAATGAGGGAACGGGTCAGCACGGTAAGATCCGCACCGGCATCGCTTGCCGCTTCGACCGCGCCGAGCGCCGCGGTCGCATCGCCGGCCGCGATGGCGTCCATGAGCGTCGCAGCGAACTCGCGCCCCGTGGCCCCGAATGCAAGATCCAGCATCTCGGTCGTCGCCGTCTGCCCCGCCGAGAATGCCGCGAGCTGCTCAAGCATCGTCAGCGCATCGCGCAGACCGCCGTCGGCGCGGTAGGCAATCGCCTTGAGCGCTTCGTCGTCGGCGGCGATGTTCTCGCTGCTTGCGATCTCTTTCATCTTGTCGATCATGACCGGAACGGCGATCCGGCGAAATGCATAGCGCTGGCAACGCGAAAGTATCGTGACGGGCAACTTCTCCGGCTCGGTCGTCGCGAGAATGAAGACGGCGTGCGGCGGCGGCTCCTCGAGCGTTTTGAGGAAGGCGTTGGCGCCCTCTTTGGTAAGCATGTGCGCCTCGTCGACGATGTAAACTTTCATCCGCATCGTCGCAGGGGCAAACTTCACCGCTTCGCGGAGGGCTCGAATCTCGTCGATTCCCCGGTTGCTCGCCGCATCGATTTCCAGGACGTCGAGCGCCGTCCCGGCCAGGATCGCCAGGCAGTTCTCGCAGGTGTTGTCCGGCATGGCCGTCGGTCCGGCAACGCAGTTGATGCAACGCGCCAGGATCTTGGCGGCTGAGGTTTTCCCCGAGCCGCGGGGACCCGAAAAGAGGTAGGCGTGAGCGAGCTTGCCACTCTCGATTGCCGAGGTCAGGGTGCGGACGACAGCGTCTTGGCCGACGAGATCGGCAAAGGTTCGGGGACGCCAGGTGCGGTACAGGGACACGACGACCAACCTTTAGCAGCCCGTTTCGAGGCGCCTGCCGGAGGGTAGGGTTGAAACGAGTCGCCTCGGGAGCCGGTTATACTAATAGCTTCCCAAGTGAGCGAACTTACTTTTTGGGTTCCTTGTTAGAAAGATGCCCGTGGATTTGCGTGCTGCCCTCCAAGAGAAATTTGGATTCGACAACTTTTATCCCGGCCAGGAAGACGTGGTGTCGCGCGTCCTTCGAGGCCAGGATACTCTCGCAATTCTCGCGACGGGAGCCGGCAAGAGTCTAACCTACCAGCTGCCGGCACTCTTACTCGAAGGGACCACGATCGTCGTCAGCCCGCTGATCGCGCTGATGAAGGACCAGCTCGACATGCTGCGCGAGCGGAATATCACCGATGTCGTCGCGCTCAACTCGACGCTTTCGGAGGATCAGGAGATGCGGGCCCGGGAGCGGATCCGCTCCGGGAAGGTCCGGATCGCTTACACGACGCCTGAAAAGCTCGAAGATCAAGCCTTCCTTGCGCTGCTCAAGGAGCTGCGCATCCCGCTCTTCGTCGTCGACGAGGCGCACTGCATCAGTCAGTGGGGACACGACTTCCGGCCGGCTTATCTCGCCTTGGGCGCCGTCATCGCGCGGCTGGGCCATCCGACGGTGCTCGCATTGACCGCGACGGCCACCCCGTCGGTGCGAGAGGACATTCTCCATCAGCTCGGCATCGATCAAGTCAAACCGATCGTTCGCGGCTTCGACAGACCAAAGTTGATCTACGAGGCGCGCAAGGCCGACAAGGAAGCCGATAAGCTCAAGATTCTCTCGGCGCTCTTCGAAGGTGCCCATCCCCTCGAAGGCACCGGCATCATTTACACGGCGACGATCAAGAACGCCTTGGAGGTTCAAAACTATCTGACGAGCGAGCTGGGCGTGCCGGCAGCCGTCTACCATTCGAAGCTGCATAAAGAGGATCGCACCTCCGTCCACAATTTGTTTATGGACGAAACGATTCGCGCGGTCGTGGCGACCAACGCCTTCGGCTTGGGGATCGACAAACCGAACATCCGGTTCGTCTTGCATTACGATCTTCCGGGCTCGCTCGAGGCCTATACGCAAGAGGCGGGACGGGCCGGTCGCGACGGACTTCCCTCCCGCTGCATCCTCATCTACCGCATGAGCGATACTCGCGTGCAGAACTATTTCCTAACCGGCAAGTATCCCGACGTTGAAGAGGTTCAACGAGTTTTTGGCACCATCGAAGTCTTCGGCAATCAGTCGGATGGCGTTTCGATGATCGACCTTCGCAAGATCCTGCAGTTGCCGTTGACCAAGCTCAAAGTGATTCTGGCGCTCTTGAAAAAGTCGGGCTATATCGAGCACTCGGGAAAGTCGGCCTATGCGCTGACCGAAGCCGTCCGCAAGAATCGCGACCTCATCCTGAACCTAGCCAACTACGATACGAAGAAATCGTACGATCAAAGCAAACTCGCAATGATGTTGCAGTATGCCGAAACTCGGTCGTGCCGGCGGCGCTTCATCCTGAACTATTTCGGGGAAGATTTCGATGCAAAGAATTGCGGCGCCTGCGACAACTGCCGCCGAGCTCTGCGCCGCGGCGTCGGCGAAATAGCCGCCACCGGTGGATTCCGGATTGCCGACGTCGTGCAGCACTCCAAGTTCGGTATAGGAACGGTCGAGCGCGCCGAGCGAGACTTGGTGACGGTCCTGTTCCCGAGCGTCGGCTATAAGACGCTGCTGGCGACGGCCGTCCGCCGTGCCGAACCGCAAATTGCGTAGGCTGGCGCCTCTTCTCTTCACGTTCTTTGCGCTTTGCGCGTCGGCAGGCGCTCAAACTCCACCGCCCTCACCCTCCCCTTCGCCCACGCCTTTGGCGACCTCCGCCGCAAGTCCGACACCGACGCCGCCGCCCATCGTCGTGCAACCCCAGGCGGCCTCCGTACCGGTGGGCACGGCAGTCAACCTCATCGTTGGTTCCGCGATCGCGCCGCTCACCGCAGTCGTACGCGACCCGTCGATCGCCTCCGCGGCAATCGATCAACCATCGCAGCGACTGAGCATTGTCGGGAAATCGCCGGGCGCGACGATCGTCACCGTCAGCGATGCGCGCGGGCTGCGGGTCGACGTGCCGGTGCGTGTGGCATATTACGCCGGCACGATTGCACCGTACGTCAGCCTCGAGCTTACGGGAGATCCGGCGTCGAGCGTTTTTGTGCGCGAACAGGTCGCGCGAGCAGTACGCAGCGCGGCCGGCCAGCGTCCCGGCGCGCAGGTTCTCGTCACTCCCGATGACGTGCAGTTCCAAGGCTCGCTGGATCAGGACGACGTGGCCGCGTTCAACGTTCCGGTCCTCATNNGTGGAGGTCCGCAACGTCGCCGTACCGCGAATCTCGCCCGATTCATTGATGGTCAGCGACTACCCCGAGCGCTTGACGGAGAACGGCACGCTCTTCACCGCCGACCTTCGCGTGCAGCAACCCTCGCGGTTTCTGTACTTTCATTACAACCCTCCGGGACAACCCGATCGCCGAATCGTCTTGCGCGCGGAGAATCTCTCGCCCGAACCGTCGATCGTGCAGATGATTAGCGATCGAGGGGGCCCGTCGACCAACGAGATGGAGGCCGGCCACGTCGCCACCAAACGCTTTCTGGTGGACGTCGAACAGAATCAGGGACGACTGCTTACCATCGACGGCAACACCTCGGTCAATATCGCAGAGCAAGATCTTCCGGCCGGGAGCATCGTTTGCAGCCTCTTGCAGCTGCGCGTGCTCTCGGGAGGAAACGTCCACCTCACGCTCGTCGCGCAAGATGCGTCCGCAGACCCGTCCGACGCCATTGCCGGCAACGAACTCTTGCAAAGCGCCCACAAACACGCGCGCGGCATCTACCCGATCGCAGAGTTCCATTTTGCGACGCTTTGGAGGGTTGACGCGGATTACTTAGAGCTGCCGATCGGCCAACTACCGCTGCCCAACGATCTGCAAGGGCAAGCGCTCTCGGGGGACTACGGCGTCTTGCAATCGTTTGTCGTCAACGTTGAGAACCCGCTCCCGACGCCGCAAGCGATCGCGATCTACGAAAACCCGCGCGGCGGACACGCCACCGGCACGTACGTCATCGACGGCGTCCTGGTGCAGACCCATCAAGTCCCGCCCTTCTCGCGATACAAGGTACGGCAATATGTCGTTCCAGCGCACGGCTTCGTGCGAGTCACGATCGTTACGATGCCGGAAGCGGGCTCGAGCCTTCCTCTTCGCCTGATCTTTGCACCCGACGACGGGAGCGTCGCTCCCGGCGCACCGGGCTCGCCGATTTACTAAGCCGCCCCGCCGATCGATTCGTACAGACGCTTTATTTCGCCGGCGCTAGCCTCCCACGAGAAGCGCGCAATTGCGCTTGCGCGGACGCGCGACGCGCGCTGCTCCGAATCGCCGCGCAACGCAGCCTCCAACATCGAAGTCCACGCTGCGGCATCGTCGATCGAAGCAATCCCCCCGTTGCTGCCGACGATCTCGGGCAGCGAGGTTCGATCGGACACGACGCACGGCACCCCGGCGCATAGCGCCTGGGCCGCCGCGTAGCCGAAGCCCTCATAACGCG
The DNA here is from genome assembly GCA_003167155.1 of Candidatus Cybelea tumulisoli. Taxonomy (GTDB): domain Bacteria; phylum Vulcanimicrobiota; class Vulcanimicrobiia; order Vulcanimicrobiales; family Vulcanimicrobiaceae; genus Cybelea; species Cybelea tumulisoli. The sequence goes on from PMTY01000093.1 coordinate 11,875, forward strand.
AGGGAACCGCGACGACGCCCGCCTCGCGGTAGAGCGCGAGCAACTCTTCGCGCGAGACGTAGCCACGCAGCTCCAGTCGCTCTTCCACGCCCAAACGGGCGGCGAGTTCGAGGCACTCTCGCGCGTACGGCGTCTGCGGCCCGACGCAGACGATTCTAGCCCCATGGAGCTGCGGCAACACTCGAATCAGGAGTTCGAGGTTCTTGCGGTATTCCACGGTACCCACGGCTAAAATCGTGCGGCCGTCACCACCGTTACGCGCGATATCGCAAAACTCGGGGGCAACGCCCGGATAAACGACGCGCACCGCAGCGCGCTCGACGCCAGCGAGAACCTCGAGCAACGCGTCGCGAGAATAGGCCGAATCGACGACGATGCCGGCCGCGCGCCGGTACCGCTCCAGCGAGAAGCGCCCAAAATAGTAGCGCGCGTACGGTCGCGCGTGCGCTTGTACGTGAAGCCATGCCACGTCGTGCACCGTGACGACGATCGGCATTCCGGCGAGCAGCGGCATCGTGCCCGAAGCGCAGTGCAACAGGCCGGCGCCGCTGGCGCGCGCACGCAACGGCAGAATCGCCTGATCCCACAGCACGCGCCGATCGAATCGCCAGGGATCCAATCGCGGCTCGCACAGCTCGACGAGATCCACCTGCTGCTGACGTAACGCACTCGACAATCCCCTGACATACTCGCCGATTCCGGTTGCCGTGCCGACGCAGAGCTGCGCGTCGAGCGCGACTTTCACCGCAAATCTCGTTGGAGCGCACGAACCATCAACGCGCTGGGATCGAGCGCGCGGGCGCGCTTCAAGTACGCTGCCGCGGCTACGCGGTCGCCGTTCTGCAAAGCAACGACGCCGAGACCGGCGATGGCGTCGGCGCTCCCGGGATCGATATCGGCCGCTCGAGCAAAAAGTGCCTCGGCGCGGTCCCGCTCGGCTAATAAGTCGGCCTGATTGGCGGCGGCAATCGCGTACCGCTCGGATAGCGGCGCCAGCGCGACCGCAGATTCGAAGTCAGAGGACGCGATGGTCAACCAGGCGCGTTGCGCTCTGCTGCCCGGCACTTTTCCCCACGCGACTTGGTTGGCAAACAGGCCCATCTGCCACCGCGCTTCGGCGACCGCGTCGGGGTGCATCGCGCGACCGCTCAACCGCACCTCCAGTAGTCGCTCGAGCTCGTATGCGGCCTGCGGATCCGTAACGGCCAGCCTTTGCGATGCCGCTTCCACGGCGTCCGAGTCGAACGCGGCCAGAGAGTATTCCAGCGCAAGCTGGGATTGACCGCGCGCGCCGGCAATGCGCGCCAGCAACTCGTCCCGGCTCGGCGACGCCGGCAGGTGCACGGCGTAGCGCTGCGCGGAGACTAGGTCGCCTCGTTCGAGTGCGCGCTGCGCTAAAGTCGACTCAACGTAGGAAGCGGGCGCGAGACGATCGAGTGCGCCGTAGACTGCGTCGCCAAAGCTAGGCGAAATCCGGCGGGGAAGCGTTCCGTCTGCGGCGGCTCGGGCATTCAACGAATCCGATGCCAACTGTACCAGAGCCAGCGCAACGAACAGCGCGCAGGCCGTAAGGACGACGATCGCCCGGAAAAAAGTGAACCGACGCTCGCGCAGAGCGGCTCCTAGAACTTGACGGTAAAGTTCAGGTCGCCGCCGTTTTGTGTGTAGCCATTGGCCGCGGGCAGCAGGCTGTCACCAAGGCGGCTTTGGTAGGCGGAGATCGAGAGAGAACTCGACGAGTACGGGATATCGTAGGTCAGCCCGCCCGCGTATTTGTTGTTCACCGCGTCGATACTCATCAGGCCGGGAAGCGTGTAACCGCCATATAAGTGTTCGGCGTCGTAGTTGAGGTTCAACGTCAAGCCATGGAAGACGGGCACGGCGAGACCCGCGCCCAACGAGAGTCTGTTGGAGCCCGCGTAGCCGGGAGCGGTTAGCGCGGCGTTCGCGTCGGGAAGCTGCCACGATGAGGCGCCCGACGGCGGTGCCAAGTCGCCAAAGTCGTTGAACGTCACATGTTCGTACTGGCCTGAAAGAGTCAGGCTGAGGCTTCGCTTCGGTGCGCGGCCATCGGAACCGAGACCGAGCGAGGTATCGCTGGAAGCATCGGCTACCGTCGGCGCCGGCGTCGTGTTGAACGCCAGCGTTCCAGGACCAGGCGAAACAATCGGTGCTGGAGCTACGGGCTGGTAGGCCGCCGTATACAGAGCCTGTTGGGCATTGAGAATATCGGCATGCAGGCCGTGCGATTCGGGCGACGCAGCGAACGCCTGGTCCGTCGAGAGAAGCCCCGCATCGACGGCGCGCGCCAGATAGGAGGCGCCGGTGCCCGAAAGGTTGGAGAGCGCTATATGCGCCTGCATCAGAGCCGGCGGCCCCGTATCGGCGGTAAACGGAGCGTTGGAGCCGGAGGCCGGCACACGGAGCGCCATCTCCCGCAGCGGGGATTCGGAGGCCCGGTCGCCGTTCTGAGCCGAAAAAGCTGCGGTCGAATCGGAGGTCTCGCCAAACAGCGAGAGCATCAGCTGGGAGGCCAGATCGGCGCGAGGCTGACCGAAAGAGAGCCCGGCGGCTGCCGCGGGGGCGCAAGAGAGCGCCAGCGCTAAAACTGCGCTCGCCAAGACGTCGACGATCCGACGCACCTGCCCTCCGTTTCTGACGTTCGTCTTCCCCCCGAGCAGCGCCAAGGATCTCCGGCGCTTTTCGCGGGTGTTTTCTAATTTGGAGGTGGAGGGGTCACTCCCCTTGCGAGATAGCGGCGAGCGATGACGATTGCGGCGTAGTCGTCCACCGGTTCGCTCGGCAGCTGAAGGCCAATCGGGATCATGCGCCTCCAACCCCGCGGAGGATGATCCTCGAAGTACAGGCATCGAGCCGCGCGGCTGCTCTCGAACTCGTCGACCCAGTGAATCGGGAGCCCAAAACCCTCGAGCAGGCGCCTCACGGCTCTGCCGTTGGTTCCGCGCCCGAGGGCGATCACGTCGATTTCGCCGGCGGCGAGAACCTGCGTTAGGCGCACCGGTAAATCCTCAATGGACTCGATGCCGCGGGCAACGACGCCTCCATCGGAGTCAACGACGGCAAAGCCCGCCTTGGCGCGGCCGGGATCGACTCCCAGAACGAGCCGGGCCGGGGTCACGGCTGCTGCGTCAGTACGATCACGATCGGTATGCCGCCGATGTGCGGGTAAAAATCCTGGGCGGCAAAAGCCGTGAGCAGGTAGGTGCCGGGCTTGGAAATCCGTTGCTGCATCTGCGTTGCGTCGGGAATCAGCTGCATCGGCTGCAGAATGTCGGTAAGAAACGGCGGAAGCTGCAGACGGCGAGCCGCGATGGCGACGTAGTTCTCAAGCTGAATGAGGGCAATGTTGATGCTGGCACCGCTCTTTCCGGGGATGACCAGTTGAGCGATGACCTGGCCCTTCTGGAAATACCGGGTGTCCGCCGTACCGTGGATCTCAAAGTGAATCTGATCGTTTTCGAACAAGTTCGTATCGGAGGTCACGGTCAACATAACGTTGGACTGTGAGAGCTTCGCGACGGTCGTTAAATCGTTAGCGAGTCCGTCTAGTTTCTTGTCCACATCTACCGGAACCACGTACGCGCGCAAGCCCAGCCGCGGATACGTCGCGTTGACGTATTTAACGGCAAAGAAATAATAGTTCCGAATGGTTGCCAGGCGCTGCGACGACGTAGCCGACTGATCGATGATACGGTAGAACGGCACCATCAGCGTATCGACCGGAAACACGAGCCGGCCATTATTGACCTTGGCTTCGAGGTCGCGCTGCCGCGCCTGAAGTTCCTCGATCTGCTCGTTGATCGAGTTCATCTTGAAGAAGGCCGTCTTAACCTGTTGCGACGCGAAGATCGCGCCCAACGTCACGACCAGCGCGATCAGCACGCCGGTCGCGATTGCTACGATCGTCGACGTGTAGCGAGGACGAATTCCGAAGAGGCTGAGCCGGCGGCGCCCGACTTGGTGACCGACGCGGTCCCCGACGTAGGCGACGGTGCCGGCGACCACCATGACGAACGCCAGGTTTCCGATGCCGCGAACGATTTCGACGAAGTTCATACGAATGCGGCGCGGCGCAAGCGCGCCAATCCAATCGCGGTGAACAAGATGTTCGGCATCCAGGCCCAGAACGCGGCATACCCCAGAAAGGCTTCGCCCGCAAACGAACAGATCGTCATGACGACGTAGTAGACGAAAACGATTGCCAGCGAGAGTCCGAAGCCTAGACTGGTACTCCCGCTCGACCGAATCTGGCGCAGTCCAAAGGGAATCGCGATCAAAATAAAGACGAAGCACGCAAAGGGCCGGGCGAGCTTTTCCTGATACGTCGTCACGTATTTGCGCAGCGCGCTCTGGGTTAGCTGACCGGAGCGAACGATCTCGGCGATTTCTGGCCGGCTCATGCTCTCCGGATCGTCGTTCCTCATGCGCTTAACTAGGTCGGTTGGCTTTTCACCTATTTGAACCTCCTGCTGCGGGATGTGCGGTTCGGCGGTGGTCGTGCCGTCGGCATTAAACCGATAGAGGCTGGAGTTCTCCAGCGTCCACTTGTCCGCGCTAAACTCGGCTCGATCGGCGAAGACGATCTGCCTGGGATCGTTGCGGTTGTCGTACTGAATGAGCGTCACGTGCAGCAGCGCGCGCGAGTGGGGCTCGTAGGCCGTGGCGATCGTCACCTGGCGGCCACCGCCGGGAAGCGGAGCCGAAACGGTCAAGTCGCGGTTGAAGGCGCTGACGTGGTTGATGACGCCATTTTCGATCGCGGTTAGCTGGTCGTCGGCGTACGGCACGACGCCCTCTTGCAAGTAGTACGTGACGACCGACATGACGATCCCGACCATCAGCAGCGGGGTAACGATCCGCGCAAAGGTAATCCCCGCCGCCTTGAGCGCGGTGATTTCGCTTTCGCCCGAAAGCCGCTGCATGGCCAGCAGCGTGCCGAGCAAGAGCGCCATGGGGATGACCAGCACGATGTCCGCCGGAAGCGACCACGCGAAAACCAGGACGGCCGCCCAGAGGGGCGCGTGTTCGTTGCTGACCAGCTTGCCGATATTGAGCAGCTCGGTGGCTGCAAAGATGAGCGTAAAAGCCGACAAACCGAAGCCGAACGGGCCCGCAAGCTCCGTCAGCATGTAGCGATCGAGGATCGTAAATCTCAGAGCCTAAAGCCTTCGCCCAAATAGAATTGGCGGGCGATCGGCGACTCCATAACCTCTTCGGCCGAACCCGACACCTCGATGCGGCCGTTATTCATAATGTACGCGCGATCCACGATCGCGAGCGTTTCGCGGACCTGGTGATCGGTGATGAGGATGCCCAGCCCGCGATCGCGCAGTTGACGAATCATCGCTTGGATATCGGCCACCGCAATCGGATCGATTCCGGTAAATGGTTCGTCGAGCAGCAGGAAGGCCGGCTCGATGGCCAGCGCGCGAGCGATCTCGACCCGCCGGCGCTCGCCGCCCGAGAGACTGTCGCCCCGAGCGTCTACGAAGGCGCGCAAGCCGAACTCTTCCAGCAGCGCCGGAAGACGCCGTTCGCGTTCGTCGTGCGGGATGCCGTTCTGTTCCCAGATCAAGCGGACGTTGTCGCCGACGGAAAGCTTTCGAAAGATCGAGTTCTCTTGCGCCAGATATCCAATCCCGTTGCGAGCCCGGGTATACATCGGCGCGCCGGTCAGATCGGTCTCGCGAGTGCCATTGGCCAGCAGGACGGTGCCTCCGTCGGGCTTGATGAGGCCAACCACCATGTAGAAGGTCGTGGTCTTTCCCGCTCCGTTGGGACCCAGCAACCCAACGACCTCGCCGGTTTTAACGTCGGCGGTAACGCCGTTGACGACGGTCCGCTCGCCGTAGCGCTTGACGAGGCCGCGGATCTTGATGGCGGGTGTCTGGCTCATCGCATGCGCATATGGGTGAGAGATGTATCTGAATCGAAGCTCGAGCCCGTCGCCCAGAAGCCTCTGGGATCGGTAATAACCACGTTGCCGTCTCCGTGTAAGGTCGCGCCGGCCTGCCGATAGACGAGCCGATCGCAGTGTAGCGTCATTCCCGCGGCAGTGCGCGCGACCACGCCTCCGAGCAGCGTGACGGCATCCGCTGTCTGGTCGACCACGGCTTGCGGCGCACTCGCGGTAATTTTCGATCCGCGCGCGTCACTAAACGTCACCCGTGCATTGCGGAAGATGGAACGCATATCGTTCTGGGGGCCCCTGCTCTCGAATGAGCTTGCCAACAGATCGTAGTCGATGCGGTTGTGGACTTGCTGAAAGACGTGAATCGGCCGCTCGGCGGTCCCTTTTCCGGTGACGACGAGCGTAAGGGGGGTTGCGCCGGAGCGGGGATGCGCGCTAGCCCGCGGCGTGGCCACGCTCTTTGGCGGCCGTGGGTTACAACCGCCGAGCGCCCAGATCGCCGCAAACGCTACCAGCGCCGCCTTTCGCATCATTCGAGCGCCTGGTCGTCGCTGTCGCGTGCCGCCGCGAGCGCTAGGGCCATCGTGGGCATCCACAGTCCGAAAATTACCACGCTCACCGTATCGATCAGGCCTTGCACGGCGACGCCGACCAGTCCCGCTGCTGCGCCGCAGGCCAGCAATGCCGCCCGCGAGGAGGCAGTCGCCAAACGCCGCCGCAACTCGGCGACGAATCGCCAGATCGTCCAGGCTATCGCGCAGACGCCGACGATGCCGAACTCCGCGAAGAACGTCAGGTAAAGGTTGTGCGCGTGAAACGCCGTCGGATCGCCGTCCGGAGCGCGCACGAGCGCGTAGAGACGGGAAAAGTTGAACGGCCCGACGCCCAGGAGAGGAAACCGGTCGATGATCTGCAGCGCGGCCTGCCAGATCGAGATTCGGGTGTAGTCCTCGCTCGGATCGTGATGCGCGTTGAAGAGCAGCACCACGGCGCAAATCCCCGCGGCGATAACCGCGACGGAGACCGCGGGTCGCCGCGTGCGCACCGCAACCAAGAACGCAGCGGCGGCCGCACATCCCATCCAACCCGCACGCGAAAACGTGAGCGCCAGCGCGACCAAGCCGACACCAAGCGCGCTCCAAGCGATGGCGCGTAAGATGCGCGAGCGCGCTACGCACCCAACGGCGTAAGCGATCGGCAGGAGCACGATCAGAAAGCCGGCGAGCTCCCCCGGTAAGATGAACGTACCAGTTGCCCGCCCGTGTTGCAGCGCGTACAGATGGACGGGAAAGCGCAGTAGCACCATGGCGATCGCGATCGCCGCGGCTATCCCGCCCGAGAGCAGAAAGCCTCCGAAAAGCAGCGTTGCCGCGGATCGATCGCCGTAAAAACGTAAGATCGAAGCGGACCATACGATGCCAAGTCCGCCGATGAACGTAAAGACCAAGCCGGAACGCGGGTCGAATCCCAAGCAGCCCGCGAGCAGGCCGGCGCCAAAGACCGTCAGCAGCGGCACGAGCAGCGGCTGCGAGCCGGCGACGGGATAACGTCCAAGCATGGCGAGGGCATAGATCGCAAGAATGCAGCAGCCCGCGAAAACGGCGAGAATCACCGGTACCGGCACGAGGGAGACTCCCGGAAATGCGACGCCGGTAAACGTGATGAAACTGGGAAACAGCGGCACGGCCATGAAGATCAGTCCGAGCGCGGCCGGCATACAACGACGCATCAGCTCTCGCTTGCCAGCGATGCGATGCGATCCGCGATGCGTCGCGCAGCGCCGGGGGCACCCATGCGGGCACGACCGGTTTCGCTCATCAGCCGGCGGCGCGCCGCATCGTCCAAAATATCGCATACGCCGTGCGCGGCTTCGACCGCGCTGCCGCGCAGGACCGCGAGCGCATCGCCGAGCAGACCCCGTTGCCGCCGGCGGTACCAACGATCGTTCGTCTCCCGATCACGTGCGAAAGCCACAACCGGAACGCCGGCCGCCGCGGCGCCTTCGTTCGCGGTTCCGGCTTGGCCGAGGACCAGCGTTGCATCTTTGAGCAACGAGGCCGGGCTTTTAGTCCAGGCGCGCAAGACGGTGCGCCCCTGCAAACTCAACGCGAAGGGAATGCAATCGCGCGACTCGCCGCTGATTTGCCAGCCGGCTCGTTGGGCGCCGGCCGCAAAACGTTGCGCGTCCAGCCCCCGCGCTATCGAAAGCACCGCCCCGACGCCGGGCCTCGAGCCGGCGATCTCACGCAGCACCTCGAGCAAGAAGGCGGCATCGTCGTACGCGCTTTCGCGACTACCGGGAAAGAGCGCGAGCACCGTCGCGAATCCGGCGACCGCAGCTTCAACGGCCGGGTCGTCATCGGGCGCGAAGAGATCGACGATCACGTTGGCGCTGGGCTCTACGGACAAGCCGTGCTCGCGCAGCGCCTGCGCCGTCGCCTCGTCGCGCACGAAGCACGCCCTCGCGTGCGCGAGCACTCGTTCTTCAAGCGCGCCGTAGCGGGCTACGCTAACGCTTTTGGCCGTGCCGACGAAGACGGTACGCGATCGCGCGCGCAGCGTCATCGCCAGGGCGTAAACGTCGCCGACCGCGACGGCGACGTCGTACGTTCCGCGGACGGAGCGCAAGAACTTTCTCTGCGCCACGACGAGCGGCAGCAGACCGGCCCGCAGGTCTTGCATTAGATTCGCAACGTTTCCCATTGCGATCAAACCACCGCTCGGCATCGTGCGGCGCGGGCCGACTTCTTGCAGGTTATCCGAGATCGGCTCCCCCACCAACGCTAAATGATCGCGCATTAGATCGGGCGCGAGCGCGCGCAGTTCGCCGGCGATGCGGTCCGCGATGGCCGCTTCCCCGTGTCCGTTCGAAACGAAGAGCACACGCTTCACGAAGCGTCCAGCAGCGGAACCAGCGCGAAGTCGTCGACCGCGAAACGGCGACGGTTCGCGTCATAGACCAGCTCGCTGCGCGAAACAAACTTACCGTAGGGGCCCGCATGAATGATCGGGACCTTTCCAACGTAGCGCGGGGCCGGCAGCGTGTCGTGACTGTGACCGCCGAGCAGCAGATCGATACGCGGAACCCGCGCGGCCAACTCGCAGTCGAGCGAGAGTCCCAAGTGCGAAAGCACGATAAGCGGCTCATCCTCCGCAACCGCAGCGGCGAAGGGCGCGATGGCCTCCCACGGATTGAGAAACCGCCAGCCAAAGACCCGTTCCCAGAAGCTTTGCTCGGGGTACTGCATGATGAGCAAACCCAGGACGTTGAGATACATGGAGTCGCCTTGCGAATCGGTCGCGCGCAAGCGCAACGACCGCGCAAAAGGCAAGGGCCGCCCTTTGGTATCTCGCAAATTCGTGCAGACCAAGGGGTGATGCATTCGCGAAGCTCGCGCGCGCAGCGCGGCGAAGAGATAGTGAAACTCGCGATTTCCGAGGCTCTGCGCATCGTAGCCGGCCTCGTCGAGCTCGGCAACGATCGGCTCGCTGCGGTAGTAGAGCGTTTGGCTTCCGCGCAGCGAGTCGCCGCAATCGAAGAGCGAACCCGGCCGCTGCGCGCGCAAGGCTCGTAAGCGCCCGGCGAAACCGCGCCGATCGTGCAAATCGGAGGTGTGATAGATGCGAATCATCTGCGGTGCGAAGCCGATGTGCGAGCCAACTCGACGGCGTAGCGCGCGCATCGCTCGAGTGCGTCCGGGGGGCCAAGCGCCTTTCGGAACTCCAGGAAAGCCTCATACTGCTGCGCCGGGTCGTTCATCAGCCCTTCGAGCGCCACCGCCAGCCCGGCGGGGTTCGCGCGGTCTTGCAGCAGTTCGGGAACCACCTCGCGACCCAAGACGAGGTTCGGCAGCGTAATGAAGCGATGCTTGATCATGCGATGACCGTACCAAATCAGCGCCCGCGGGATCACATAGATTGCCACGGCCGGCACGCCGATCAGCGCGGTTTCGAGCACTGCGGTTCCCGAGGCGACCCAGGCGCCGTCCGCATTCTCTAGGGCCGCCGTCACACCCGGCGCAATTTCCACGTTGGTCAAAGCTTCGCGCGCGATAGCCGCCTCGATCGTCTGCATCGCGCGCGAGTCTGCCGCTCCGAAGACGCCGCGAAGACTTGGCCGCCGCTCTTGCAAGGTACGATACGCCGCGGCGAGCACCGGCAAATGCCGGCGCAACTCGCCGCCGCGACTCCCCGGCAGCATTGCGACGACGCCGCCGTCTGCAGGCGGCGCCGGCCGGAGCGGCCGCATTGAGTAACGGCTCGTCAGGGGATGTCCGAAGAACTCAATTCGGCAGCCCAGACTTCGGTAGAAATCGTACTGATGCGCAAATGCCGTCACCGGAACGCAAACGGCACTGACTCGCCGTGCCTTCTCTTCGTCGTCGAGCCAGGCGCCGGGCGGAAAAAGATCGAGAATCGGCCCGTCGTACCGTAACCGCCGCAACTGATTTGCCAACCGTAGATTAAAAACACCAAAGTCGACCAGCACGACCAAGTCGGGTTTCGAGGTGACGATATGCGAAGCCGTGCGCAGCATCGCGTCGAGCAGTTTAGGAATCCGCGGAATCGCTGCGGCCGGGCCCATGCTGGCCCAACCGGTATGATCGCGCCATAAGGTAAAGCCGTCCGTTAACATCGCGGTACTCCCGATGCCTTCAAACTCCGCCTCCGGATCGCTCGAGCGAATCGCTTGCGCCAACGCGATCCCACTGGCCTCCCCCGACCGCTCCCCGGTCGAGACGAAGTACTTCACTGCGCGAACGCAGTAAAGAACGCCGTCACTTCAGCACGCCGCGCTCCGAAGGCGCTTCGAGAAAGACGATGATCTCGCGCCCCGCGTCGGTCCTTACTTCGGCTTTCATCGCCTCGATTGCTTGGGAGACGTTGAGCTTTGGATCGTACAGCAGCTTATAGAAGTGTTTGATCTCCTGCCGCTGCTCCACCGGAAAGGCAGCGCGGCGAAGACCGACGCTATTAAGACCGTAAGGCTGGCACGGATTACCCTCGACGAGGAAGAACGGCGGCACGTCTTTGGTTAGTTTGCTCATCCCGCCGACCATGGCGTGGCGGCCAACGCGCGTAAACTGATGAATGCCGGTCTGTCCTCCGATCGTCACGTAATCGCCGACGTTCACGTGGCCCGCTAGTTGCGCGAGGTTGCTCATCGTGACGCCGTTGCCGAGAATGCAGTTGTGCGCGATGTGAACGTAGGCGAGCAGGAGGCAGTCGTCACCGACGGCCGTGAGTTCGTCGCGGCCCGTCGCGCGTTGGATGCTGACGTATTCACGCAGGATCGTGCGGTTTCCAATGCGCGTGAAGGCTCGCTCTCCCGCGTACTTGCGGTCTTGCGAGGCCGCACCGACCGTAGAAAACGGGTAGAGCTGACAGTCGTCCCCGATCTGGGTCCATCCGTTGACGACGACGTGGGCTTGCAGGATCGAGCGCGCGCCGATCGAGGCGTGCTCCCCGACGATGCAGTACGGTCCGATCTCCGCGTTCTTCCCGATCTCCGCGCCAGGATGAACGATCGCGGTGGGATGTAGCATCAGCGGCCCTGACTATTCGTGGAGCACGGTGGAGCGCGGGCCGAACATGCGCGGGTTCGAAACGATCGAGAACATGATCTCGGCGGAGCAGGCGAACTGCCCGTCGACGGTCGCTTCACCGCTCACCCACCCGATGTTGCGCTTATGGCGCAGCATCGTTACCACCATGTCCAGCCGATCGCCCGGAACGACGGGACGGCGGAACTTCGCCTTATCGATACCAGCCAGATAGGGCGTCTTGCGCGAAAACTCGCCGGGCTCCAAAATCATCGCGCCCCCCAGCTGCGCCAGCGCCTCGATCATGTAGACGCCCGGCAGAACGGGGTTCCCCGGAAAATGGCCGGCGAAGATCTGCTCGTTGTAGGTGATGTTCTTATAACCTCGCGCCCGTACCATGTGCTCGAACTCGAGAATGCGGTCGACGAGCAGCATCGGGTACCGATGCGGCAATATTTCAAAGATCTGGCGTATGTCGAGTTCGGCCAAGGCTGCTCTCCTTTGCAGAAGGCACGCGCAATCGCGAGCGTAAGGCGGTCGTTAGCGAGGAATGGAGTTCGTGCCCGCTCTTGATGGCGATCAGCTCGCAGTGCGGCCAGGCTCCGAGTAAGGCGAGGTCGCCGATTAAATCGAGCACCTTGTGGCGCACGGCCTCGTTGGGCCAGCGCAGGGGCTGCAACGGGCCGTCGGCGGTAAAGATCAGCGCATTCTCTAAGCTCCCGCCCTGAGCCAAACCGCGTGCGAGCAGCGCCTGCACCTCATGCATGAACCCGAACGTTCGCGCGCCGGCGATCTCCTCCACATACCGTTTGGGATCGATTTCGCCGCAAAAGTATTGCGTTCCGATCGGCTCCGGAAAATCGGCGACGAAGCGCACCCGAAAGCTTGGAGCGGGAAAGGCTGCAACGAGCTTGTCGCCGTCGCGGACGATGACCGGCTCTTCGAGTTCGAGTATCTTGCGCTGCGCGAACTGCTCCTGTAATCCGCACCGCGCGATCGCCGAAGCAAACTGAGATGCGCTTCCGTCCCCCACCGGAACCTCGGGGCCGTCAACGACGATATCGGCATTCGCAACGCCCATGGCAAAGAGTGCGGAGAGCAGGTGCTCCGTTGTCGATACGGCGACGCCGTCGCGCCCAAGAACGGTAGCTCGCGTCGTGTCGACGACGTATTCTACCGTCGCCGGAACGCGAATGCTCCCAAGTAGAAAGGTGAGGCCGGCGTCGGCGGCCGCAGGGCGTACCTCGACGCAGCAATGCGCTCCGGTATGGAGCCCGACACCCTCAAAACGAAGGCTCTGGCGCAACGTGGTTTGCATCATCGGGCGTTACTTAGGAACCTATCGGACGCGAAGACGAGCGCTCCAAGGCCGCGACACGATCGAACAACTTTGGCAGCTTACGAATCATGACCTCTCGGCGTAGCTCGTCGCGGTGGTGCTGCGCCGGATTGCCCGAAATCGTGGCACCGTCTTCCACGTTGCTCCAGACACCGGATTGCCCGGCGATCGTTACGCCCGAGCCGACGGTTATGTGTCCCTTGAAGCCGACCTGGCCGGCCACGCGTACGTAGTCCCCGATGACGGTCGAGCCGGCCAATCCCGTCAGCGAGGCAATCATGCAGTACTTTCCGATGCGGCAGTTGTGTCCGATCTGGACCAAATTGTCGATCTTCGTGCCGGCGCCGACGACGGTGCTCCCCGTCTGTGCGCGGTCGATGCACGTGTTGGCGCCGACTTCGACGTCGTCTTCGAGCACGACGTTTCCAACCTGCGGAATTCGTTGCGCCCGTCCGTCCGCAAAGGCCCAACCGAACCCGTCACTGCCGATCACGCAGCCCGGATGCAAGACAACGCGGTCGCCGACGACGCAGCCGTCGGCAATGTATGCCCCGACTCCGACGACGGTTCCGCCTCCGATCGAGGCGCGGTTGCCGATATATGCGTGGGCTTCAACATACACGTCGTCGGCGAGGTGCGCATCCGCCGCGATCACGGCGCTGGGATGACGAAACGGGCCGCGCGGCCTTGGGGGACGCAACCCTTCAAGCAGCTCCGCGAGAGCGGCGCGCGCGTTTTCGACGACCAACAACGGCTTGGGCGCGAGCCGGGTCGCCAGCGATTCATCGACCAGCACTGCAGCGGCTTTGCTCGAACAAGCAGCGGCGAAATACGCTTCGCTCGTCGCAAACGTCAAGGCGTCCTCGCCGGCCTCTTCGACGCTCGCGATCCTCGCGATTGGGACGCTGCCGTCGCCAACCACGCGTCCGCTCACGCGATTGGCCAGCTCGTTCAGCGTGCCCAGCATACGGCTAAGGAACCTAAATGCCCGGCGTCGGAGTGGCCTTTTCCGTAATGTTGAGCGCCTTTTCCACGTCGCTGGTGATGTCCACGCCCCCGTAGCCGGTGCCCTCCCGCGTCAGCACCAGCTTGAGCTGGCTCTGTGCGGCGATCTTGCCGGCAGCGTCGCGAATCTGAGCCGAGAGCTGATCGGTAACCTTTGCATATTTGCGCTCCAGCGCCAGAGCGTCGCGTTGCCTGCGCCCAGCGCTCTCTCGCCGTGACGCAATCGAGCGTTCTTCGGTCATAAGCTGGTTTTGATAGCCCTGGTACTCCGGCCAGTTGCTGACGACCCGTTGGACGTCGACGAGGCCGATCGGCCCATGGCCCGCGCAGCCTGCAAGCGTCGCAGCTAACCAAATCAGAATGGCGTGCTTGTGGTTGTTTTTCACTCGTGTTGACTTTCGATGTCGTTGATGACTTGGTTTGTCATGTCGTAACCGCCTGCTGCGGCCCAAATGTTGACGAAGACGATACTCAGGCCGCGGTCCTTTGCGATGCGCGTCGCGTCGCGCTCGACCTGTGCGACGATCTGTTGGTAGAGATCGTCGCGGCGCTTCTGCAGCGAGTCGAGCTCTTTAGCCGCCGCGCCGGTGGCTCCCACGTCTGCTCCATGCAGAGCGGCGAATTGCCGGTCCAGGTCGCTCTTGGTCGCGTTGTACTCGGCAATGGTCTTGCCCGTGTCGGCCCTAAACGTGCTGGCGTACTGTCGCTGAATTTGCGCGATCTGCGCTTGAACGTTGGGCGGGAGATGGGCCGGCGGCGCCACCGGCGCCAGACTGCGCAGCTGCGTGCCCAGCGCGTCCCGATGTTCCGCGAGCTTTGCCCTCGTCTGCGCCGAAATCGTACCCACCTGCGATTTGATCGCGTCGCTCGTCTCGCGATCCAGCTGCGCCCGGTATGCCTTCAACGTCGCCGCATCGGCGCTGCGCAGGGCGCCGATCTGCGCGCTTTCCTTAGCATTGATGCTCGCGATATCGGACTCGGCCTTCTGGCGGGCGGCCGGGTCCATGGCGAGATTCGAGACCCGCATCTTAATCGCTAAACGAGCCCCCGCATCTTGCTGCGTCAACCGCAGCGTTAAGTCGGTTTCGTTCTGCTGCAGCTGCTCGGCCTTGGCTCGATACTTTTGCGCCGCCTGCGCCTGCAGCTGGTTGGCGATGGAGCTGGTCGCCGCATTGTCTTGCGCAACGACGCTTTGCTGGTAAGCCTGTAAGTCCGCGTCGGCTGCTCGGGCGGCCTGCTGCTCCCCAGCGGCCGACGCGCCGCTCATCTGCGCGGCCGCAAGCGCGCCGGCGCCCGGGATGCCGGCCGCCGTCAGAGCGGCAGCGACCGCCTGTTGTTCGCGCGCCATATACGAGCGTTGCTTATCGGCCAAGATTTTGTTTGCGCGATCTTGCGCGGCGCGCAGCTCTCGATTGAGCTCCTGGGTCTGCGCTGCGATCTGTCGCGCTCCAAGCGGCACCGCAGGGGCCGACGATTTGAGCGTTATTGCGGCAATGGCGTCGTCGATCTGCGAAAGCTGCGGATAGAGCGGATCCCGCTTAACGGCTTCGTCGAGGCGAACGTAGCCGGCGCCGCGGACGGCGGCCGAATGCACGTTGACGCCGCAAGCCGAGAGCGAAGCGGCGGCAACACACAGTCCGATTGCCATCCCTAGGAAAGCTCCGGCACTATTTGGCGAGCTCGTTCTGGACATCTGAGGTGATGTCCGTGCCTCCGTACACGATGTCTGCGCGATCGACGACCAGAAGCAAACTCTTTGCGCGCGCCACGTCCGCAGTCGCGGACTTCGTCTGGTCCACCAGCGGTTTAAGCAGTTGGTTCTGCTTGTCGGCGATCAGCTTGTTGTACTCCGCGAGTATCTGTTGCTTGTCGCCGGGACTTTTCGCTTGCGCCAATCTCGCCGCATAGATCTGTCGCTGCGTGCTCTCGTACTGGCCCATCTCCGAGTTGGCGGTTTGGACCTTCGGAACTCCGTCGAGCGCGTTCTGATCGACGAAGCCGATTTCGGACGGAGGCGGCGAGCCGCTCGGCGCCGCGATTGCCTGCGGACCGCTGAAAACCGCTTCAACGTCCTTGGTGATGTCTTGGCCGCCATAGATGACGATCCGTTTATCCACAACGACGGATAGGTTCCGCGTGGCGCTAACCGCTGCTACCGCGAAGTTCGCCCGCTGAAAGAGCGGTCCCGCAATCTCGTGCTGTTTATCGCTGAGCTGCGTCTGAAATTGCAGCGTGATCCGCTGCTTATCCGCATCGTTCGTGGCCCGCTTGACCTGGGCGTTGTACTGTGCGTCGAGCTGCTGCTTATAGGCGGCGAGCTGCCGGTTCGCGTTCACGAAGACCGGCAGATTGGCAATATCCGCTTGATCGACAAACCCGACGTCGCCGATATCGGCCGCGATTGCGCCGGGCGCCAAACTCGTCGCCAGCAGAAGTGCGGTCGCACAAAGTATCGCCGATCGAATCTTCATCATAGTCATCCCGAGGCTCGCACTAGAAGCTTTGACCAATTCCAAAGCTCGTGTGCGTACCGTTAACTCCTTTGGCAAAATCGATGCGGACGGTCCGCAGCCCTAGCTGCGGCACGTCGAATCGTATTCCGAAGCCGGCGTCGCCGTAGAGCGCCCAATCCGATGGATACCCGGTAATTCGATTGGTGTACGGATCGAGCAGCGGGTAGGCTCCTCGAATTCGATAATCCAGTTCGTCGACGAAGAGCGCCAACGTTATCCGGCGGTCGAGGGCCACCGGCTCGCGCAGTTCGACCTGACCCAAGTAGGCATTGGTCGCATAGAAGACCTGGTTATAACCGCGCATCTGTTGGTCCGAGAACGTGAAGAGCGAACTGGGTGGAATTACGCCGGTCGAGAAATAGCCGACGCCGTGAAAGCCGATCGTGGCGTTTCGGAGCACCGGGAAAAACCTCGCTAGATCTACCGTGCTCTGCGTGAACGAGAAGTTCGAACCGAGCGCCGGTGCCGAAAACGTCGTGCTAAGCACGGCCTTGAGCCCCTCGCGGGGATTGAACGGGTCGTCGAGCGTAATCGACTGCAGACTCAGACCGCTCGTTACCAAATTGTAAGGAGCGCCGGTGTTGACGTTGGCGATCGATGAGGCTGCGATGCCAAAGGACCCGCCGAAGTTTTGCTGCGAGTTGATCGGGCTGGGCGTCGGTCCGATGAAGATGTTTGGTTGATTGCCCTGGAAATAGTACGGCGACGGCACGGTCGTATCGTATTTGATTTTCTCGCCGGTTACCGACAGCGACAAGATCGTATAGTCGCTCAGGCGACGCCCAATGTTCCCCGTGGCTCCGTTCGCGCTGGACGTGCTGGTCGCGTAGATGTTGGAGAGCTCCTGCGACGTCGAGCTCGGGTAGAGGGTGACGGGAATGGGTATGGTCGAGCCGCTCGCGACCGAGCTTCCATTGCCCGCGATGTTGTATACCGGATAGTAATAGGTCGAATGATTCGTAAAGATCGAGCCGCCGGCCGTATAGCGTTCCGCCTGCGGCGTATCGCCGAGATACGGAA
>PMTY01000063.1 GCA_003167155.1 Candidatus Cybelea tumulisoli
GGCGCTCGGCAGCAGCTCGTCGCGAAAGTAGGCTTCACCCTCGCCGATCAGCGTCAGCGTCATGTGAGCCAGAGGCGCGAGATCGCCGCTCGCACCGAGGGAGCCTACCGACGGCACGGCGGGCGTTACGCCGCGGTCGAGCATGGCGACGATGAGGTCGAGCGTTTGCGGTTTGATGCCGGAGTGGCCGGCAGAGAGCGAGTTCGCCCGAAGCGCACCTGCGGCGCGCACCACCGGAATCTCCAGCGGCGCGCCGGTTCCGGCGGCATGGCTGCGGACCAGATTGAGTTGCAGCTCGGCCGCATCTTCCGGCGCGATAACGATGTTCGCGAGCCTTCCGAAGCCGGTCGTCACGCCATAGATTGGCTCTCCGGCGGCAAGATGACTGTCGACGAAGTCGCGGGCGCGTGCGACGCGCTGCCGAGCTGCCGGCGAGATGACGATCGGGGCTCCGAGCGCCACCGCCTCGATCGCTTCAAGCGTAAGATGGTGGCCGTCGATTTCGAATGGAGGCGTTTGCGTCAAGGCAACGCCTTAGAGTTTCGACCAATCGGCGTGTGCCGGTTTTGCGAACGGCGGGCCGCTTTGGATAACGATCGTCTCGTGGTCGCGCAGGCCGATGTCACGCGGATCGTGCCCATGCCACGGCGTTCCATTCACCCAAATGCTTAGCCGCCCGCCCTGCTTAGCGGTGACTGCCCCGGCCTCCGTCCAACTCAAGTTAGGTCCCCAGATGTCGAAGAACTCTCCCAGCGTGAAAGGGCGCTTGACCGGCGACTCGATGTGGATAAAACCATCCTCGCTATGCGTGTGGAGCCAATAGAGGCACGTCCCCGTTTGGGGGATGCCGATATGGGCGGGCACCGTCACCGCATGCCCGCGATTGAAGAGCTGCAGCTGGGTGTGAATGTGCTCGACCGAGCCCTCCGCGCGATCGCAGTGGATGCCGTCGATCGGCAAACCTCCGAAGAGGCTCTGCGCTACCATTCTGGGCGTGGTTGGCGGGACAAGCAAGACGAGAAGCAACGATAAGAGCTGCATGGCGGCTTCCCTTCGATGTGCATAAGGGAAAAAACTTGTGGACAGCTTGTGAATTGCGCCGAGTGGGCGCTTGTCCACGCCGTTTGTGCGTGCTACTATTCACGGGCTTGGGATTCCAAATCCGAAGTGCGACGAACGTATCGTTCGCGGTCGATGCAAATGCGTGAAACGTTGCGATGAGCACCGATTTCGTAGCAGAGACCAAACCGCTCGCCAGCGTCGGTGGGGCTCTCCGACCAGGTAGCCAAACAGGCGAGGCGAGTGCGTGAATGCGTCGGAACCCGTCGGGGCTTCGCTCCGACGGGTTTCGCTATTTAGGTACCTTTGGCCAGTGCGTTATATGCGTCGTTGACCAGCCTCGCGGCCGCGAGATCTTCGGCGGCGATGCCTACGGATTTAAAAATNNTCGCGCCGGAGAGAATCACGTCTCCCGACTCCGCCAGTACGGCTTCGCGCGAGTCGACGACCAGGAGGTTGCGCATCGCGTCGTCGTCGAGTTCGCGCCACGTCGGCCGATTGGCGCCGACGGCGTTCACGTGCGCGCCGTCTCTGAGCCATGCGCCCCGCAGGACCGGTTCCTGCGAGCTGGTCGCGACGACGATGACGTCGGCTCCGCGCACCGCCGCTTCGGCCTCCATGGCCACGGCGCCGCGCTCGCGCGCGAACTCCGCAGCGTGTTCCGGCGTGCGGCTCCAGACGCGCACCTCTTCGAACTGGTGAATGCTCGACAGCGCCGCGAGGTGCGATTGGGCTTGTACGCCGCTGCCGAGCAGCGCCAGAACCTTGCTCCGCGGCGGCATCAGGTATTTCGTTATCGCTGCGGAGACCGCGGCCGTGCGCATCTCCGTGATCAAGCGCCCGTCCATGACGGCCAACGGCTCGCCGTTATCGGTGCGAAAGAGCAGCACGATCGCCTGATGCGTCGGCACGGCGCTGCCTTCGTTGGCAGGATAGAAACTGACCGCTTTGAGGCCCATGACATCCTCTGCCGCCGCGGGCATGATGCCGAGATAACGCCGCCCTTCTTCGACCGTGAGAATGCTGCGCACCGGCTGCACGACATTGCCCAGGGAAAACTGTGCGAGCGCTTGCTCCATCGCTGGAATCAGTTCTTCCCAACGAAGCAGGCCGCGAACTTGCTCCTCATCGAGGTAGATCATCTCGACCCCGCGCCAATGCCGTTAGTAATTGCGTGCAGCTCGTTCTTACGTTTTCTCGTATTTAGCTTCCAGAACATTTTGCTGCCGGTTAGGCTGCTCTCGTTCCCGGCTAGCGCGACAACATCAAGAGGAGAAAAGAATTCCGCGTCCAAGCAGGCGAGAGTAAACCAGCTTTGTGGTTTTTTCAGGCACTTCCAGAAACGGTGGATACGTGAAGAAACTTTGCCTCACTCGCCCTCGCTGGGACGCACTAGCACTCGTCGCAGTGGTGGCAGGGTGTCAAACACCAGCATCGGCGGTCGCGCCTGCGGCCGTGCGAACGGCGGGGGCTTCGTCGATGCGAGCGCTCCCTCCGAACATGCCGCTCCTTTACATTGGCGACTTGAATACCAACGACGTCTTCGTCTACGACTATCCCAGCTATATGGCTGTCGGCACGCTGACGGGCTTCGACAAGCCCGAAGGCATGTGCACCGATGCCCAGGGTCACGTGTTCGTCACGAATATGGGTGCGGGAACCGTGCAAGAGTACGCCCATGGCGGCACTAGTGTGATCAACACGTTCGCTACCGGCGGCACTCCGGTGGGTTGCGCGGTGCGGCCGGTAACAAACGATCTTGCCGTTGCCGATTCCACCAGCGGCAAGTACACGCTTTATCCAAATGAAAACCCCAATGCGGGCGCGCCCCATGGCCCCGGCGCAATTACTTCGATGTATTACCTCGGTTACGACAACGCTGGCTACCTTTACATGGACGGATATGTGGGCGCGGCGTTCGGATACGAATATAACCACAACAATGGGGTGTTTCATTTAGTACCGTATTCCGGGCCGGCTATTGCCACGCCAGGCGGCGTCCAGTGGAGCGGCGTCGCTCACAAGGTCTGGATCGGAGATCAGAGCACGGGCAATCTATACGACATAAAGCTCAACGGCGTCCAAGTCGGCCCAACCGTCACGCTCGCCGGCGCAGCATGCGTCGTGCAGTTCTTCATACGCAACGCTAAAGTTGTCGGGCCGGATCGGTGCAGCGGCACTGCCTCTATTTACCATTTCCCAGGCGGGGGCGTCGACGTGATCGGTAACGCACCCACTACTCCCGTCTCCTCGGCGATCAGCCTATAGCCCACGGAAAGAAAGGCGAGGATACGCGCGCTCATCGATACTTCTCGGCGATCTCGGCGCCGACGGCGGCGATGCGCGCGCGAACGAACCCGGGGCCGAGAATTTCCGCTTGCGCGCCCCAGCCGAGGACCCAGCGCACCAGCTCGTCGACATCGGCGACGCGATAGGCGATCTCCGTGGATCCATCGGCGCCCTGCTCGACGTGAAAATCGGCGACGATGCGGGCGGCGGTTGCGGCCTTTGCGACTCTGGGCGCAAAGCGCACGCGCACTTCGGTTGTTTCGTCGTTGTGCAAGACGCCGCTGATGGAGGCTGCGGCATAATCTTCAACGTTGAAGTCGTTCGGCCGCACAAAGGTTCGCGCGAGGACGACCGGGTCGCTCATGTTGTCGACGGCAAAGGTGCGCTTATCCTTGCGGGTATGATCGTAAGCGACGCAGTACACACGCCCCGCGTTGATGATAAAGCCGTACGGATCCACTCTGCGTGAGGTGCTCCGCCCTTCCTTATCGCGGTATTTGAAGCGGACGCTGCGAGACGAACGCTCCGCCGAAGAGAGCAGCGCAAAAGCGCGTTCGCCGCGCTTATCGAGAGATATTCCGGAGAGCCGAAAGGCCACGGGCGAGGCTTCGTCGACTCGTGCGCGTGCGTTGCGCCCCGCGCTTCCAACGAGCTTCTCGGCAACGTCGTCGATCGATGCGCCGATCGCTCCTCCAATGCTCGAGCCCAGCGAACGCAGCGCCACCAGTCCAAAGAGTTCGCCGCTGCTGAGGTCGAGCCGTTTGAGGCTGTAACCCTCGGCGAAGCGATAGACGTTCGCGGCGCGATCGAAGTAGAGCGGAAAACCGGCGTTGGCCAAGACCGCGAGATAGCGGCGGAGGCTGCGCGTGCTTGGGCGGCGTTCGCCCTCGGCGATGCGGTCTTTGAGGCTTTCGAACGAGTGCCGCCCTTGATCGATCGCGTTGAGCAATCGCACGAGCAGAATGACTTTCGACTCACCGTCGGTACTCATTGGTCCGGGGAGGCTTGGGGTTTGGGGAAACAGCCGTCCGGTGCGTTAACCGGCGGCGCGCTCGGAACCGGCGCGGTTGCCGTTACGCCCAATCGAACCGGATAGAACGAGCCGCCATCGGTCATGGTCTGCAGAACGGCGTGCGAAGTTTGGCCGGGCTGCAGCGCAAACGCCGTGATCTGATACCGCGACGGAACGCGCACGCATCCAATGTCGACGACGTTCCCGTCGATCAAGAAGGTTCCCCGCGCCGGCCCCGCCAGCGGCTGGAGGAACATGTAGGCCGTGGCCGCTACCGCGCTCGGATTCGCAAGCGTCAGATCGATCGTGTGAAGGACGCCGTAATCACCGTAGTCGCGGCCGTCGGCAGACGGAGTCACGTTGGGTGGCGTAGGATCGGTATCGCCGATGACGGTCGTCGCGTCGGGGCCGCCGGCAGAATAGCTAAGGCTTTCGCTGCCGAAACCGGCGATTGAAAAGGCACCAGTACGGTGGTGTCCGTCGCCGGGAAGCACCGGCCCGTCGAGCAGTGCGCGCGGGTCGACGCCTGGCGAGACGGTCAGCACCGTTACGTCGATCGGACCGCCCGAGAGGACGCGCAGATCGGCGGTTCCGGCAACCAGCTGGCGGGCCGTCATCGGCAGGTCGGTCATCAAGTATGGCTCATCGCTCGATAAATCCAAAACGATCCCTTCGTGCTGATTTTTCGTCAACAGAAATCTCTTGCTCACCGACTGGCCGACTTGCATGACGTCGATGTTTGGGCCCGCGGTCGCTTCGATCAACTGCACGGAAGTCGGATCTTGGGAGCTGCTGCGCAGCGCTACAACGAGCCTTCGCGGATCGGCGAGATCGTCGTGATAGTAGTAGAGGCGTGCCGGCGCTGCGAGCGAGACGGTGCCTCGAAAGAGCACGCCGTCCTGTGAGACGTGCTCCGGATCGTCGTCGTAAAAAAGCAGTCCTGGAAGAAACGGCTGCAATGGCGTGTTTTGGACGGTGACCGTCGTCGAGCCGGATTGGTCGAAGTACTGGCCGTTTCCGGCAATCTGGATTGGCACCGTGAACTGCGCCGTTCCTCCGGGGCCTAGTGGCGCCGGCGGGAGCGAGACCGCTCCGATGGTAATCTGCGCGCCCGGCATTGCCTGCGTTAGGCGGGTCACCCAATCGGTAACTTCTTGCGCAAGCCAGTCGGGTTGGGCCGGGTCGCCGGTAATGGTCAGCGTGGTTTGCGGGACGATCGTGCCGGCGTTAAATGCGACGCGAACTGCGATGTCGGCGGTCGCACCTGTGGCATCGGTGACGTGAAGGACGTCGGTTCCGGTTGCCTGCGTGGCGGCGATCGTCAGCGAAGTTCCGTCCGAAGCGGCGCTTACCACGACGAGCTTTCGGTCGAGCGTTAGCTGGAGCGGCGGCGTTGCGCCGGTGACCGCGACAATTTGTTGCTGCGCCGGATTGAGGTTGACGGCGGTCGTCGAAACGCCGAGCGCCGGAACGGCGGTCGGGGTTGCTTGCGCGATAACTACGGCGAGAAGCAGCGCGTGCATCTAACGGGCCCTTTCCTGGCCAGTGGCCGCGGCGGTGAACGTCGAGAACTTCACTCGCGCTACCGCTTCGTCACGCGTGGACGTGGCGGCCTGTTCCCAAGAGAGTCACGCAATACGCCGCAGCTTCACAACGTGGATTCGTTTTGCAGAAAGGCTCGTCGTCGGCGTCGCGTTACGCTTGAAAGCAAATCCGCGTTGAAGCCGCTGCCCCCGGCATGCCGACCGGATAGACGACCTGAAACGTCGCCTTCGCTGTAACAGTGCGAAGGTCGTTCGCCGCCACGACCATGCGCAAACGGTCGCGATTTGCCCAGAGCGCGCGAGCGGCTGCGGATGCTTTCGAGCGAAACGCCGGCACGGGGATCGTCGCCACACCGGGAACGCCTTAAGGGAGAGCCAGGCGACGCCTTTACTTGGGAGCGGTATTGGAGTATATTTGGAGCCATGACGCGCCCTTCACGAAACCGCCTTCAAATTGAACTGACACCCCAGCACCAGAGGCTCTTACATACGCTGGGCGAGCGCATGGCGAGCGGTGGAGACGCTGAGACTACGCGTCGCGTCTTCGATGTCGTGGAAAACATCGCCGATCGAATCCGGCACGGCTACAAGCTCGCCGTGGTCCCGGCCGAGGACGAGCACCCGGACGCGGTACCCGAACTAACGCGCGCCCTGCGACCGGAGCTAAACTACAGCTATCTCGTTCTTCGCCCACACCCCTGGCGGCGGCAATTGTCATTCAAGGGTCGGAGGTTAACGGCTGGGCAGTTCCTCGGTCGTATGCGCACGGAGGGATGGACACCCGAGCAGGCCGCGGCGGAGTTCGAGCTTCCCGCCGAAGCCGCGTACGAGGCCATCGACTACGGTGAGCGATATGCTTCGCTGATCACAGCAGAGGATGCGGAAGACGCCCATGCTGCCAAGAGCTTGATGCATGCGGCTCCTGCTCGATGAATGCATCGGCGACCGGGCCTTAAGGAATGCTTTGGTCGCGGCAGGTCACGACGTGGCCAGGTCCATTGACGAACTAGGCGGCGCTGCCGATGATCCCGCCGTCTTCGCGTTCGCCCGTGAGCACCAGCGAGTCGTCGTCACCTACAATAATGTCGATTTCAAGCGGCTCAGTGAAGAGAATCCCAACCACCCGGGCATGCTGCTCATCTATCAAGACAATAAACCAACCGATATGAAGGCGTCGGATATCGTCACCGCACTCTCTAATGTTGAGACGACTTACCCGAATGGGATCGCCGGCGACGCGATCGTCCTCAACGGCTACCGATGGTGATGATATCTTGTACGGTCAGGATGACGGCGATGGACCGGCGTGCTTGGCTTTACGTAACGGCGGGTTCGGGCGGGCTCGCGGCAGGCGGATCGAACGATGGAATCTTCGTGTACTTCAGTTTCTCCGG
>PMTY01000037.1:0-10766 GCA_003167155.1 Candidatus Cybelea tumulisoli
GAAGTCCATCTTGAGCAGTCCGATCCGCTCGATCCAGTCCATGTCGTATTGAGTATTGATGCCTCCGTCGCCAAACCGGACGAGCGGCGTATATTCGATCAGTGGCCCCGCCGAGATGACGACTCCCGCGGCGTGAGTCCCGGCATTGCGGGCCAATCCCTCGATCTCTTTTGCCGTATCCAGCAGCTTCCGGATCTCCGGACGAGTCGCGTAGATCGAGTTGAGCTCGGGAATCTGCTCGAGCGCGCGAGAGATGCTCAAACCTCCCGGACCCGACGGCACGAGTTTCGCGATCCGGTCGACGTCGGAGAGCGGCACCCCGAGCGCTCGACCCGCGTCCCGGATCGCGGCGCGGGCCGCCATCGTTCCGAAGGTGACGATTTGCGCGACGCGATCCTTGCCGTATTTTTCCGTCACGTACGCGATGACTTCGTCCCGCCGTTCGACGCAGAAATCCGTGTCGATATCCGGCATCGAGATGCGCTCGGGGTTCAAAAAGCGTTCGAAGAGCAGGTTGAAGCGCACGGGATCGAGGTCCGTGATTTTCAAGCAGTATGCGACCAGCGAGCCTACCGCCGAGCCGCGACCTGGTCCCACCGGAATACCGCGATCTCGCGCGTACTTGATAAAGTCCCAAACGATCAAAAAATACGAAGAGAATCCCATCTTGGTGATGACGCCGAGCTCGTATTCCAGCCGCTCGCGCAGCGAGGGATCCGTAGCGATGCGCGTCGCGCCGTAACGCTCTAGCAGGCCTTGCTCGCAGAGCTCGCTCAAGTAGTCCGCATCGCTCTTTTCAGGCGCCCCGGCATCTTGTGGAACGTCGAACTGCGGCAGATGAAAGATCTTTTCGGGAATACGGATATCGACTCGCTGCGCGATCTTGACCGTGTTTTCGCAGGCCTCCGGAAGATCGCTCCAGAGTTCGTGCATCTCGTCGGGCGACTTCACGTAGAACTGATCGGAATAGAACTTCATGCGGTTGGTATCGGAGACCGTCTTCCCCGTTCCGATACAAAGCAAGACGTCGTGCGCCGAAGCATCCTTTTGTTCGAGGTAGTGCGAATCGTTGGTTGCGACTATCGGCACATCGAGCTCGCGCGCAATTCGCACGAGACCGCCGTTGATCGCATCCTGCTCCGGCATACCGTGACGCATCACTTCGATGTAAAAACGGTCGCCGAAGATCTCGCGATAGGTCTTGGCATTCTGCCGCGCGGTCGCCTCGTCTCCGCGCAGCAGCGGTGCGGCGACGAGTCCGGACATGCATCCGGAGAGGACCAGCAGACCGTCGTTATGCTTTTCGAGAAGCTCCAGATCGATGCGCGGCTTGTAATAGTAGCCTTCCAAGAAGCCTTTCGATACCAGCGCAACGAGATTTCGGTAGCCGATCAGATCGGCTGCCAGCAACGTCACGTGCGCTTCGTCCCTTACGCTGCGATCCAGGCGACCCCGTGGCGCCAGGTAAGCCTCACAGCCGAGGATCGGAGTGAGGCCGAACTCTCGCGCGGCGTAGTAAAACTCCATCGCCCCGTACATCACGCCGTGATCGGTCAGAGCCACTGCCGTCGCTCCATCCTCGGCGGCGCGGCGACAAAGGCGATCGATCCGGCAGGCGCCGTCGAGCAGCGAGTACTCCGAGTGGACGTGTAGATGGACGAACTGGCTCACGCGCACGTCCCGGAACAAGGCACCCTAACGTTTACCGTAAGCGGCGCGAGCGAACCTGCGTGACGGAGCCCGGCCTGCCGGCGGCGAAGCTGCGCGACCGAAAGGAGCGTAGAAGCGAATGCAACTGGAACCATACCTGTTCTTCCATGGACGCTGTGAAGAAGCGCTGAACTTTTACAAGGAGTGTCTGCGCGGAGAAATTGTCGGCATCAATCGGTTTGAGGGTTCGCCGATGGAATCGAACGTCGACCCGGATTTTCGCAATAAGGTCATGCATGCGAGCTTCGTTGCGGGCGACGTAAAGTTCATGGCCTCCGATGGACGACCTGGCGGCGGGCCGGACGGTGCGGACGACATCGCGCTCTCGCTGGCGACGAGCGACGCGGCCGAAGGCGAGCGCGTCTTTGCCGCGCTGGCGCAAGGCGGAACGGTGAGCATGCCGTTGGAGGATGCCTTTTGGGGCGGTAAGTTCGGATCGCTTACCGACCGGTTCGGCGTACAGTGGATGGTGAGCGTTCATTCCTAACTGAAGAACTCGAGGCCGGCCTGCAGGCGTTGCGCGCCGGCGCGAGCGACTGGGCGTCGCTGCCGGTAGGCCGGAAAGCCGCCATCCTGTCGGCCTGCCGTCGTTCGACCAGCCGTAACGCCCGCCGTTGGGCGGAAGTGGCCGCGCAGCTCAAAGGCACCGCGGAGAGTTCCCTCGCGGGCGAGGAAGCGATCACCGGGCCGTGGGCCGTCCTCGCGCTCCTGGGTCGCTACGTCGAGACGCTCGATCAGATAAACCGCTGGGAATCGCCCGTGCTGGAGGAGCGACGCATCCGGTCGCGCCCGAATGGCCAGGTCGTCGTCGAAGTATTTCCGGCCGCCGCGTACGACCGTTTTCTCCAAATCGGCCTGCGCGCCGAGGTTTGGATGCAGCCCGCCGTGACGCGCGAGACGCTGCCCGAGACGATGGGCGTGTGGTACCGCCGCCCCAATCCGGCACCGCGCCTCTGCCTGGTTCTCGGGGCGGGAAACATCACGTCGATCGGCCCGCTCGACGTGCTCTACAAACTCGTGGCCGAGGGCTGCACCTGCATGCTCAAGATTCACCCGCTCTTTGAGAAGCTCGGACCGATCTTCGAAGATGCGCTCGCGCCCTTGGTTGCCGGCGGCTACCTGCTTTTCGCGTACGGAGGAGCCGACGTTGGCCGCTATCTTTGTAACCGTCCGGAGGTCGACGAAATCCACATCACCGGCGGACAAGCGACCTACGAGGCGATCGCCGGCGCCAACGCGACCCACAAGCCGATTACGAGCGAGTTGGGTAACGTGAGCCCGGCAATCGTCGTTCCCGGCCGGTGGAGCGAGGCGGAGCTGCGCTTCCAAGCGGAGCACCTTGCCACCGCCAAGCTTCATAACGGCTCCTTTAACTGCATCGCGCTGCAAGTTCTGATTCTGCCGGAGCAGTGGAGTCAACGAACCGCCTTCCTGGCAGAACTCCGGCGCGTCTTTGAATCGGCGCCGCCGCGGGCCGGTTCTTATCCCGGTTCGGCGCAACGCTACGCGGCGCTGTGCGCCGGCCGGGTGCTCGCCGCACGAATAATGGTGGAAGCCGATGCAAACGAGGCCGATGAAGTTCTCTTTAGCACCGAAGCATTTTGCCCGTTGCTGGCGGTCGTCACCATCCCTAGCAGCGACGTGAGCCGCTATCTTCGCGATGCGGTCGCATTTTGCAACGATCGCCTTGCGGGCAATCTCGCGGCAAACGTAATCGTCGATGCGCGCGCCATGCGCGAATACCGGCGCGAGGTAGACGATGCCATCGCCGCATTGCGTTACGGCTGTATCGGCGTCAACGTCTGGAGCGGAGTTGGCTTTTTGCTCCCGCCGCTGCCCTGGGGCGCCTATCCGGGAAATACGCCCGAGCAAATCCGCAGCGGCATCGGCGTCGTGCACAATAGCCGCCTCTTTTCATCCAGCCAGAAATCCGTGCTGTACGCGCCATTCGTGCCGCCGTTGCGCCGGCTAAAACCACCGTGGTTCGTCAATCATCGCAATCAGGCCAAAATCGGGATGGCGCTGTGCGAGCTCGAGTATACGAAATCCCCGCTCGCGCTGGCGAAGATCGGGTGGCTCACGCTGACCGGTTAGGGAATGGCATGAGCCGTTTGAAGCATCTGCAGCACGGTTGGCGCCGGCAGTGCGTAGACGGTCGCGCCGTTGCGCCCGGTCATCGTCGTGGCCTCGAAGAGCGCGTCGTAAATCGACGCTTCCGTTGCCTCAGCAGTCGCCGTGTAGAGTGCATCCAGCGAATCGTCGTCTTCGAGGATTGGCTCCTTGGGCGGGGCGACGGTGAAGTCGGCTATGCGTGGAAAGACCTGCGTCGTGGAAAATGCGAGGATGAGATCGCCGCTGCCGAGCGACGACGTGAGCCCCGTGCGGGCCATTCCCATTGCCGCGCGTAAGGCAAGGGCGCGCAGCTGACGGCTATCCAGCGGTGCGTCCGTAGCAATGACGATCACGATGCTTCCTTGGCCGAGACGCCCGCGTAGCGCGGTTCGCTTGGGAACGACGGGCCTATCCTCGTGGAGGAGGCGCTCTCCCACGGGGACGCCCAAAATGCGCAGTTGCCGTCGGCTGCTGCCCGTATTGTCGTTCACCAGGACGCCGACGCTGTATCCTCCGAGGTCCGCAGGCAGGACGCGTGACGCCGAACCGATGCCGCCGCGAAAACCAAACGCATTCATTCCCGTGCCGGCGCCAACGCTTCCGCGAGCGAACTCTCCCGGCGTCGCGGAATCGAGAAGCTGCACGACATCGGCGGCGGTAACCGCTCGAGCCTGGATATCGTTGAGGAAGCCGTCGTCACACTCGGCTACGACGGGAAGTGGAACGTCATCGCC
Organism: Candidatus Cybelea tumulisoli; assembly: GCA_003167155.1. GTDB lineage: Bacteria > Vulcanimicrobiota > Vulcanimicrobiia > Vulcanimicrobiales > Vulcanimicrobiaceae > Cybelea > Cybelea tumulisoli. The sequence continues at coordinate 4,557 of PMTY01000037.1, forward strand.
TCTTCCGACGGCAGGATGATGCTCGATCACCCAACTGACGACGCCGTCGACCGCTCGCCCGATATCGAGCGTATCGGTTAGCACGACCGGCTCTTCGAGATAACCGGATTCCTCGATCCAATGCGTACCCGTCATTTCGCCGTTACCGTTGAAAGCGAAGAACGCGGCGGAAACTTTGCGATCCCACGGGTTGGCGTTGGGTAGGATGGCAGTCGCGCCGGTGCGTATATCGGCACCTGCGATTTTTGTCAGATGCGCAACCCTTACGCCGCCGACGTCCGTGATGGCATCCAGCGGGCCGGATGCAAAGAATCCGAAATGAAAGGGTAGGACCGCAAGAGCCGGGACCAATAGCATCCACCGCATGCTGCTTGCATTGGACTCCGTCCAACGGCGGCCTGCAGGCTCGCCTGCGCGGCGTGGGAAAGCAATATGGGAAGCCTGCCACTAGCAGGTACAGAGGAGGGATCGTCATTCTTTCGCTTCCGGAAAAGCTCAAGGTCGTCAAACTGTGGGAGAACCTATCGGCGCCCGCGCTCATCGAACACGCAATCGCTCGAGGCGAAGGAGTCCTGGGCCCCTGCGGACAGCTGATCGTGGACACGCGTCCGCATACCGGCCGCTCGCCGAAGGATAAGTTCTTCGTTCGAGAACCCTCCAGTGAGGCGCACATCGATTGGGGCGAAACGAACCAAGCGATTGATGCCGATCGCTTCGACGCGCTCTTCGAGCGAGTGGCGGCCTATCTTTCGGAGCGAGAAGTCTATTCTCTCGATTGCTATGCCGGCGCCGACGAGCGGTATCGCGTGCCGCTGCGCGTCTATACCGAGTTGGCCTGGCACAATCTCTTTGCGCGACATCTCTTTATTACACCGCCGCACCCGCAGCCCAATTTCGTTCCGGAGTTTACCGTCGTCGACGCGGCGCTTTTCCAAGCTGACCCGCAACGCGATGGAACGCGCTCGGGCACCTTCATCCTGGTGAACTTCGCGCAGCGAATGATTTTGATCGGCGGGACGCGCTATGCCGGCGAGATCAAGAAGTCCGTCTTTACCGTCATGAACTATCTCTTGCCGCTGCGCGACGCGCTGCCGATGCACTGCTCGGCCAACGTCGGAAAGAAAGGTGACGTCGCGGTGCTCTTCGGACTCTCCGGAACCGGGAAGACGACCTTGTCGTCGGATTCGAGACGACCGCTGATCGGCGACGACGAACACGGCTGGTCGGCGGATGGCGTTTTTAACTTCGAAGGCGGGTGCTATGCGAAAGTCATTCGCCTCTCTCCCACCGCCGAGCCCGAGATTTGGGCGGCGACCAACCGGTTTTCGACGGTGATCGAAAACGTGGTGTACGATGAAGCCTCTCGTCAACTCGACGTGGACTCCGATGCCAAGACCGAAAACACTCGCTCCGCCTATCCGCTGGAGTTCATTCCCAACGTCGTGCCGGGCAGCAAAGGGGGACACCCCAAAACGATCGTCATGCTGACGGCCGACGCGTTCGGCGTACTCCCTCCGATCTCGAGACTCTCTCGCGAGCAGGCGATGTATCATTTTCTTTCGGGTTACACGGCGAAGGTTGCCGGCACCGAACGAGGCGTCAGCGAACCGCAGGCGACGTTTTCCACGTGCTTCGGCGCACCGTTTATGGTGCATCATCCGACGACGTATGCGCGGCTTCTCGGACGAAAGATCGAAGAGCACGACGTCGATTGCTGGCTTGTCAATACGGGTTGGACCGGCGGACCTTACGGCGTGGGACAACGCATGGCGATCGCCCACACGCGAGCGATGGTCAATGCCGCAATCGAAGGCCGAATTCCCGACGAGTACGAAACCGAGCGCTTTTTCGGTTTGAGAGTTCCAACGAGCGTGCCCGACGTCCCGAGCGAGGTTCTCAATCCACGCAATTCCTGGGTCGACAAGGCTGCTTATGACGAGCAAGCACGCAAGCTTGCGCAACTCTTTTACGACAACTTTAAACGCTTCATAACCCACGTCTCCGAAGCGGTCGCGGCGGTCGCAATCAAGCCGCTTGCCCGGTCCTAATCGAGCATTCAGGCACCTTTGAACGGTAGCGCGTAAGATCGAGCCTATGAAGACTACCTTTTTGGCAACGGGCGCTTTAGCGGTCGCGCTCGCAATGCCGCTCGGCGCCTACGCCCAGCAAAGTCAACCACAGGGCGTTACGGCCCAGCGCACCACGACTCCCAGCCAAGCAAAACTTCAGCACGGCTGGATGAAACGGCTCGGAAATCTCAATCTTTCCGGCGACCAGCAACAACGCGTTCAATCGATGATCAATCAGTATTCGCAGGCTCATCCGCAAGGGAGCCCTCGCGATCGCCAGGCGAGCCGCGAGCTGCGACGCCAGATATTGAGCGTGCTCAACGGCGACCAGCTGACTCAGTATCACGCACAGATGCGCGCACGCGCCGAGCAAATGCAGCAGCGTCGGGGACAGATGCAGCAACAGGGCAACCAGCAACCGCAGGGTCCGGGCCCTCAGGATCAGGGTCCGCAGTACCAGGGTGGGCCGCCGGATCAGGGCCCGCAGGGTCAGGGACCACCGCCGGACCAGGGACCGCAGAATCAGGGACCACCGCCGGACCAAGGACCACCGCCGGATCAAGGACCGCCGCCCGGTCAGGGACCGCCGCCGGCATAACCCTTGCGCGCAGCGACGCTCATCCGCAGTTAGGTAAGACTCCCCCGTGCAAAGAAACGCGATGCGCTCGGGAGTCTTTGATTTTCTTCTCGTTGTTGCCGCAGTTCTTGCGGCGAACAGTTGCAGCTCACACGCTCGCGCCGCAACCCAAGCGGCGAGCCTTCGCGTTCCGAACGGATTTCTTATCGAAACGATCGCGAGCGTCCCGGCTGCGCGCGAGCTCGTTGCGCTTCCGAATGGTAGCCTGATCGTCGGAACGCTCGGGCACGACGTATATCTCGTTCCCGACTCGGAAGGGCGCGTTGCCAGCCCGCGGGTTTTCGCTACGTTCGACGACGATCGCGCAGCCGGCGTTGCTTTTGCATCTTCGCGCTCCGAAATCTACGTGGCCACGACGAATCACGTTTGGAGCATCGCATACCACGGCGAAGAGAAGGCACCGAACTCCCGCCAAATCGCAGACGTTCGCACGGGAGGGATCGCACCGGGAACGGACGGCGACATTCATACGACAACGTCCGTCGCCTACACCGGCGGTCGCCTGTACGCCGCCGCCGGTTCCTCGTGCAACGCAACCGTCGACGGCGGGAAGAGCCCTTGTACCGAAGTGGACCCGACGCGGGCCGCGGTCTCCGTCATGAATCCCGATGGCTCGGGCCTAACGCAGCGCGCCAAGCGCATCCGCAATGCGATCGCGCTGACCGTCAATCAAGAGACCGGTTCGCTTTGGGTCGGCGGCGCCGGACAGGACGATCTACCCTTCGGCCATCCTTACGAGTTTGTCGACGAGCTTTCGGCGCATCGCGGCGACGCCGACTACGGCTGGCCGCAATGTGAGGAGGACCGGCACGCCTACTGGTCCGGAGATAACTGCTCCGCGACGGTCGAGCCGCTGGTCGAGCTTCCCGCATACTCGACGATCATCGGTGCGACATTCTATCCGAAGCACCAGGGCGGTGCCTACGCCTTCCCGTCGCGATACCGCGGTGGGCTCTTTGTTGCCGCGCACGGTTCGTGGCACACGGACGCCCAGGGCTGTTTCGCGGCCCCGCCTCGTGTCGTTTTTGTCCCGATGGACGGCGACCGGCCGGTGAAGCCGGTGGATTGGCAGAATCCGGATGCGCAATGGACCGACTTTATTTCAGACTTTCAAAGTTGCCGAACCAGAATCGGCAGGCCGACCGGCATTGCCGTAGGGCCAAAGGGCAGCCTCTTTGTCGCAGACGATGCTTCGGGCAAAATCTATCGCATCCGGCCTCTCCATCCGGAGCGCAGGTAGCGCATGACTGACGTGTTGGCGATCTTGGTCGGCGGCGGCCCGGCGCCCGGAATCAACGGCGTTATCGCCTCCGCGGCATTGGAAGGCTTCAAGTGCGACTTGCGCGCGATCGGCATTTACGACGGTTATCGCGACCTTGCCGCGGGCAGCCCGCCGAAAACCGTCGAGCTTACCTTCGATAACGTTTCGCGCATCCACACGAGCGGGGGTTCGATCCTGCGCACGTCGCGCACGAATCCGGCTAAGGACGAAGCCACGCTCGAGCGCTGCGTTACCTCACTCGATGCGCTGGGAATTCGCTATTTGGTCTGCATCGGTGGCGACGATACGACGTATGGCGCGGCCAGGATCGCCGAGCGCACCAACGGCCGCATCGGCATTGCAACGGTCCCCAAGACGATCGACAACGATCTGCCGCTTCCCGACGACGCGCCCACATTCGGTTACGAGACTGCGCGCTCGGTCGGCGCAGGCATCGTAGAAACGCTGATGGAGGATGCGCGAACGACGACGCGCTGGTACATCGTCATCTGCATGGGACGCAAGTCCGGTTCGCTAACGCTGGGCATGTGTAAAGCCGCCGGCGCCACGGTTGCGGTTTTGCCCGAGGAGTTTCCGGAGAATACGCCGCTCGCTTCGGTTACGGACACGATTGTCGGCTCGATCGTGAAGCAACGCTCGCTGGGTCGCGAGTATGGCGTGGCCGTCGTCGCAGAGGGAATCGCGGAGCGCGTCGGGGACGACATCGTTAGCTCGGCGGGCAATCTCGGGCGCGACTCCTTCGGGCACGTTCCGCTGGCCGATATTCCGCTCGGCACCATCCTGCGCGATGCGGTGCGCAAGCGCCTGAGCGAGATCGGCGTCAACTCGGTCATTCACACAAAAGACATCGGCTACGAGTTACGCTGCGCGAGGCCGGTTTCTTTCGACGTGGACTATACCCGCACGCTTGGCTTTGGCGCGGTTCGCTATCTGGTGGAGGGCGGCAGCGGAGCGCTCATTGCCTTGGCGGGCGGCCGCGTACAGCCGGTCAAACTAGAAGATCTGCTCGATCCCTCAACGGGACGAATCCGCACGCGCCAAGTGGATACGTCCGCCGAAGCTTATCGCGTCGCGCGAGATTACATGGTACGACTAGAGCCGCCGGATTTGCGCGATCCGGAGCGCTTGGCGGCCCTTGCCGCGCAGACCAACTTGACACCCGAGCATTTTCGCGCGCAGTTCGAAGACGTCGCGCTTCGGTGATGCCGCGGTGTTCGGCGCCCAGCGTCGCGTTGCTGTGGGCAGCGACATTGCTAAGCGGTTGCAACGCCGGACAGCCGTCATTCTCAACTCTCGGGTTAACGCAGCCGGGCCAATCCCATTCCACCACTTTCGAGAGGTGCATCTCGGCCGCAAGTACGAGTACTTCACTGATGTGAAATGGGACGGCGAGTCCCTCGCACTGCTCGGTCAAGAGTATGCGTATCGCATAAGTCTCATGGGCAAGCAGGGCCGCGTCGTGCAAAGCGTCCGGCTTTTTGGCCAGGTTTGGTTTTGGATCGTGCCTACGTATAGTCAAGTGGTTTCCACCGACGGCGAAGGCAGCGTGCAAATAACGGGCTATCCGGGCGGGACCTATGTCAAGGTTATTAACGTCGGTATGCCCAGCTTTCCCCCCGCCGTGAGCTTAGCCGCCTCAGCTCCATAGAGGTCTCCTAAAGAGAAAGAGGCCCGTCGCTTAGCGACGTGGCCTCTATCTTTGGAAAAAATCTGGCACCGTCCTACTTTCGAGGGGCCCTGCGGCCCGACTATCATCGGCGCTGGCGGGCTTAACTGCCGTGTTCGGGATGGGAACGGGTGGGACCCCGCCGCCATGGGCGCCAGAAACTTGGATCCCGCCGCGATGGCGAGCCTGAGCTCGAGCCGATCGCGCCGGGAAACTTGCAAAGCTGTACAGAGAAGAACTTCCAGTGTCACGAGAGCGTTTGCGTAGTTAGTTAAAACTTCCGAGCGATTAGTACCGGTCAGCTCCACGCCTTGCAGCGCTTCCACCTCCGGCCTATCAACGTGGTGGTCTACCACGACTCTTCACCCTTACGGGATTGAGATCTCATCTTGGAGTCAGTTTCACGCTTATATGCTTTCAGCGTTTATCTGATCCGAACTTAGCTACCCGGCTATGCTCCTGGCGGAACAACCGGTTCACCAGAGGTTCGTTCGACCCGGTCCTCTCGTACTAGGGTCCAATCTCCTCAAATCTCCTACGCCCACAGCGGATAGGG
>PMTY01000037.1:10802-10945 GCA_003167155.1 Candidatus Cybelea tumulisoli
GCTATAGATTTGCCCGATCACTCGGGCAGAGCGTGCTATCTCACCATTCCAACAAATGGAATGGATCAGTCGTTACGGGGTCATGACGGTTGTATTTCCGCCAGACTTCCCACGGTATTGTCCTTGGCTCGGTCCACGAGCCG
>PMTY01000135.1 GCA_003167155.1 Candidatus Cybelea tumulisoli
GGCTACCAAGAGAACGCGGATTATAATATCGGGCGAGTCGTCGCTGCCATCGAAGAGATCGGTATCCTCGACGACACGTTGGTGATCTATATCTACGGCGACAACGGCTCGAGCATGGAAGGCACGACGACGGGCTGCTTCAACGAGATGACCGTGCTCAACGGAGTTCCGCTGACCGCCGAACAGCAACTGGACCTCGCCGACATCTACGGCGGCGCCGCTGCCTGGGGCGGCCCCGGCAGCGCCCCTCACTTTTCTTGTGCTTGGGCTTGGGCCGGCAACACGCCGTTCCAATGGGGTAAGCAGGTCGCATCGCATTTTGGCGGGACGCGCGATCCGATGGTTATCTCCTGGCCGAAGCGAATTACCGGCAAGGGTGAAGTTCGATCTCAGTTCACGCACGTGATCGACGTCGCGCCAACGATTCTCGAACTCGTGGGCCTTCCGGTGCCAAAGCTCGTCAATGGGATCGAACAGATGCCGATGCACGGCACGAGCTTCGCGTACACCTTCGACGACGCTGCGGCCGTCGAGCGCCACACGCAGCAATACTTCGAAATCCTCGGCAATCGCGCGATGTATAAAGACGGCTGGATCGCGAGTTGCAAGCTCGGCCGCATCCCCTGGGCGTTAGATCCCACGGCGTTGGCGAAGTTTGCGCCCGGCGTTTGGGACCCGGAGCAAGACGTCTGGGAACTGTACGACACGATGGAGGACTTCTCTCAGGCAAACGACCTGGCGCAAGAGTTCCCCGAGAGGTTGAACGAGCTCAAGGCGCTCTTCTGGGAAGAGGCGGAGAAATATAACGCGACGCCTTTGCTCGGCGGAATGGCAAGCTTCTTCGGCGTCCTTCCGCCGGGTGCAGGCAAAACGACGAAGTTTACCTTCTATTCGGGCGTGGAGAACGTAGGGCCCGGAATGATTCCGCACATCTACGGCACGTCGTACGCGATCGAGGCGGATATCATCATTCCGCCCGGCGGTGCGGAAGGCGCCATCGTTGCCAACGCCGACTTTCTCGGCGGCTTCTCGCTCTACGTGCAGAATGCAAAACTGCACCACACGTACAGCTTCTTAGGCATTCCTCTCGTGCAAGACTCGGCCCACCCAAGGCTGGTAAAACTTTTGGAGAAGTTGGGCGACACGAATCGGCTTCTGCGCGGCATGGCCAAAGGCGGGACGATCTCGTCACCCGAACCGCTTCCGGCCGGCCACGTAATAGTACGCTTTGAGTTCAGCGCGGATGCGCCGAAACCGGCAACCGGCGGCGCCACGAAACTCCTAGTGAACGGTGCGACCGTTGCCGAGGGAAGGTTAGAGCATACCGTCCCCGGGCGTTTCTCCGGTTACGCCGGTATGGATATCGGCAGAGACAATCGCGCGCCGGTCTCGCCAACGTATAAGTCTCCGTTCGCGTTTACCGGAAAGATCAATACGGTGACGTTCGACTTGGAGCCAATGCCGAAGAGCCCGGCGGAGCACGCGGCCCTCCACGAAGCCGCGCATCAGACGCGCGTTCTGAATGGAGTGAACGGCTGACTCCAACCGCTATCGGGACGATCCTTCTCGTCACCGGCGCTCTGACCGTCGCGGTCGCCGCCGGTGTCGTCATGCCTCGCCAACTTCTCGCTTTGCTCCTCGGCGAGAAGACGAGTGATACGACGGTGATCTTGATGGCTCGCCACTGGAGTCTGCTCGTTGCGCTCGTTGGCGGCTTGTTGATCTACGCTGCCTATCACCCCGAAGTTCGCGTGCCGGCCATGGTCGTTGGGGCCGCGGAGAAACTCGTCTTCGGCATCTTCGTCATCGCAAGCCCGTTGCGAAGGCGACGCCTAACTCTTGCGGTTGTCTGCGCAGACGCCATAATGGGGCTCCTGTACGTAGTGATTCTCACGCAGTAGAGCGGCAGTGTCGTCCTTCGATCGGTTCGCGCTGCGGGCGACACTGCCGGGCTTTGCGGTCTTCGAGATTATAATGCCGGATGGATGAGGCGCGCGAACGCGGGACGACTCGGTGCGGCGGGCAGGCGGTCCTGCGCGGCGCCCAGCGGATGAGCGACGATCCGATAGTCAAAGGCCAGGCTGTTGCGGCCGCGCAGGGTTTCGCGGACTTGGAATGCGTTGGCCGTCTTGACGCTGACGTAAAGCCCGCGCGTGTCGCCCAGCGGCGTCAGGAAGACGTAGTACCAGCCGCGATCGGTGACCGAGGCGAAGTCTGGGCTGATTTGGACGTTGGCGACGCCATCGATCATGCGCGCAGTGCCGACGTCCTCGATCGTTGCCGAGGCTGACTGCGCCGCATAGCTGAGGACGTGCCGGCCGGAACTATTGCGCTGTCGAACGTGCACGGCCGAGCCGCTGACGCTTCCGCTGCAAGCCAAGTTCGCGGTGGGGTCGATAGTGCAACTCCCACCGGTTTTGGTGTTGACAACGACGAAGAGGCTCGTCGCCGAGGCATCGCCCACGCCTGCGATCGCGGTGTAGTCTCCGGAGGTATCGCTTGACTCGCCGAAGAGGCCCCACCCATTGCCGGCGGTGCCGTAGACCCCAGACGTCGAGTTGTCGTTTTGGTGGTGACGCCGTAGACGCCGTCGCCGTTTGCAGACCTTCCGTAAACACCGTGGGCGTTTCCGCTCGTACCACTGGCGATGCCGGCGACGGCGGAGTTCCCATTGGTCGATTTCGTGACGCCGTGAACCCCGTCGGCGCCGGTTGATTCGCCGTACACGCCGTAGGTCGAACTTCCGGTCGAGTTGCCGGTGACGCACGCCGTACCGCTGCTGCAAGTAAACGTCTTGCTTTTATCGGGATTCACGATGCCGGCGCGGACGATGCCGACGCTGGAGGCCGCGATCGCGATGCCGACGGCAAGCGCACCGGCGGCGGCGGCTCGGTTTGGTTTGAGGCTCGAGAGAAACATGATGAGCTCCTTTGTGCTGGCTTTCCGAACGCAATGACGCCCGGTCCATCGATCGTACTTACCAGGCGTCTTCTGAGCGTCCACGTCATGGAGCGGGGTGCACGAAGCAATCGTCGGCCGCTTGCAAGGAAGCCGCTCCGCGACCCGGCAACTGCCTGCGATGGGATCAAAAGCCGTCTTCCTCTCCATCCTAGCGGTCGGGTGTGTAGTCTCTGTTGCTGATCCGCCTGCGGTTAAGGCAGGCTCGCTGTTAGTCGTCTATCCGCCAACGCCTCGAAGCAATGTTGGCGACAGCTACTTCGGGAGAACCGTGCCCGATCCGTACCGATGGTTGGAGCAGACGCAATCGGCTCAAGTCAAGCATTGGCTTTCGCTTGAAACGCAACTGACATCCCAGAGTCTCGCGAGTCTTCCTAACCGGCAAGCATTTCGCTCGACGATTCTCGGCTTGATGTCCGCGCGGTACGACGGTGTTCCCGACCGGGGTACGTACGCGACGATCTTCTCTCGCACTCTTCCCGAAGCGTCGCAGCCGGTCCTGATGGTGATCCGCAACGGCCGCACATCGACGCTGCTCGATCCGAACGCCCGCTGGCGGGGCTCCTCGACGCTGCTTGCGCAGTGGTTCATTTCGCCCGACGGGCGTACCGTGGCCTATGCAACCAATGTTGCCGGCAGCGGCTGGCTGCGCTGGCATACGCTGAGCACAGACGGCGGCGCCGACCTTGCCGGCGCGGTGCTCGGGACGCCCGATTGGGCGCCGATTTCGTGGGCTCGGGACAGCAGCGGCTTCTACTACGGCGGGTACGGATCGGAGCGTGAGCGTGAGCCGGGTACTCCGGTCGGCAAAGGCTTCGCGGCCTTCTTCCACCGCATCGGAACGCCGCAATCACAGGATAAGCTCGTCGAGGACTTCCCAAACCATCCCGACTGGCTGGCTTATGCCAATGAAAGCTGGGATGGCCGCTATTTAATCCTGGGCGCAGTTGAGGGCTCCGGCAACGGCGGGAACCTCGTCGCTATTCGCGATCTGCGCGAGAACCGCGATCGAACGGTGCTGGTTCGGCCGCTGGGAGACGCGCAATACTCGTACGTCGACAACGTCGGTACGGCACTGTATTTCTTAACCACGAACGATGCCCCGAAGGGTAAGCTTGTCGCGATCGACCTTCGAAACCCGTCGTTCGAGCGCGACGTGATTTCGGAACGCTCAGACGTGCTGGAAAACGTTACCGCGGTAGGCGGCAGGTTCGTTGTGCGCTATCTTCACGACGTGGCGTCGCAACTCAAAGTGTTCGCGCGCTCCGGCAAGCATCTCCACGACGTAGAGCTGCCCGGTCTTGGAACGTCAAGCGACCTCGTCGGCGAGCCTAGCAATCCGCTTGCGTACTACAGCTTCTCCAGCCCGACCCATCCTTCGACGGTATTCGACTACGACGTGCGTGCGAACGAGAGCACCGTCTATACCCAGCGCGGTTCGCCGTTCGATCCAGCCCATTACGTTACGGAGGAACTCTTTGCTATCTCGAGCGGCGGTGTCCGTGTCCCGGTTTTTGT
>PMTY01000057.1 GCA_003167155.1 Candidatus Cybelea tumulisoli
GGGGGGATGGCTGCGGAGTTGGCCAGTTAGGTTGGCTGGGCGATGTTGGGCAAGGTGTAGGTAACGGCGATGGCGGGGGCGATGGCAGCGGGGCAACGCCCCAGTTGCCCGCAACTTCGGCATTGTTCCCGCCGCAGCTAAATGCGCTGCACCAAGCAAAATCTCCTAAGGCTTGGAAACTGTCGTTCCAGCCAACAGCAGTGTTGCTATCACGGCTAATCGTCACGCTCACGGTGTCTAGTCGGTTGCATTGTCCGTCCCCGCCGGTCACGGTCGGCACGATCTGCGCCGAGACGCCGTCGGGATTTCCGGCGTGATTCTCAGGTATGGCCCAGTAGGTCTCGCTGCAGTTCCAGGTCGGTTGCAGATACCCCGCAACCTGCCAAAGGTTATTGAACTGTACTGAATCGTTTGATTTCAGAAGGCAAGACCAAAACGGCCATGTGCCGGGCCCGCTTTGGGCGGTTGTCATCCAACAATAACTTCCACCTGTTCCGTAGACAACCCGAGGCGGATTGTAAAAATCGTCTCGCTTGACGTGCCTGCGATGGTCGTTGCCGGCTCGGCTCCCCGCCGCCTGGGGAACGGGAGTAAATGATTGATGACCGCTGGAGCAGGCACTGATGATCGCAAGGGCCATCAGGACGCTGAACACAGTTGGGGCGCCAAGGCGCCAACGCCGATCGCCGTATCGCATCAGGTCCCAACCTCCAAGTTGACGCGACTAAAGAAGCTAGTCCCCAGATGCTATACGCATCACCCTAGCTTGGCAAGGGGTGGCTGGGTTGATTTGTCGATGGTCTGGCTTGCCAGAGGCCCCTGGAGCGAGCAGGCATTTCAATTCAGCGGCCAGACTCTTGCGCTCCACGGTAGCCTCGTGAGGCCATGAAGCTAGGGAGCGACACTGACGGATTGGCCATCCGGTTCTTTCGGAGCCATGATCAGCGGAACAAGGTCCCCGCCGGCGGGGTAAGACCAGAAGTCAACCTTGCTTTTGCAGTCGGCGTTGCTGCCAACAACAGAATATCCTTGCTTGCGGTTGCGTGGCGTGTTTGAGCGTCCAACGATGAAGGGCTGCGCAATAAACTCATCGCTGCCGCAATCATCGTTGAGCTGAACAGTACCAACGAGGGTCAGATTACCGCCAGTTGCTTCTTGCATTTGATAGATGGCCGTATTTCGATTCCCTTTGTATTCGTTGTCCTCAAGTGTAATGTATTGGCCGTCCCACATCACGCTGCCCGGGGCGTAGATGAGTTCATTGCTCGATACGAGGCCCAGCGTTGCTCCCCCATGCGGGAGTCTGCACACATCGTTTGTCTGATAGCTGCCGCCCTCCACGTAGAGATTTCCCTTATCATCGTAACCAGGCGACGATAGCTCAAGGCAGTGTCCGTTCTGGTACGAAATAGGAACTCCCGAGGCATCCTTGAAGAGCAGGACCTGACCGGGAATTGTGCCAGAGTTTCCATCATTGGCGACGGCGAGGTTTCCGGTTTTGGGATCGACTGAGCAGCCGAACGAATATTGTGCGCCTGTCGTGAGGGTTTTGATGGGAGTAGTCCCACCATGCGCGTACTCGAAGACTTGAGTGCCGGAGAACTCCGTAATCCAAACGTTGCCATGGCGGTCCACGCACTGGCCGGCAGGAGTCGTAAAACCGCTCAGGATGCCGACTAGCCTGCGGGAAGCGTAATCGTAGACGTAGACATCGCTGGACCACGAGTCGGAGACGTATAATAGACGTCCCATGCTCTTCGCTGCGGGCAGCATCCATGAGCGGCTGCTATCTAGGCGCCTCGCAAGCGCGGCGGGTTGCGGTATCTCGCCTCTTACGCCGGCTGGCGGCTGCGGGCCGGCGCACCCTGCAAGCATCACGGTAGCCGCGACAAGGCCGAAGGTATAACTGCTAAACTCCAACCGTTTCATCTCAAGCGCCCTCCATCCCAGATTGGATGTTCGCCGGAACTCGTAAATGGACCCGGCCTGTGAGGATCTTCAGGCCATGCGACTTCGTGCAGCACGTCGCCGAAAACAACCATGCTGCGGGCCGTTCGAGACGATCACCAATGGCCTCGGGGGTGCCTCTTATGCGCGGGGAGAGAGCGTTATGCGCCCCTTCCCACCAGCACAGCCGGCGAGTCGATTCGCTATCGAAGCGCGAACCAATGGAGGCCTCGGATTCTCTCCGTATCACCTCGCCGAAAGCAAATCGGGGTGGGGGGGGAGGACGAAGGCGACCGCCGGTTGCTTTGGGGTAACCGCGCAGATAAATTTCGCCCAAAGACCCGACCTTCCCACTTTAAGGCCGACCGCGACTCGTCGTTGCCGCCAGCCTATCTTGAGAGCGCCGCTATGTCGCCTTGCGCAAGATTGTAAAGGAGCGTTTCGACGTCGTCAAGTTGACCTTGGAAGATGGCTTGATTAGACAGCGTTGCTGGGGACAGCATCAAAGCACGTAGTATCATGGATGCATATCGGGTTGAGCGGGAGGCATAATACTCCAACACCTCGGGCCTCCGCTTTGCCTGATGAACAAGTCGATTTCGCATCTGGTAAATGATCGTAGCTTCGGCCGCAGCGCCCGCTCTTAGCAAGCGAAGCCGCGATAGAGCCACGGCGGCATCTTCATAGAACTTCAACCCGCTCACAACCTTCGCTTGCAATAGTGGTTGACGTATAAACGGTGCGAGCGATCTCAGTTGGGGGACAAAATCGGCAATTTTGATTTCAACAGTAGCTTGTGGACCGAACCCAGCCTCGATGAGGACCTCGCTGGGAGCGTCGATGAAGTCGGAGTGTTGATTGAATGTTTGATCTCCCAAAGCTCTCTCAACTTCCTGATATAGTGCAACGGAAAGATCGGTACGATACGAATTGGCGGCAACTGCCCCGATAAGAGCGGCGATTCGCTTCTCAGCAACTCTTAGTGGCAAACGAGGCAGCGATAACTGTAGCTGTGCATCATCTCCAAGGAGAGCCTCAAGAGACATCCATCCACCCAGCAGACGATCTTCAAGAACTTCCGCTTCCGTGGCCCGCCGTAGTGTTCTCATTGCATCGCGGATCCGGTCTCGGTCAGGACTAGCTGTGGCAGTGATCCGCTGCTCCGAACGAAGCATACCNNGGCGCCGTCATATCAATTTCGCTGCGCGAGCTGCTGAGATGGCCCCAGCGGTCTACGGTTAGAGAGTGGCCAACTTTGGCAGAGAGCGGCAGCCTATGTGAAAAATGTAGCCCCAGCAGATCGAGCGCCTCCGTGATCAGCTCCAACCCCTGTCGCTGTGCCGCCCGGTGGTCCCTTGCTTTGAGGTCAACAGCAGCGTTGGGCCATCCGGGCTCGTGGAAGAGTTCCCAATCCATTTGCTTATTGACTACGGAACAACGCACAAAGCGAGGCCGCCCGGCCAAAGGTTGGTAGAACAAGACGTTTCCGACCTTAACATCTGGAGCAAGGGACAATCCCTCGATGCGAGCGATAATCGTGAGCGAGAGCGGCGGTTGTCGATACCAGACGTCGAGGGCTCTTAACCTATCCGCGATCGTGTATCCATCTAAGATTTGCTTCACCGCCTGGTTGTAGGCATGTCTGTCGAAGCGTTCTTTTGCTAAGTAGCCTCTAAGCGAAACGCTGACCGGGAGATCGTGTATTACGTTCCCTTGATACTCAGTATACGGTATCGAAGCCAATCGCCGCGAAAATGATCCGATTGCTTCTAAACTGAAGCCCGTTGCCTGAAATGCGAATACTACGCCCTGAGCGGACAGCCTTAGGTCATCGTAACCTACCGATTGCATTGGAGCTCTACAAATCTGATCGATAAGACGATCGAGTAGGACCTCAAAATACCTTCCTCCGTCGATGAGTTTGCTGGCCGCGGCTGTAGGGCTTGCAAGAAGGGCCCGGGCGTTCCTTACTCGTTCTCCGCCGTTCATCGCTGCGATTGCGGAGGCTGCGGTCGCTACATCTGAGATGCAGGGCAACAACTGAGGGTCGTTTGCTAGTACCGGGTCGGATAACAGATCATTTGCATGATCGCGCACATATTCCGCATTGTTCTGGCTCCGAAATGGTTCAGCGATCGCGAGTTCGTCTTCAATATAATCGAGCAACGTAGTGGGGCCGCGAAGTAAAGGCTCGTCGGATGTGTTATCGTCTAATGTCTTTACTACATCCCCCAGAATGGATGCGAACATCTCGAAACGAAATGCTGCCTCCTGATCGGGCGAACGAAGACACGCCATATGACGACTTGTTTGCATCGGGTCGCGTTGGCTACCTCTAGGGCTACAGCGGCGAACAACAAATGATCCTGGGCTAAGGACCCGAGGATAGGGAAGCGTTCGAGTGAGCGATGCCGGGGACGCTTTAGGGGAACCTCGCGGACAAAAAGCGGTTTCTTACGCGACCCGTTGCAGCTCTCGGGAGGGACCCGAGGGATTTGCGCGACTCCCGTTGCAAAACGACCATCCTATGCCCAGGTTTTCCCAGCGATATGGCTACACCGAGAGGCCCGCAGTCGGCCCATCTGATCTCATAAGAGAGGATGCTCCCGAAAGCATCCGTGTCGGTTTTCTAGACTTTTTCGAAGAACGGGTCGGCCCAGGCCGTTTGCGCGAAGTCGTTTGTAAAGTGCTTCGTAAACGCCCCAATCCCGATAATTGGAGCCTGTACCCCAACATTTGGCAGGAAGTGCAGGAATTGGTGTATGAAGCGCCATGGCCGCTGTTCTACGACATCGTTGAAGCGGTAGTGGAGTCTTACAGCGGAACCGAACGCAAGGCTATAGCTGATCAGCTCAATGTCCTGTTTAGTGAAGAGCAACTGGCTTGGCATATCGTTGATGCGCAGGTCGTTCTACGAACAGGCGACGTCACGGATGAGATCGTCGCTTATGCTGAAGAGGGCCTTGAAGAGTCCGGACGATCCACGGCATTAGCCGAGCTTCGGAAAGCCGTGCAGGCACTGTCGCGGCGGCCACAGCCGGATACACGCGATGCGGTGCGGTGGGCATTAGGCGCAATGGAAGCGGTCGCAAGAGACATCACAGGCGACCGCAACGCGACACTAGGCTCAATATTAAATAAGAAGGGGGACACTCTGCTCGCATCTCCGCTGCCAAGTGCATTCGAGATGATATGGGGATATGCGAGTAACGTTGCGCGTCACGTGGACGAGACCAAATCGCCTACGCTTGACGAAGCGATCTTGGTCGTCGGCCTTGTGGGCGCATGTGTTGCGTACCTGAGCCGACGCTAAGGGTGCCTCGATGCAACCCTTCCCGACTGATCGTTTTCGTCGCGGGTCGCGATGCGGTTCTGGCACCTTGGCTCGCGTGATAGGTCCGTGAGCGACGAGGGTGCCGGCGTAACTGAGCGCCTGGCCTTCGGCGAAGAAGCCCGTGAGACGCTTCGCTCCATCGGGGAGCGACTGGAGACCGGGATCGACGCGGAGCCGGATGACCAGCGAAAATCCGTCCATGTGTGGCATCTCGTATTGACGACAGTAGCTTACGATGTTTCGGAAGCGGCGCTATCCTTGGGCGCTCACGGGTCAGTGCGAGCCGCTAGGATGCTCAACCGATCGCTAACAGAATATGCGTTTCGGGCGCACCGATATCGATGTGGGCCGGGCCGGGCAGAAGAAGACGCAGCACAGGCTTCGGCAATGGCGCGAAAGCTGATGCTGCCAACACGCAACGTTATGGGTCATATGACGCCGGACGAACACGCGAAATTCACGGCTTACTTAGATGCCGGACCGTCGAAAATCGCGCTGGGGCGAATCCGAGAGCTGCTGGTCGCGACGCTCACAAGTTTGAACGTCGGTCCCGAAACGTTCGGTGAATACCTAGAATGGCTTCAGGTAGAGTACACTCTGGGCTCCGGCCTCCTGCATGGAGATATGGTCGCGTTGCTGGACGTTTTCCGCAAAGGCAACGAAAACCGCGCTGAACGCGGAGAACGATCTTTGCATTTTACACGTCAAGACGAATTGATCCGAACTGTTACAGCTCTGATCTTACTGATCGCTGCTATTGAATTGTTCAACGGCGCCGACCTAGGCGGCCGGGAAATGGTCAAAAGGTTAGAAGCGAGATTCTTTGGGAAGCAACGCCACATAACCGTGTGGCAACACAACGCCCTGCTGCCTCTACTAGGTGTACGAAGGTCGTAAAGCGACCCAAGGGCGCCCGGCTTCGGTGCGTTGCGAACGTGCCACGAGGCTTGCACAGGCGGCGCTCGTTTCGCTACCGAATCGCCAATCGTTGGAGGTCTCGGATTCTTCCCCGTATCACATCGCCACAAGCAAACATGGTGGGCGTCCGAACGTGATCGCCGATCGCTTCAGGGTCACCACATGCGCAGGGAGAAAGCTACGCGCTCCTTGCCACCAGAGCCGGGCTCGTTTCGCTCGCGAATGGCCAAAGCGTTGGGGGTGTGGAATTCGCCCGGTGCTGTATCGCTGCGCCGAAAGCAAATAGGGGTGAGCTGGACGAAGGCGATCATTGCGTACTTCGGGTTGCCCCTCGTGCGTGGGAGGAGAACCTTACGAGGTATGTCGCGACCTGCTGCGTTCAAGCGGCGGCGACGGTGGGCAATCTGTTCCGCCTCCTCCAAAGCGATTTGGCCAGCCAAGGGGAGAACTAGTCGGGTTTGGGAACCGGATTACTTGGTAGTGCGCTGGCGATCGCGAGGCCTCTGTTTGCAGGGATCGGGCCCCAAGTGCTGTGCGATAGACTGAAGGTCGGAACTAGGTTCGCTACGCATTCGCTTACGACTGGCTCCACGATCGGTAGGTCCTTTCGCGGATATAGCACGTCTGGCCCATGGACCGTCCGGGCAGCCTAGCCGTTTGCATCCCATGAATTGACGCTGCGACCTTCGAATGCAACTATCAATGCCGTTGCGGACAGGACGCTCTCCTCTCAAGGTCTTCTGGCATCGTCCAATTCTTCGAATACTCTAGGGCGTGTTTTCAAAGCGGCTTGAAGGATAGCGGCGGTATTCGTAGGAATTTTTTGA